>NZ_SMFX01000001.1:1105579-1425541 GCF_004339085.1 Thiogranum longum | reverse complement strand
GTCGCTTAACACCACACCCGTGGCATCCAGCGGACCGTTGTTCGTTGCCGTCACGGTATAGATGATCGTCCCGCCCTCGGACGGGTTGGCGTTATCCACGCCTTTCGTGACAGCAAGGTCCGCATTGGTCGGGCTGCCCTGACTACTTTCAGCGGGTCCCAGACCCCCGTTGATCGTCGACGGATCAAAGGCCACATCCGTCGTCAACACCACCTTGTCCACCACAAAACCCGACTCGCGCATCCACACGTTGACCGTGTGCTCACCTGGCGCGGGTATATTCAGCGTCGACCGCGCCCCGTTCGCCTTCGTGCTGATCCAGATGTAACTCCCTGTCCCGGAACCCCGAAGATTCTTCCCCGAACCAAACTCCTGGCCATCCAGCCCTGCGTGCAATGAATCCGATCCTGTCGAGGGCGCCAGCCCTCGTATCCACAGGTAGTGCGTACCGCTCGCCACGAAATTCACCTGAAAATCCAGCTGCGGACTCAGCGTCGAATAGCTTGATCCATGAGTGACGCCGTCTGCTGGCAACGCCTGCAACGCATCCGTCCCCGCAAAACCCGGGAAACTCCCCCCCGCCGACAACCACGCGTGGCCATCCGATGCCACCACGTTCGCAGAATTGTTCTCCGCCTCCATCGACACGACACCACCGGCACCACTGTCCTGCTGGAAGGCACCGCTACCGCCACCCGGGATAAATACTGTCAGGCTCACACTGGCACTGTCATTGCCCGCGACCGGATCCGGTTCGTTCAACGCGCTTACACTCGCCGTGTTGGTAAGCGTGCTGCCAGCAGTACCGGTATTCACCGTCGCTGTGATATTCAGCGTGGCCAGGTTGCCATTGGGCAAACTGCCTACGCTCCACGCACCCGTGCCGCTGTCGTAGGCACCACCACTGTCATCACTGACGTATGCCAGCCCGGCGGGTAATATATCGCTTAACACCACACCCGTGGCATCCAGCGGACCGTTGTTCGTTGCCGTCACGGTATAGGTGATCGTCCCGCCCTCGGCCGGGTTGCTGTTATCCACGCCTTTCGTGACAGCAAGGTCCGCACTGGTCGGGCTGCCCTGACTGCTTTCAGCGGGTCCCAGACCTCCGTTGATCGTCGACGGATCAAAGGCCACATCCGTCGTCAACACCACCTTGTCCACCACAAAACCCGACTCGCGCATCCACACGTTGACCGTGTGCTCACCTGGCGCGGGTATATTCAGCGTCGACCGCGCCCCGTTCGCCTTCGTGCTGATCCAGATGTAACTCCCTAGCCCGGAACCCCGAAGATTCTTCCCCGAACCAAACTCCTGGCCATCCAGCCCTGCGTGCAATGAATCCGATCCTGTCGAGGGCGCCAGCCCTCGTATCCACAGGTAGTGCGTACCGCTCGCCACGAAATTCACCTGAAAATCCAGCTGCGGACTCAGCGTCGAATAGCTTGATCCATGAGTGACGCCGTCTGCTGGCAACGCCTGCAACGCATCCGTCCCCGCAAAACCCGGGAAACTCCCCCCCGCCGACAACCACGCGTGGCCATCCGATGCCACCACGTTCGCAGAATTGTTCTCCGCCTCCATCGACACGACACCACCGGCACCACTGTCCTGCTGGAAGGCAGCAATGGCCGTGCCCGGATTGAATGCAAAAAGCAAAAGGATTGGGATTGTGACAGCCGAGATGGAACGTGCTGCATGAACCAGAAAATACAGGGCGGTGATTAAGCGCGTCTGCAAACAGTGGCGGTAGGTGTCAATTGTCGGCATAAGTAATATCAACCTCACAATTCGAGTTCACAGAACGACCCCTGAAGTGCATGGCTGGGTTACACGAGATACGATAAGACTATAGAGTGCACATAGTGTGCCACACGTTATTTTCTTCGCATCATCAAAGCGTTACAACCAATCCATATAGATTTATGACCCAACACGGGCTAGAAATGTAAAACATTTCGACAGCCTTCATGGGGCTAACACCCACAGATTGTATATATATAACGATAAGTTATGTATTCTATCATGTCGTTTACCAGCAAATATACAGTGCATTACTGTAAATTAACCCGACAGACTGCTGATTCCGAACTGAACCCGCATAGTCCCTTAACAGTCCTTTGACATTATAGTGTAGTTGCTTGAGACGAATCTGGTAGTAGCAGCGGCTTCTGCGCTTACCGGAATATAACGGGATAGAGAAAAGGAAGGTATGACGGATTAATCAGAGGTGCCTAGTAGCCATAATTCGAAAATTCGTTTTTTACCGAAGAACGATTCAATACAGCACCAACCACGTTCTTGTTTTCTAATAAACTAACCGTTTTGTTCAAATCATCTGTCGTCGTTTTCCCTTCCTGGGTCACGAGTAGTGTCGCATCAACAAGACCTGAAAACGCGAGCACATCATCCCCTACCAGCACCGGGGGCAAATCAAATATTATGATTCTTGATTGGTACCGGTTTTTTAGTTCGTCGACCATCCTCTCCATTCCCGTCGACGATAAAATTTCTGAGCTATTGTTCCGTGCTTCTTTCTCAGGCAGGAGCAACAACCGGTTAATGCCTGGATTGACAAACACCTCTTCAAGCTTGACCTTTCCCGCAAGATAATCACCGAGGCCATATTTCGCCTGAAAACCAAACCGCTCGGAAATGCTTGGCTTTCTGAAATCCAGGTCAACCAGCAACACAGTGTAATCCAGCTTCATGGCCATACTGATAGCAAGATTGATTGCGGTCAGGGTCTTCCCTTCATCCGGACCCGGACTGGTAATCCCCAGGGTTACCCATCCATTCTGCTGCATCAGCTGCAATATACGGGTTCGCAATAACTTATAGGCATTAACGACGACCTTATCGCTCTCCGGGGTAAGAATGTGGTTTTTTTGCAGGTGCTTGTTATCCAGTTTGACAACCTGGCTCTGTGTATAGGCAATTTCACCTGTCATCTCCGGCTTTGAGTCAACCAGTCCGTACGACGGGTGAGCACGATCCAGCATAGCAACGGCGTCTTTTATGTAATCCATACTCATCTTAACCTGCTATTTCCGGAATAATAGCGATGGGAGGCGCATTGAAGACCGCCGCAAGGTCTTTGGGTCCATAAATACGGTGGTCCAAATACTCTGCCAACCCGGCTACACCTACCCCAACGCCGATTGCAAAGGTGAAACCCAGCAATATTATGGCTGGTATATTTGGCTTACTGGGACTGGTAGGGTAACTGGCTGCTGCAACGAGCGTAAAGCGGCCCGCCTTCTGCGACCGCTCAAGTTCCTCGGCAAGCTGCGCACTCGCCAGTTTTTCCATGATTTCACGGTAGCTGCTTATATCATGGGTCAGGTTACGATTCAGTGCCAGGTATTCTCGCTCCACCTCCGGAGACCTGGCGAGACGTGACTGGTACTCTGCGATTTTTTGATTCAGATCGGCACGCTGCGAGCGAATTGCACTGATCTCGCCACCGACTTGCTGCAGTTCCGACTGCAGCGCAAGGTATGCCGGATCACTGCTCGCATAACCATAGTCGGAAGAACTGCCTCCCTGATTGACTTCGGCTTCCAGCGCTTCTACTGCTTGCTTCAAACGTATGACTTCGGGATATATCTCAGAATATTTTTCACGCGCTGCAGCCAGCTCATCACGTGCTTTCACAAGTTCTGCGGACGCCCCAAAACCGGTCAAGCGGGCTTTCAGGAATGCGTAACGAGACTCCAGTGGAGCCATTTTGGCGTCAAGCTGCTCAAGTTGCTGCTGCGCAGTTTGCAGAAATCTTGAAGTGGCTTCGAAAGACTCTGGCAAGGAACCCGCATTCTTCGCCTTGAAAGCTGCCGTCCTGGCCTCGAGATCTGAAATCTGATCCTGTAAACGTTGCGCCTCATCTTTTAAAAACGATGAGGCTTGCTGCGCACTCTGCGTTCGGCTGCTGCGATCCTCCGTGATATAGCGTTGAGCAAGTTCTGACGCAACCGCCTGGGCAAGTTCGGGGGATTCGTTACCGAAAGAAACGGTAAATGCAATCGTTGGGGTAATGGCTCTACCATTTTTTGGATCAACAGCCTCGGAAGTCACCATGTCCAGGCCGATATTCTCACGCATCTTTTTAATGACAGCCTGCTGGTTTTCGATCGTTCTCTCGCCAGGATATAAATCTATCTTTTCAGCAATCGCCCACAAGTTATCATTTGTCATAACCCGGTTGCGAATCATCTGGATACGCTCGGAGGCAAATCCGGTCACGGTTGAAGCCACCAGATTTTCGGGTATCTCCGGCTCCTCGATCAA
This sequence comes from Thiogranum longum, assembly GCF_004339085.1. Lineage (NCBI taxonomy): Bacteria > Pseudomonadati > Pseudomonadota > Gammaproteobacteria > Chromatiales > Ectothiorhodospiraceae > Thiogranum > Thiogranum longum. The sequence continues at coordinate 1,421,254 of NZ_SMFX01000001.1, read as the reverse complement.
TATCGTCGCGGTGGAGACAAAAACGGGGGTCAGGCTGTATGCGAGAGCAATACTTGATAACAGAATAATTGCCGCAGGTATCCCAAAGTGCAATTTACGTCTGCGTAAAATCGCCCACAGGTCTTCAAATATCAATGGGTTTCCCGACATTCTTATATCACTCCAGGATAAACATTAAATACATATCTGATCTGCAAAACATAGTCTGGAACCGCTTCAAATCAGGATGCCTTAAAATAGTCTAAAGACACTACCCCATAACTTCAAGCTATATCACCCCACAGGAGCTATTATTGTAAATATCTACGACAGAGGCAAGAAGCCAGCGAGTTTTGACGTGATATTTTAAATCAGATGTCAGGATAATTGGTGTAAATTAATCCGACTATTTTGGCTTTATGCACCCGCCCTACCTACTTCGGGTTTTCAGGCCACATCTTCCTGTAAATATTTACGTAGAATCTTGCCGAGCGGGCTGCGCGGGATTTCTGCACGGAATTCAATGACGCGCGGAACCTTGAAGTCGGCAAGCTTACCGTTACACCATTCCCTGATCTGTTCAGCCGTGCACTCCTGGCCTTCGTTCCTGACAATGGCTGCCTTGATGATTTCCTGGCCATACTGACCCTGGAGGCCTACTACCACGACTTCATTGACAGCGGGATGCCGGGCGATCACCTCTTCCACCTGGCCGGGATCAACTTTATTGCCACCAGCGTTGATAAACAGCTTTTTGCGTCCTGTGATGTAAATATTGCCATTCTCATCCTTGTGGCCGACATCACCCGACCAGAAACAGCCATCCCGAAACGTTTCCTGGTTAACTTCGTCAAGATTGGCGTAGCCATGGGTCAACGCCTGGCTGCAAATAACCAGTTCACCACTTTCACCTGCACTAACCGGCTCGCCGTTCTCGCCAACAATCCTGACTTCGACATTGCGCATGGGGGTTCCAATCGAGGACCAGCATTCGCCATCAGTGGAGCCAGTATTTATCGCCACCGAGCCCGACTCGGTTGAACCGTAAAGCTGGCGAACAGGTACGGAGAATTTTCCCCTGAAGTTGTCAAAGGTCTCCCTGGCCAGTGGAGCACCGGCGGAGAAGGCCAACCGCAGCCTGGGCAAGGGCATTCCCTGGATGGAAGGTGAATCAGCCAGGATACTGAACATGAAAGGAACGCCCGGAAAAACAGTGATGCCTTTATCTGCAAGCGTGTTCAGGGCGGACTTTCGCTTGAACGCAGGCAATACCACCATGGTCGCGCCGGTACGTGCAGCGGCCAACAGACAGTTACCAAAACCATGCGCATGGAACAGGGGCACGACAGTGAGAATACGGTCCGATGAACTGATATTAACGGTAGCGGTGAAATTGTTGGCTTCGTGTACGAGCTGCTCCTGGGAACGGATCACGCGTTTTGGCGTACCCGTGGAACCGGACGAGTACTGGTATAAAACCGGACCCTTCAAAGGTTGACGTTGTTCGCCTGCAGTGGGTTCAGCGCTTACCGGGATCTCAGTGATGACCTGACAGTCACGGCTTTCATCGATCAGGTCATTGTGTGAATCCAGAATGTCAGTCGTCGTCACCAGGGTGCGGGCCCGACTGTCCTGCAGGTAAAATTGAAGCTCTTTATCCTGGAACGCCGTATTCAGCGGGACAGCAATCGCACCCAGTTTGGCGATAGCAAATACCCCTGTCGCAAACTCCGGGCCGTTCGGCAAAAGCAGAATGACGGCATCTCCGGACCTGACCCCCGATTCAGCAAGTGTTGCAGAAAACCTGTCAACAGCGTGCCGGAAATCCTGGAAGGAGAGCGTATTCTCGCCCCACTCCATAAACGTGTTGGAGGGCAAGCGTTGCACTGTGTCTGCGAGCATTTGGTAGAGCATGATTTCGTTCAGTCAGTTTGTTGAAAAGCGGCTTCGGGAAACTTTTCGGTTATCAGCATAATCGGTTGGCGATTTGCAAATACGCGGTAGGTTCGGGAAACCAGCATCGCATCATCCGGTATATCGAAATACTCACTGAGCTCGCGGGCTTCTTCAAGTTTGCAGGTAAGTATTTCCCTGAATGATTCCATACGATTTTGCATAATCAGCTGCCCGATCGGTTTCTGCGTTTCCATCAAACTCTCGCGTATGTTGTCGGGCAGACGTTCCGGCACCAGGATCGATTCTGCATAAATATAGTTCTTATGACTGTATTTACCCCGTAACAAAACCTTGCGCACCATGATCCGGGTGCCTGGACCAATATCCAGAAAAGGAATGGCGGTCTCCGCATCGGTTATATCCTGGAAAAGCTTGACGATATGGATGGCCTCCCAGAGCTGGGCCTCCAGTATCTCGGTGACAGTGCCATCGGTGGTTAGCAGGATACGCTGGAATGAGGAGAGTTTGCGTGGATCTACGGAACTTTGGCGTAGCGAATCCTGCAGGTCGATGCGCAGCATGCCAAGTTCGGTTTTTTCGGTAGGCTTGTTTTCGTCCATGTCCATTTTTTCGATACTTTAATAATTCAGGATTTTAGCTGTTTTAACGCAAATTTCGAGATGCTTGCAACACTTTTGAAGTGTTCCGGAGTATCCAGTTCTTCCTCATCGACAGCAACACCAAATTCTTTTTCCAACCCAACAATCAGCTCAAGTAAAGCCATTGAATCAAGGCGAAGATCGTCCTCGTAGTTTTCAGGATTTACAGAAATCTGAAGCTGTTGCTCCATGATATTCTTGACCCGTTCCTGGGCTTCTTCCAGGCTTGTCATGTTACCTCCAGATATTTGAGCCGGAAAAACTCAATGATTGTGCAGCACTCGGCTGCGTATAGATAGTAAGCATAAACGTCCCTTTTCATAAAAACCAGAGCTGGTTTCGGGTGGCCCGCAGTCGCCCTTTAAGGTAGGGTACGCCAGGATGAGCTCGAAAAAACAGGCTGGTCGACAGCGCCCCGCATTTTTGGTGAGACTTCTACGCGCATTAACAAGACGAACCCGGGCCGACAGGCTCTGGCAACGCATTGTCTCACGGGTACCCTATGGCGCAGGCTCACGCACCTTGGCCTGGTTCTGGAAGCTGCGTCCGATCCAGAAGCTTTTTTTCCAACAGCAACTGAAGGCGCTCGAACAGATCCTGCCACTGTCGGAAAAACCGGTCGATCCGCGCTCAACCGGCGCACGTTATCTCGCCTGCAGCTATGGCATTTACTGGCGACTCTTTGCACTGTCCAGATGTTCCGATCCGGAGTTCCACCGATGGGTCAGGTTCAGCGGAATGGAACAACTGCAGCCTTTGTGCGAGGCCGGCAAGGGACTGATTATTATCAGCAGTCATATCGGGCTGTCACGGAGTATTCCCTTACTGCTGCTTCGGCAGGGCTATGACCTGCACTCGGTCGAGGCCGCAAATGTTCTGGAAAAAATCGGCGCCAAAGGCGCTGACCGACTCAAGGTAATCGAAGTGGGCGGCGGCGCATCGTTTCTGCTGCGCCAGACATACCAGGCCAGACGGGTATTGATGGGCGGTGGAATATTGCACATGGTACCGGACGGCTTAAAAGGCAGCAGCGGCATAGAGGTGCCCTTCCATGGGCGGATACGGAATCTTGCTACCGGTTTCGCCGAACTTGCCGTCAGCACAGGTGCCGCTGTCGTACCGGTTATCGCCAATATGGATGTTAATGGACGAATACATGTCGCGTTTTCAGCGCCCCTCGATACAGGCTCCGAAGCGCTTGAACGCCAGGAACGGATTGAGGGACTTATCAGCCAATATGCGAGTTATCTCGAGGCGCGCTGGTCCGATGATCCGGGCAGCGTGAGAATGCATCATGTTGAGCACTATCTCGGGTTGCCGGTAGCCACCTCACAACCTTTAACTGACAGTGCCGACATATCTAACGCAGACGAAAGTTCAATAGAGCCTGCCAAAAATTAGCGGCTACCCGCACTCGTAAAGCGTGTAACTAGACTGCGTGCGAACAGTCGGAATGTGAACGGTAGATTATTAAAAAGATAGCGCTTCACGAGTCGTTCGGGTTCCTGCAGCATTCGGTGCACCCACTCCAGCCCCAGTCGCTGCACCCACCTGGGCGCCCGGGAGACATGCCCGGCTACAAAGCTCAAGCTAACCCCTACACCGATCCACCAGGTAGCTGGCAGGCTCGATCGCAACGCAGCAATCAAGCGCTCCTGCTTGGGTGAACCAATTGCAACATAAACAATATCGGGACTGGCGGCCTGGAGTGTTTTACGTATTGCTTCCACTTCATCCTCGGTCGGCTGCTCTGATACGGTCGGACTGCAAGTTGCTGCGATAACCAGATTCGGGAAACGTTCCAATAGCTGTTTCGCAGCACCTTCAGCTGCACCTGGCGCACCACCAAGCAAGCAGATACTACGTCCCTTTTCTGCTGCATGCTCAGCCAGCGTCCACACCAGATCGGAACCTGCAATGCGTTCTGGCAGGGGATCTCCTAACAGTCGGCTCGCCCAAACCAAAGGGGTACCATCTGCCACAATAACTTCTGCATGGCTGTAGAGATCAACAATATCCGGAGTCGATACGTAGCGCTGCAGATGGTCGATGTTGGCCGTTATGATCCAGCCTCCCTGGCCGCGACTTAAGCTTTCAAATACGTGATCAACCAGCTGAGTGGCTGAAATACAAGCCAGCGGTAACCCTTGCAGCGTAACTGTTTTAATTATACCCACTGGCGATAAGGTAGAATGCTCTGTACTCATGCAGGTTTACGCCCGAGCAACAGCGCTTTAAGACGGGCATGCTGCCAACGATGCAGTTCACGGCGAAAACGCATGTCTTCATAACGGCGTTCACCACGTAACGCAGCCATTAAATAACCGGCAATAATCAGCAGTCCGCCAAGGATGTATGGCTTCTCCCTCATCCGGAATACCCCGCTGGCTACCGTGTAGGACAGGCAAGAACCCATGAACCACTGACCGCTTCCCCAGCGCAAGCGCCCATGGTAGACACTACGGTGTGACGAGCCCATGAGGCGCAGGTGCATAATCTTCAGGTCTGGATCGTGGATACTGGCGGTATGGTAACCCTCCATACGGGCACGGTGAAAGTCGATTCCGTCCCACATCACATCACGGACAAAACCGTTAATACGTTCAAATGCCTCACGACGATAGAATTTAAACTGCCCGGCCACCATCTCATCGATCATGTATTCTTCCACCAGCTTCCCATTCTCGGGGCGGAACACCTTGCCACTGGCTGCAGCGAGATCAGGATCACGGTCAAAATACTCAAGTAACCGTTCAATGTAACGTGGGGGAAATTCTAGGTCCACGTCCATTTTTGCAACGAAGTCATAATCGATGTCTACCGCCGCCAGGCCATCGTAAAATGCATCGATAACACCACCACCCACTTTACGAGTACCGCGATCCTCTCGCCGAACAACCCGCAGCCAGGGAAGTCGTTGCGCGGCTTCCTGTAGAATCCCCGGCGTACGATCGCTCGAGCCATCGTCAACAACAACCCACAAATCCGGCAAACGAGTTTGTGCAGACAGGCTGGCAATGGTACGTTCCAGCGTCGTCTCCTCGTCACGGCAGGGGGAAATGATAACTATACGTTTATTATTCATGCGGGATCAGCATTCATACTGCATCTTTAGGTCCTAGACTCAGCTTTCTTGCGCCAGTGAGACAGGCAGTATTATGCTGATTTGGCTAGCGCCAAACAAGGAAAGCGAGTCATAGTGACATATTACGGGACAGGGGTATTGTCCAGACCGACCGGATTTCCATGCTTTGACCCGGTTAGCACAGCATATTCTTTGCAATCAAACTGGCATTAAAAACTGTTGCAAGGTCTAGTGCCAGACACTCCCGAGCTGACTACCGGAAGATTCTGCAGGGCGCGTTGTTGTAGTCCAGACTGTGGACAGATTCGGAGATATCATGTATGCGTTAGAGCCGAGGAATTTACCAGCCCACTTCACGAATACTCTCTTAGCACCAGACGGCATTGTACGATATCGTCCCGGTGTATCCCGGCCATATGGCAGATAGTGAGGGTAGAACCCGTCAAATTCATCTATAGACGAAAATGTCTGGTATGAAGCATTGGAGTGAAATTTTCTCCTCAGTGGCCCGAGATGCCAGGGTGCCAGAAAATAATTACCCTGCTCTTTATCCAGCCGCCCAAATGCTTTTGCATAGTGTTGGAGAAGACGGCTTGGAAGCCAGTGGGCAAAAGGCAGTCGCGTATCATGTGCAATCACCGGAAACAGCTTGTTAGGTGTGGTCAATAACACCATTTGACGTGCCACACGGGCTATATTTTCTATGCACGCGCAAACATTATGCCCTCCCACATGCTCCAGAGTCTCTATGCTGCAAAAAACATCAACACTGTTATCCAGCAGCCTGACATTCTCCAGTAGTGCGTTTTCGAAACAACAGCGGTCATAGAGCCCGAGAATTCCGGCAATTTCCTTTGCAGCAATGATACGTTGCCTGTCAGGTTCAATCAGAATTGCCTGTTTTCCTCCGTACAGAAGATACGCAAAACTGAGCCAACCAAGACCAGCCGCACAATCCGCCATGGTTGCTTCAGAAATATCGATGTTTTTTTCATGGGCTCGACATAGCGATAACGCATATAATCCAGTGTCCCGGCCAGATTCAGGTCAGCAAACCCTCCATCCCGTAGATATGGAATTCTGGCAATAGCTTCTGCCTGCTTTTCAGTCATATTCACAGCCGCCCTCCTTTCTTGTAATGATATACAGAGGCAGCCCTGCTCGCTTACAGGGCTGGAAATTACCCGGTGAAAAAACTTTCTGATTTAATGGTGAAATATAGTTACAAATGCAGCTATGGCAAGTCGATAAGCGGAAAGACATGGTAACTCCTTGTCGCGCTTAACCTTACAATGCGGCAAAGGTGCTGCGAGCTGGGTACAACTTACCGGTTGTATGCCGGAGATGACATTTTGGCAGGTTAAAAATAAACGAAATTACTGCTCAACGGCTAAACCCCTTGATGCGCCATGGAGCGCAGCTTGGCCAGTTGCGGGCGAAGGTATTTCCAGTAAGTGCCCTTCAGGTTATTTACCAGTCTAAACTCCAGCTGATTCCACCAGGATACGTTCACTTCGCCCCACTCTTCCGGGAATGCATAACCCCACTTCTTCATATAGGGCCCGAACACCCACTTGGCACGCGCTATGGTCTCGGGCGTATAGTATGACAAATAGTCGTTCGCCTTCCCCCCTGTGCGGTTTCGCTCGGGCAACGGTCGCCTGGGTTCAATGCCAATCAGAGTCAGTGCCTCAGAGAAGTCCTCCTGCAGACGTTCAAAGTGGATCAGGAAGTCGAAACTGGTATGTGATAACTCACTCCATCGACTGTAGGGAAACCGGTAAAACTTCAAAAAGAAATCTGCGAATTCTGCATTACCACGCTCAATGAATCGTACACGTCTTCGGTCACGTATACGCTCCAGCAGGTTACGGCTCTGAACCTTGAGTTTTTCAGGATCCCGATAGAGCTTGCGCGGATCCTGTGCATACTTGGCGTATACACTGACTACGTCGTCGAGTGGGTTTCGGATACCCGAAAATGAAAAATATTCACGCTGTTCAGGCGTCGCATCCCTGAGAAACTCTTCGTAGGTAGCATGCTTGTAAAGTATAGGGATCCCGTCATATTGCTCACGCAACTCGTTGGCAATTGCCGTGGAGCCGGTACGCGGTAGTTCGATAAATACGTATTTATGCTTATCGCTTATAATCATTTTGCTTCCTGAGACACATTATAATATGCCTGTAGCAATGATATCAGTTAGCCAGCCAGCCCGACAAATCCCTGTTGAGCAAGTCACCCAGTTGAGTGATATCTTCACGGTAGAAATCCTCAAGGCGGGCACGTGCACGGGCATCCATCTCTGGAACCGACTTGTCCGAGTACATGAGCGACTTCAGCTGTTGTTTTAATGCACCAGGGACAATTCGCTTTACAGCACTGATGGCGCCGGACTGCGTCAATATGTAATTGAGATATTTCAACCGTGGCACACCAGCGGCATTGTGTTTACGGGAAAGATCCATGGAAACCTGCTCATCGATGCCGAGGAACCGGCACAATGCAGACATCGTTTCACCGGGGTTAGCCCGGTAATCGTCATAGACAATTATGTGTACATGCTCGGCGGGGAAATGCTCCTGGTATCGCTTCACCTGCTCACTGTATAGCCCAAGGTCCAGATATAGCCGGCTTACGCCCCAACCCTTGTTTACCAGCTGGTAATCTGCCTCAACCTCGCGAATAAAATCAGTATCGAGCGTCTTACCCAGACGCAGATTCATAAGATAGTGTGAAAAGGCCCGCTCAACAGGATTGCGCAGAATCGCTACAACACGCGCTTCCGGGAACGCCTCTGATATTCGCGCGGCCGCTGAAGGGCAATACAGATAGGAAGTACTTGCCTCACCTATTGCCTTCTCGTCACGAACACCGTGGAATAGCCGGATATAGTCTTCCCGGTGCTCGACATTGGCAATATGTACATGCTTTTCCATAGTGCCCGAGAGATAGCGAGGCAGGTTTAGCCTGGTATCCTGTCGATACTCGTGGTTAAAGAGCTCGGGACGCATATCAGCCTGGGAGAAATAGTTGGTTTCCTTGATAGGTGACATGTACACCTGGGGGTGCTGTGAAATATATGCGTGTAGCGAGGTCGTACCCCCTTTTGCAGCGCCGACTATAAAAAAATTTGGGTGTGGATTCTCCGAATACATTTGCTGCTCATTATTAATTGTTAACCAGCTGTTGCCAGGTAATGAATGATCATTCCTGTATGGCTCCAGGCTCATATGGCGGGCGCACACCAGCCACAAGCTGTATATAGTATTGTTATCAGGCGCTGGCTGCCAGTGTAGCGTGGAAATACAGCAGAAATTGCGAGTTGAGCGCAGACCTGTTGTCAGGAGCCGGCCTTAATCCGGAAAAAGTCCTGGCGGCAGGCCTGCGCGGTGGTATGGGGCGCCTGCTTACATCCAGCTAGGCGGCTGTGGTGGCGCGGAAACAGTCTCTGTACTGCCTGGTGACACGAGATCAAAACCATTAGCAACATCCGAGGTACGAATATTGTCAAATAAAAGCGTGTATTTCACATCACGGGGCTGTGTACCCCAATATATGCCATTCTTGAACTTTATATTACCGCCGTCGCCATGCGCGACGTAATTAATTGCTGTAGATCCGACAAAATTCACAACCTTGACCCTGTTCTTCCAGATACTTAAAACGCCATCGTTTTTCCAGGAACGCTCACGATAAATAACCCAGTCAGTCCAGACACCCCTATCGTTCGGGAATTTGGCATGAGTCATTTCGTTTCTTTTATCGTCTTAATTCGCTGACCAGTCACGGCGTACCGCAAGTTGCTCTCCAGCAGTTATCTGAAATGACAATTTCGGACCATAGGAGCCACCTATCCACTGCGCCACGATATCCGAGTCCGAATTTTGTGCTTTGGTAGGGAAGTCCTTGGGTATGAACATGCTAAAACCGAACCAGTACGGTTTATTCAACTCTGAATAGCTGGTCTTGGCACCCCATTGAATCTCCGTGCGATGTTTCATTTCTCCATTAGGCTCGGCACACGGTTTCGTACCATCATTAAATACCTTCATTGATGTACCATCACGTGCAGGGGAAGCCGCCAGTGTGAATGCGTTAGCATTACAATCCCGCTCGGTTTTGACATCACCAAAACTTCCCAGGTCGAAATTGTTCGTATAAACGAGGCCTGCCGCCCAGGTTACCGAAATGCTCGACGCTACACTCGCGATCAGCGCCTACACACATAACACCTTTTTAATCAGTCCTCTAAACATACCAATCACCTTAACTACACCTAATTTCAGTAGCCGGCCAGCATTACCTGCTACCGCCAGTCAGCGACCTACACAGCCGATGTATATAGTACCGCCCCCCTGACAGAGGGGATATGACGGTTATCACAAGTTAACGCAAAGCCAATGAGATGTAGCATCTTTGCTCGTTAATGATCGCAGGCCACAGCCTGGATATGCCTCTTACACCGGGGATTACATCAAGAAACTGAAATATTCCATTAAAACCAGTGTGGTATGTCCTGTTACCCACAGAACCGATCCTATCGCGAGTATATATAACAGGTAAGCCAACCATAACAACCTCACCCAATCCAGCAACTATAGTGCCAAGCCTGATATATGCTTTTGTAAACCGGTTGTTCACGCCAATTTTCAGCGTATTGTGAAGTCCCGGCAAGCCCTCCACTGGGCAGATAGCATCGTCACTTGACGACAAAGAATACCAGGAGTATGCGTAAGTGATTGAATTATCCGCGTATGGATCTGTTTGATTTCAACGTTCAACGACAAAACCAGCCGCCATCACTGACACAACACGCTAGAGCAACACTATGCAAATTGGACCGTTTTACAAGCATCATATTCGGGATTTCAGCAAAGATTTCCCAGCGTAACGGCTGAATTCCGGTTCTATTAAGCTGGCTCACGACCCTGCCTTGCCTTGCTGAAGCCAGATACCACCAGAGTCACTATGCGCTCTCGCTGAAAGCCCTGATCAGCGGCTCCACAACAACCTCCCATCTGAAACGACGGGTGACGTCGCTGACAGCCTGATTTTCAAAGCGCAATTCTGCTTCTTGCTGAAATACCTGTATTCCCCGGGCAAAGTCTCCCGCGCTCTCCCCCGCAACCAGTACGCCGACGTCCTTATGGACATATTCACGCATTGCTCCGACGTCAAAAGCGACTACTGGCAAACCAAACCGGAATGCCAGGAACAACACGCCACTTTGATCAATGTGCCTGTATGGCATCATGAGTGCATCGGCTGCACGGAAATACGATGCGACTTCGGTGTTCGGGACAAACCCGAATCTGCATATGATACTGGTCCGCCGCGGGTGTGACTGTATCAACTCTTCAATCTTGCGGCGGTATCCCTGGCTGACCGGGGCACCTGCAATCACCAGAACAGAATTACCGTCAAGTTCTGCAAACGCATCCAGCAGGGTCCCCAGGCCTTTGTATGGGGCGATGCGACCGAAAAACAGCAATATGCAAACGTCGGATGGCAAGTCCAGCTGAGCCCTGCACTCGGCACGGGTTTCGTTGTTATCCGGAACAATATCATTCAGACCATGCTGCATAACCACTATACGCTCTGGCTTGATACCGAATGATGTCACCAGCTCGTCCTTCATTCGTTTAGTATGGACGATCAGCAGCTGTGGAATACGGTAGATCCTTCGGAATAACCACTTATTCATGACAGTATGCCTGTCATGAGGCAACAGGTTGTGCACCGTCAGCACATACTTGGCTGCGAATGTGCGAAACAGCAGCCCCTCGATGACGCCTGTTACCAAGGGGGTCCTTAGCAGACCGATAACATGCACCACACTCCCCCGACGTGCTGCGACAAAATTAACCAGTCGGGTATGATAGGCAAGGAAGCGCCATAGTTTCTTTACTGCACCAATCTTGGAATCGGTATTTCGACCAAGATTGAACCAACGAATATCACGGTGCAACAGCGTGCTATCCATATTATCTGCACGGATAAAATCGACAGCCACCCCATTGGTTGCCAGACCATTAACGAAGCCCAGAGCATAGTGCTCCTGAAAACCGTGCGGGATAACAACCACGTGCATCGACGAATTACCCATAAGCTATAACGACATTCTGCCCATATGATTCGTTGCACCATGTATCAGTCCGCGCGCGAGTGCCCACGCAGCTACGGGATCATGGTGCTTTAGGAGCAACGACAGGATGAAACGCATCGATATCATCCACCAGCGCAACCTGACCTGCGCCGGCCGGCCGAACTTGGCCAGGTAATACAGCATATTTCTGTGTTTGTAGTACAGTTTGACAGGGGAACGTATCCCTGATGAGCGGGAAACCTTGTGCCAGATAACGGCATCCGGAACATAGCCAATACGAAAACCACTCGCCTTGATGCGCATGGACAGGTCGACATCCTCGACATAACAGAAATAGTTCTCATCGAACCCGCCCAGATGCTGCAACAGGCTGGTACGAGCCAGGAATGAACATCCGGTGAAGAATTCTGTATCTGCCGGCAGTGGCCGTGTTTCCGCCACGGGTTTGAAGTAACCGTGATGTGCGGGCAAACCATCCTTGAAATATCCACCGGCAAACCAGTGCAGCTTGCGATCATCGTAGTAATTAATGGGGTGCGCAACAGCTCCAAGTCCGGCATCCTGATCAAGTGACTGCACGAGTTTCTCAAGGCAGTCGGGAGCCACCTCCGTATCGTTATTCAATATCCAGCAGTAATCAACTCCAAGTTCGGCAGCTTTGCTGATACCCGTATTATTTCCACCGCAGAACCCTAGGTTATCCTTGTTCCTGAGCAACACCACATCCGGGTAACGGTCCTCGATCGCGGATGGATCAATACGGGAATTATTATCAACCACGATAGCAACCCAGTCCTTGAATGACTGCTCGGATAAAGATGCGAGACAATCGAGTGTATCCTGAAGCCCGTTCCAGTTGACGAGTATGATGGCTACCCGGTTCATAGTGAAGACGCCTTGAAAACCGACGAACAATCCCGGTCCAGTATTATGTGCAACATCACCGTCATGGATTCCAAGGTGATATTTTCCGTTCTGCAGGTATTTCAGCTTCGGGTTCTGCCAGGGAGGTTTCCTCTGCCTTCGCAGCGCGTACAACGATCGCCATCGTCAGGCATAGCAGGACAATACCTGCAGGATGTGTCAGGTAGTTGATGGTTACCATCGAAATAAGAATGCAGGTAAAGTGATAAGCCGCGAACTGACCAATGTAGGCACGCTCCCCGTGACTACCACATAGCAACGCATACCTGTAGAAAACCAGCACCAGCGCCAACAGGAACACGATCCCCGGATAACCAAAAAACTTCAGCCACGTCCAGTAGCCAAGATCAGCGTTAAAAGCCACAGTCAGAAGATCCCCCCAACCCGCCCATCCGCCCTCCTGCTGGCGAATAACAAGGCCGCCACTGCCTGTCATAAAGTTATCCATAAATACGTTCCAGGAGGACTGTATCTGTTTCATGCGGGTACTCCAGGTTCCCTCACCCTGGGCAACATCCGAGTAAGCGGATTCGAACGTATTCAACAGAATACTCTCGCTGCCAACAAGCATTTGAATCCCGAGCCCGAGTACTAGAAGAACCGCCCCTCCTGCGAGTAACTTGAAACGCCGCTTGGCTATCAGCATTAATACCAGTGTCAATGTAACTGCGATAATACGACCTCGGGTCTGCCGGAATATGATAGCGCCATAGACAATCATAAAAGAGGCAAGATGAATAGAGAAACGGCGGTTATCCCTCAGGTAGGCCCAGAATTCCCACAGCGCGGCCATGACCATAATACTCATTGCCGGTATAAAAGCACGCACTATACCCGAGCGGACACCATGGCCTTCAGCACGCTGATGGTAGAACATAGTGAAACCTGAATAATTAACCAGTGAAATTACGATCAGGACTATAGCCAGCCCCGTAAATGCCTTCATGAAAGTCTCTACTTTCTGAAGATCGTTCAAACCCAGCAAAAAAACAGGGAAGGAAAGGTAATATAACTGGTGACGTGCTGCAATAAATCCGTCCAGGATGGATTGCGAATAATTGAGACTGGCAACAGCTACCTGAACTACAACGAGTAAAAGGTAAAAGAACACATACCATGAAAAAAAATTGGCAAGGGGTTGCGCTGTACTACGCCGAAGTTTCAACGCGTAATATACAAGACCAAGTAAAATTATGACCAGACCGGCATCCAGCGTGCGTGTCCCACCCGCACGCGTATTACCCGGAATAAGGTTAAACATGTTATGTACGAGTGCGATGATAGAAATAAGATACGCGATAACCACAACTCGGCCTTAATCAGTATTCAATGAATTCATCGCCCAGCATACTTGCCAGCCGTGCATTTGACTCTGAATAAGATGCGCAAAGATCCTGCAGGAACTGCCCGTCCTGCCGCGATGCATTCAGGGATGTTCCCCTAGTCAGTTTGACGGCCAGGCTCCGTAGCCGCCTGTAACCTCTATTCAGATTAAATACAGGGAACGGGTACAGCTCCGTTCTTCGAAAGTAGTTGAGTCTGCGCACCATCCCTATACTTGCATCGGGGAGACTCGGATTAACCCGGCTTTTCGCCTGTTGAAAATTAGGCTCCACGTGGTCGACCCCCATAAATGTACAAAGTCTGCCGAGGAAAGAGGCCAGATCTTTCCTCATCAGCTCGTATTGCAACAGGCATACACGGTCTTTTCCAAACAGTTCATGGTATTGCGAAATCAGTCGATCATACTCGAAATAGGCAAGATTGAAAGACGTTGTCTTCCAGCTACGTGAACTCACAAGTTGCTCAAGCGTACCAGGGAATCCTTCTGACACTAATTGCTTATAAACCGAAGAAATCATATCGCGTTGATTACGTACCACACAGATGATCTTCGCATCAACAAACGCGCCAGCAATCCGCCTTGCAATCCTTACGTTGTCGTACCCACCTGAAAATGGATGTCCCGACAGGCGTTCTGCAGAAACCAGCAGTGCCTTACGTTCAGAAGGTGAATCACCGGCCTCACTTACACATTCTACCAACAGTGCTTTTGCTATCCCAGGCTCAAAATCCGTATCCGGCGTAGCGATGAGATACGACAAAAAACTGTCCTCCCACGGCTGCTCGGGATTACCCAGAAGCACAATCCCGGGGTGCTGCCGGAAATAGCATTGCTGCAGCCAGCTTGTTCCCGTCTTGTGATACCCGATGTGAAACACCAGATTCATCTTTCCGGTCCTTGTCCTGCGGGTTGATCGACCACCCATCGGCGCAATTTCCTGGTAATCCTCGGTTTCCCCCAGATACGCCGTTCGATTGAACCGATGAGATCAAGGTCCGCCTTCACCAGTGTCCGAGTGACAAGCGGTGCACTCAGGGTCAGTGCGGTAACGCCGAGAAAGAGTAATAAATGGAGCAACGGGCTTTCAACATGCACATTGTGCAGGAGCCCCCCGGCCAGCGCCGTAACCACGGCTACAAACAACACAGGTTTAAGGAACGCAGCGGTCAGTGCATGAATACGAAACTTCCTGTACAACATGACAGACATCAACACATGCGACACGGACTTGGCTATCGCCGTGCCCAACGCAGCCCCCAACGCACCATACTGCGGAACCAGCAACAGGCATAGCAACACTGCCGACCCCGCAGC
Organism: Thiogranum longum; assembly: GCF_004339085.1. Taxonomy (NCBI): domain Bacteria; kingdom Pseudomonadati; phylum Pseudomonadota; class Gammaproteobacteria; order Chromatiales; family Ectothiorhodospiraceae; genus Thiogranum; species Thiogranum longum. The sequence goes on along the minus strand of NZ_SMFX01000001.1, from coordinate 1,405,943 downwards.
CAGCATGGCCAGCACGAACGGTGTACCTGTGTCTCCGAAGGCTACTATTGCCGACGCATTCGGACCCGTAAACGCATTGATTGCAAAACCGATCATCAGGATACGCAGTACGTTGGCTGAATCGTGATACGCAGCGCCAAACAGCAGCGTGACCATAAACTCCGCATCAACCACGAAATACATCAGCAAAGGCATCGTCACAATGAATGCCCACTTGGTGGTACTACGATAGAGTTCCAGAATCTCCTGCCTGGCATCGCGCGCCACGAGCTTGCTGACCACCGGAAGAAAAAGGAAGGTCATACCCGCAAGAGGTACCGGGAGGATAGCGGCAAGCCTGAGTGGTGCACTGAAGCGGCCCAACTCCTCGGCCGGTTGCAGGTAACCAAGTGTAAGTGTCGCCGCCCAGGTAACCACATTGGTCATGATGCTCACACCCAGTAACGGAAACGAAAACCATAGCAGATCCTTGGTCACTGCCCAACTCACTTGTGGATGCAGGACACCTCTCACATTGCGTATGGCATAGACCAGATAGATCGCCAGCGTTATCCAGGCGGTGGATACATACGCCCACAACACTCCCTGGAATCCGAGCCCTGCGATTGCTACAGGGAGCAGCAGGATAAGTCGCATCAGGTTCATCGTCAGATCCTGGAATATCACCTTGGCTCGTACATTTTCCATCCCCTGGAAAATGGCGGAAAATGTTTCGATCAGGACCATTGCGGGCAGCATTAATGCCAGCATCCTGAAGACCGGAGCCACGGCCGGCTTATCGAACATATGCGCAACCAGCGTTGCCTGCCCGTAGAGCATCAGTGCGAACAGGCTGGACAGAACCACTGCGCACATCAGCGCAGTGCCTGCGACCTCGCCGGCGATCACCTTGTTGCCCTGCGCCCGATGCCTGGCAAGGAAGCGAGGTACAGCAGTCCTGAAACCCAGCATGGATATTACTGTGAGAATTGTGACAGCCGTTGTGCCGAGAGAGATCAGACCATAGTCACTGCGTTCCAGCAAACGAATGACAATCAGCCCTGTCACGAACTGAATGGCTGTCGCACCGATCGATCCGCCAGTAAACACTGCGCCGCCCTTGGCGATTTTGCGGAAGTTGCCGTCCGTCTTCATGACTGCCGCCCGGGACTATCCGGCAAGTGGTTCCAGTGATCGAGATCGCGATCAAGAAACGCCGCGAGCCGGGCATTCTCTGATCGATACAACTCTACCAGCCGCTTGCGTGTTTCAGGATTCAGCGCCAGATCGCCGGGGTTCGTCTGGTTGATGCGCAACAGCCACGCGCGCAGCGACTGGCGTAGCGATGAAAATGGTATCAGTAAACGCAACAGTTGCTTCCCGCTACCAGGTTCCTTGATCCAGCGCAGCAGCGAAAGACTGCGCGGAACGGTGGCCCGGTGAAAGCGCTCACCGAGACTGGATGGAACAAAATCACTGGCTACGCCGAGAAAAGTGTATACCTGTTGCAGACACGCTGATGGATCGGCTTCCAGGTCATCTGCCAGCAAAAATAACATCTGTGACCGATCTACATACCCAAGAAACCGCTCCACCTGTCGCAGGTAGTAGCCGCGGGAGACGTAGCTGTAGCGCAAGTTCTCCATGTGGCCTTCGGCAATACGCACCGACTCCGTCTCGATTGCTTCTTCGAAGGTATGTGGTTCCTGCCCCCGACGGTAGCTCATGAGATAATGTGAAAAAGCCCGCTCGACCGGGTTTCGAAAAATAAAGATCAGCTTCAGGGATGCCAGATCGAGATCATGCGCGATGCGTGGCAGCGCCCCTTCATAATACAGGTAGTCCGGATCTACCTCGCCAACTGCAGTTTCGTTGTTGCGTGAGTAAAAATACTCGTTTTCGTAAAAGCCTGTACCCTTGCAATAGTACTTCTCGTGAACAAAGAACTTGGTTTCTTTTTGTGCAGGAAGATAGATATCCGGATGCGCCTGCAGATAATGATGAAGTGACGTCGTTCCTGACTTTTGTGCCCCGACAACAAGAAAATTTGGTAGCATTCAGGAATCTGACTCGTGTTTAAATAGCATTAAAGTAGATACCGAACTTTGCTTATACCCATGAGGATAACTTGAGACCGAGCAAAGTTTCGACAACACCCCGCTGCAACAAGTAAACATTATTTATTTGCTCAATGCCATCGACTATTGGAATTTCACCCAATAACTCACCATCATCTGTCTTAAAAACCTCTATTAGGTTTCGGTCGTTATAATCAGGGCGGTCACGATAACGCTTTCGCTCTGCCGATATTCCTACATAATACAAGCCATGGTGTTTTGAAAAATCAGCACCTCGCCCCCAACCATGAGTAGGCAATCTGTTCTTTAACCGCCAAGTCGCGTCATAAACGTTAAGCATCCTTGACCCACTATCGCATACCCAATAATCACCGTTCACACAGCGCACGCTATGCGGCCCCTTCAATGAAAGCGAGACCGCTTGCCCCGTATCGAGATCAACAACCCCTCCATCACCTTGCGACTTAATCACCTTTCTTGCAATTCTCTTAAGGAGTTGCTTTCCGCTCGTATGATGCACTAAGGCACATAACTTGCCATTGATATCCTGGAAGACCTGATTGCAATGGTAACGATCTACTGCTTGGATATCATTACCAGTAAAAGAGGGTAAAGATGCACGTATTTTGCCTCGAAATTTCCCCAGTACTATCCTTTTGACAACACACTTCTCATCAAGATCAATTGCCACTGCCTCATCATAACCCGTGTTCGCAAGCCAGAGCACGCCGTCGAGCAAAGACATTTCATGTACATCTTTCAGTGCTGGGATTTCAATCCGCCTAACTTGGGCAGATCCATCATTTTCGATAGATAATTCGATCAAATCCGCACCTGTCGTAATATAGGTGACTAGCGGGTCTTTCTGCACAACTACCAGCGCACTAACACCTAACTCACCCAAAGAATCAAAGCATGAGCAGTTTATTACGTCTCCATCCAGAACTATCTGAACCGGATGAATTAGCGACCGGTCATCGTGACCACGGTCATCTTCCATGGCATTGAGTGATCCAGTAACCAGCAACGCTTGGTCGTGTGGTATCAACTGTTTTACCGTAGACATAGCAATAAACCTTATCAAGAATTACCGAATTAATTATCCAAAAATAGCCAAGAGTTGCTATATGCATATTACAACAGATAGGATTATACCGTAAGCCGCCATAAAGAAGACAACTAGACGTGCGCCTCTCATTCACCGATAAAAAACAGAAAGTAAGACCTTAACCATGGAATTCGAATCGAGAGGCGAGCCGACAGGCATCATGTTCCATTCAGATCAAGGATGTTAGTATACGAGTCTGTCCTTCCGGCAGAAGCTGCAGCGTTATCAGATGTCCCAGAGCATGAGACGACGCGGCAATTATTGCGACAACAGCCCGATGGAGCGCTCCTCCTGCGGCCTGAAAACTGAGTGGGCCCCTGAAGGGGGTAAGCCACGTTGGTAGAGGCATAGCACGGCATTGAAGCCTGCAACTGTCGATGCAAGGAACTTAATATTGGGGTAGAACCCATTCCACCGAAGTTTACTTAGTGCAAGCAAGGGCTAAAACTCTAAGCCGAGTGAGGCATCAGGTTAGTATCCTCGGATAATCCTACTGATCTTGCTTGGCAATCTACGAATTTTCTTGCCTTTTTCGATCACACCCTTTATTCCAGGATATTTGTTAAAGGGCACATTAAGTAGCTCAGGCCACTCTTTACGTATAATATCCACTGGAAGGCAGTTACCAGCCTTATACTCTGGCGGCAATGAAAGGATATCTTTAAAAATAGCTCTATGTAGCATTGGGTATATGTGATCAGTAAACTTCACTTGCCCATAGGTTTGCGGCCCACCCCAAGCACCAAGTCTATGCTCGATATATGCAAGATCAAGCAACTGAAACGTATCAAGCAATTCAGACACCTCAGCCAACCAACCTCTAAGCGCACGACGCAAAACTGGGTGCGGTGGAAGATGAAAACGGCGTAAGAGTTCTTCGGGGGTAATCTCCGTAGACCGAGTATCCTTTGCTGACCAATAATAAGCTCGACCTACTTCACCACCAAACCCAGGCATGATGATCCGCTTATGATCTAACTTTCTTAATGTTGGATATATTTCGGAAATTCGTCCGCCGACGCAATGACCAACCTCGTAGTACCATTGGTCACGTTCTTCGAGGGATGCGTAAGCGATTGGTAAATAATCAACATCTAATCCAAAAATAGATTCCAACTTTCTGACTATATATTGATCGACATTCTCTTTGATATCGACAAATATGACGAGTTTGGTTCTATCCAATTCGGCCTTTGCGCACGCGAGAAGCATTCTTGAATCTCTTCCTGCAGTAACTGGAAGATAAGCTTTGCGCGCATTCGTAACAGCTCGAATACTGGCTTTAATATTATCCGCAATTTTACTCGCTGTCCACTCGGCCGATGTAGTCATCTCAATCTTTGATTCTGGCCAATGCCTAACCTGTCGCCAGCTACGCAGATCGAGATAGTGATTTGGCAACAATCTTGAAATCGACTTATGCGGGGTGACGCCACCTGGAAACCATCCATGAAAGGAAACATCCAGTTTCGCTACCAAATCATGGTCCATATCGGAGTAATAGCTTTTCTCATTGAGTATAAGCTCTGGGGTGGAAGCCATAATACCGTGTTGATTGGAATAGACGCATGAAAGCGACCCAGCGGCATCCAGATAAAGCCTCTGAAGATCACCATCAGCAATAATGCACACAAATCGACCGCCAACGCGATCGAGAAACTGGTGAATGGCCATTTCCTTCGCAGCACAGCTATCACTACTCAAAATCGGTATGATAACGGGACCCTTAAATAAAACGCTGACCTGAGTGTCAATTATTAGTCCTAAAATGCAACCCAATGGCTTCCCATCAAGCGTTTGAAGCAATAATAATGGGAGATCTCCGTTCTTATATAGGATCCAACCGCCATGTTTGGTCGCTTCAAACCCAGGTGCTACCTCTCTTTCCGTCGCTGAAATCAGAAACTGATTATAATGATGACCATGCATAATTAAGATACGCTCTCTGTAGCGTGGAAATAACCACTCCCGCTTCAATTAAACGACTGCATACTGCACATGAGCGCAAATACAGGCATTGTCTAGGGAGTTCCTACGAATAAAGTTGACGCCACGTGGTTATACACACGTTAAAAAATTAGCAGGGCAAAAATAGAAATACTAAGATCTACTTGAACGGTTTCGCCCCGTTTATACATCATTGAAAGCATAAATTGTACAGTAGCTGTGTATAGTATCGCGATACCGCAGCGGTAAGGCAGGATACAACCGAAGTAACTGGCTGCCAAACAGTCCCAGTATCTTCATTCGCCGACTGGCCCGGTACAGGCTCAACGGCGTACCCGCCGTGGTCACCATCTTCGCGATACTGTGTGCGCCCGCTGATCCATTGCTGAGCTAATGCGCCGCATTGATCTGTTCCCGAGGCTGCAGCTCCTCTGCAGGTACTTTCCCCTTGGCCGATCCCGCCATGCCCGGTAACTGCTGCGGTGAACGCCAAACAGTTCACACAGGGCTTCCCCGGATAACACCCTTGAGGTCAATGAACTATCGTGAACTGTTCAGCGTGTCCTACATCAAGAGCGCGGTAGCCTTTTTTAGGGTGTCTCTCTCCATCTCAATGCGCGGCACATGCTTCTCCAGCTTCTAGATATAGATACGGCGCTCCTTCCGCAGCTGCTAGACCTTGTTCTCCATCTCCAGCATCGACTTGCTGACGCCCATTGAATCACATGCCACTCGAACCGTGCAGCCCTGATCGACGATCAGTTGTGCACATTCCAACCGAAACTCCGAGCTGAAGGATCTTTGTTATCTGCTTCATTTTGTCACCTGTCTCCTTGTAAGAGTGATTACATTACCCAGAAGCAGGTGGCCAAATTCACTATGCCACTACAAACAGCACCAAAAGTGCTAGTGAAATTGGGCCGATTCATATCAATTGCTAGCCCATACTGGTGCAAGCGGTGCTGCTAGCCCTATTGCTGGGTTCACCAAATCATAACCATCAGCCCCCGATTGGACGCGAACATTATCGAAGTACAAAGTATAGTTATCCGAACGATCCCTCGTACCCCAATAGATCCCTGTTCGCATGTAGGGATCATTCTTGTAGTTAGTTGCATTTTTACCTATAGCATTCACAACAAGCTTTCCATCCATCCACACCTTCAGCACACCGTCATTCTCCCAAGAGCGCTCCGTGTATATCACGAAGTCCGTCCACTTCCCTTTCTGCACAGGAGCCTCGTACTCCTTGACTTCATTCAATCCCGTAGCATCCGACCATCGTCTGAGCAACGTAAATTTCGACCCCCTAATAAAGAACGCAGTTTCTCCAGGCGTATTGCCACTCATCAGCCCATAGATAAGTGAGGCATCATCTCGCCCTGTGGGGAAGTCATTGGGTACAAATATACGCCAACCGATCCAATACGGCGTACGAGGCGCAAAACGTAGCCCAACCCCATGCCTCATCATGGCACGATGTTTGATCTCCCCGTTTGCTTCTTCGCATCCTTCCATCCCTTTCATGATAACTCGTAGAGCGTAGTTACCGCCCCCATCAGGAGAGGCAGAAGTCAATGAGTAAGGGTAGCAGGCTCCCGCCTTAACATAATCAGAACCAAGACCGGCATCGAAGTTATTTGAGTACAGCAATGACGACGCACTCGCATTCATTAAAAAATTGGAGTGGAACTGAGCCACCAAGAATACTACCTGCAGCACATACTGCAACATTGACTTTCTACTCATGTAAACCACCTCTACTAAATATAAAATGACCGGTATGTCGTCGATCAAAACTCTCAGAGTCTAAATTCTATCATCGCGGCCATCACAACTGACTCCGGAAACTACTAACACGGCCATCGGCCTCTGCGGACCAGCATCCCACTACTTGGTCAGGCTACTACAGGTGTGCAAATGGGAATATGACTGCCGTCACAAATACCCGCAGAGCTAAGGCGTAACGCCGTTTTTCCCGATATTCCAGACGGCTACCCAATTGTATTTTAATATTCCTATTGTAATTCACACAACTGCACCATTATCCATTACTGAGTGCTCAATCCGAGAAAAATGATCGTGTGTTACGGGCTGTGCTTGTAAACCAGCACCACAAATGTCTTGGAGCAAAAACCACTACAAGGCCATTTATCTACTCAATATATATCCTTGCTGCAGCACGGCGTAAAAAACGAACATTCTCACCAAAATATAACAAGGCAATTATGATGCCAACATGGTTAAAGTGGCTTTTGAACTGTAATCAATCGGTTTTTAGAACTAGCATGAGCACGATGAATAACCATACCTACTCAAATATGTCGCCATCAAACGACGGTGAGTATTAAGTGCTGACGTAAGAGATTGTATTACATGTCTATATGGCTGTCTGATTTACAAGACAGAATCGGATATTTAAGCTAAAAATTGCCAATAAATGTTACTATGCACTCTGATCGAAATTCATAATGGGTCAATAAAAAATTGAGCGCCATCCAAAGATATTTACCCGCTTTAACAATATGTTATATGAATAATGGCTATTGATAAAACCTTGCGAATTGTCAGTTTAGCCCAGTAATATTATAAAAAATGATAATGCAAGATCAGCTCCGTGGAGGAAATCAAAAATGTCGGTGCACACGACGGATGCCGGAACAAATACAAATATTCTGACATTAGGACTCACCATTCTCGCATTCCTGACAAGGTTTTATGCTCTTCCAGATGGGGGATTTACCGGTGACGAGGTGTATACCGTTGACTTCGCTGCCGAGCGCGTACGGTCAATTATCAACCCGGCTTATTACGCCCTGACACTGCTGTCGTTCAAGCTGTTCGGCGTCTCGGAGCTATCGGCCCGCTTGCCGGCAATGCTTATCGGCGCGCTCAGCGTACCCGTGTTCTTTGTGACCTGGCGCAATCTCGTCGGTCGCAATGCCGCGTTGATCGGCGCCCTGCTGATCATCTTCAGTGCCTGGCACCTGTGGTACTCACAGTTCAGTCGCTTCTACACCGGCGCCTTTCTCTTCGGTTCACTGTCCTATTACCTGTTCTACCAGGCATTACTACGCGATGACCTCGGGCGGCTTACCTGGGCACTGGTGGCCGCTGCAGTCGGTTTCCTGTTCCATGCGACGGTGGTAATGGTTCCCGTGTCTTTCGGGGCATACGCACTACTGGTGGTCCTCGGCCGTGGTTCCGCACAGGCAGGCCTGTCGCAGCGTGTCGCCAGGATCTATCTCGCCCTCTGCGCACTCGGCGCACTGGGGGCCGTGGCGTTCATATGGGATATCTGGCAGGGGCGCCAGGCACGCGGTGTATCATGGGGTGATGGACCCGGCGAGATGCTGCTGCAAATCATACGCAACGTGCAACTTCCCGTCGCTGTTTCGGCATTCTTCGGCCTGCTCGTACTCCTGCGCCGAAATGCCTGGCTGGGTATGTACTTTCTGGTCGGTATCGCACTACCCGCTGCATTTGTCCTTGTAGCTTCCTCATTCCTGAACTCGCGTTCTGTCTATTTGTTCTATGCCTTACCACTGATCATCGTGCTTGCGGGGGTGTTGTGCGAGGAGGCGCGCCGCGCACTCGCCAGTCAGGGCCGCCTGGTATCCTGGTCCCTCACAGCAATTCTGCTCGCCACAATGACGCCGGAATTTCTGTCGCACTACACCGGAAGGCACAGCCTTGATGTACGCGCCGCAGTTGCCTATATCGATGCTGCGCGTCGTCCTGGTGATATTGTGATCTCGTTCCCGGTCGAGTTCGATTACTATGCGCGCGGAAAATATCCCGTGATACACGGCCTTGGAAACCCAAGAGCTGTCAGGCGTGACCGGTCTGAAAAAATAAGCTCTGTCGTCACTGGCTATGAGCGCGCATGGGTTGTAGTGAATACTGGACGCAAACCGCTTGCACGGGACCTGGAGACCTGGTTTGGCGAGCATGGCTCACTTGTGTGGCGACGGTCCGAAAAGCGCCTTGACTACATCGTCAGGGGTTATGAGATCTTTCTCATTGACCTCGCGCCCGGCCCCGACGCCAAATAATCCGGTTATGGCTCAAAATCGCTAGCCAGTAAGTAACCCTCTTACGCCAAGCACCAGACCGGCCACCATCGATGCAGCGCTCAACCAGCTCCACTTCCCGCGATTTTCGGTAATCAGCAGTTCACAGCTATAGAGTATGACAACCATCTGAACCACAAACGCTACGCTACTTACGTCCCACAACCCGGCCCTGGACGTTATCAATACGGCCAGCACGCTAAATGCCACCAGATAATCGGTAGCGGTAAGTTCGAACTCAATTTTACGTCGGCGTGGCGAATACTTGACAGCCACAATAAAGGCGACGGACATTAGCGCAAAAACAATTACTTCTGCCAGCGCTGCATAGTTTGACCAGACAGGTCGCTGATTGATCCAGAGAAACCCCACCTGGGCGGCAATGATGTATATCAGCACCCGCCTCATGATCGTGCGCTGTCCGTAACCGGTAAATAAATCGACAGCAATCAGGAATGCCACCAGTAACGACATTTTGGCAAAATCATCCGGCACATGAACAATGAACAGACTGGCAGATATCAGGAATACAGAGATACCGATGGTAAGGAAACGGCGCGGGAGCACGACGAGAATATTCCAGCCAAACTCGTCAGGTGTAAGCCTGGCTTGATGAGGTTGTTCAGACTTGTGTATTTTCCACCCGGCCCGCTCGGCCACACCGAGAACAGTAAAGACCAACAGGCAATATATCAGATAGGTGGCAGTAATAATGACGTTATCTGCATGACGCATCAAAACGCCGGTCGTGACAAATATCATCTGCAGTGAGTAAATGATAATGACCGATTCTCTATGCAGAAAACCAAGATCGAGTAGCCGGTGATGAATATGATTGCGTGTCGCACGAAAAATATTCTTGCCACGACTGGCGCGCTTGGCAAGTACAACCAGGATATCCGCTATCGGCAGACCCAACAGCAACAGGACCACAGCCGGACTAAGGGAAGTGTCGATTTTTTGCGTAAGAAGAATGGCGAGAAACGCCAGTGTATAGCCGATAAACTGGCTGCCGGAATCGCCCATAAAAACACGCGCCGGGTGCGTGTTGTAACGAAGGAAGCCCAAAATACCACCTATGCTGGCAACGGCGATCGTAAAAGCCTGCATACCGTCTGCCGAAATAAATGACAGCAGGGCGATGGCACCCAGAGTGAATAATGATTCGCCGCCTGCCAGTCCATCCAGACCATCAGAATGGTTCATGGCATTTACCATGCCTACAATCGCAATCAGGGTAAACGGTATACCGAATTCCGGGGAAATTTCACCCCCAGGTAAAAACGGAAACCGGGTGACATAGAGATCGCCATACAAAACTACAACCAATGCTGCGATAACCTGCCCGACAAATTTGGGGTAGTGCCCGATTTCGAATGCGTCATCCCAAAGCCCGAAAACAAAAAGCACCGAAGCACCGAACACATAGGATTGAATGAGATTGTCCGGCACCAGAAGCAACATGACCGGTACCAGGGTTCCGATAACAATACCGACACCACCAACTCGCGGAACAGGGGTGGTGTGTACCTTTCTTTCCGAGGGAAGATCAACCAGGCCAAAACGGGTAGCCACTCGCGACATAAGTGGTATCAGAACCATACTAATAACTATCGCCGCAACGAAAGCCAGAAGATTACTCATGACATTCCATTTTGTTTGTCACCACCCAAACGTCCAAACTAACACCTTCCCTAGTTATTTCGAATTTTTCACGCTTTCATAGCCAACCTGGCACGGACAACCCTCCGCGCCGGTTAACTCTCGCCCTTATACAAAGTATAAACCTTGCGTTATGCAGATTCACGTCTTCTGATTTCCAGATAACGACGCGCTTACCTGGCTGACAAGCACGGTATACGGGAAGATAATGTTAAGTCTGGTCTAGTGAGTACGTCGTGAAACCGGGATCAGCACGATGAGTGCAATCAACGCCAAAAGCACAGAATGCGGCACTTGCCGAAATTCATGCTGCGCTGTAACCACAGTAAAATCGCTCTCAGTATGGCGACTTGTCCCCTGCGATGATTCGTCAATGATTTTGTGTTGTCCAGATTTTAAATCGGATGGTGAGAACCCGGCTGAAATGATTGGATTATTCCAGGAAATCTCATCCTGCATTATCACCGCATCTTCTTCGCCCAGCGGAACAACCACTAGCGGAGACTGGACCGTCTCATCGATCTCTGGCGTTGCACCAGCCGTGTTACCCGCCGACGGGGAGTTTTCAGCAAATGCCGCAGGGGTTATAAAGTTACAAACAATCAAAATGCCAGAAAACAGGGTGTGTCTCAAACCGGTCAAATGCGAGCTGTTATTCATCAGCCTTCCTTTAAAGATCGGGTAAACCATCTATCGGATAATTCCCACATGGATCTTTGAAGCACAGTAGACATGGTAGTCCAGTTTCAGCGGCTTACCAGCCAATATACCGTACAAAAAATCACTGATTTATTTCAGCAGAAATTAAGGCAATATTTGTGCCGTTTACTAACTTACTGGATTTATTACTATTTAAATTTAAGAATAAAATTTATGTAAAGTTTTTCGACAAGCTTATGTACATCAAGCAGTTACCAGAATGGGGCTTTAACCGCATTTTATATATTTTTAATAGATATATCTTAATGTTATATCGCCCGGGGTGGCGCGCACCACCTAAGCCAGCCAAAGATTATTTTTGTAAATATTTCCGAATCCGTATCAACCCTCACTAACCGGAAGATATATTTTACTAATCATTACAGTAGGTTAACGACCTTCGACAGAACTGGAAATGTCGAAGTCATTAATAATGATTTGATGAATTCAGGAAGAAGACAGGAAGAGGAATGGTGCCCGGGGCCGGAATCGAACCGGCACGGTGTTGCCACCGAGGGATTTTAAGTCCCTTGCGTCTACCAGTTTCGCCACCCGGGCAGACTCGCAAGGATTGTACAGAACAGAAGTTGGAAGACCAACGAAAGGATTTGGAGGCTGAGCCCGGAGTCGAACCGAGGTCCACGGCTTTGCAGGCCGCTGCATAACCACTCTGCCACTCAGCCTATGATCATGGGCAAGCCCGCGTTTAAAAAACCCCGATCGAGAGACTGCCGAGGTTCGATTTAACGGACAAACAAAATTTGGAGCGGGAAACGAGATTCGAACTCGCGACCCCAACCTTGGCAAGGTTGTGCTCTACCAGCTGAGCTATTCCCGCGTCGAGTGAGGCGCATATTGTAGGGATGTACCGGCTGGTGTCAACTCCCGGCCAGAATTCAGGATTTTTGCTGCCCGGACAGTGTCGGCCAGGCCGCTTTCAGGTAAATCATCATCGACCAGAGCGTTAATATCGCTGCCAGGTACAGAAGGGTGATGCCCAGTTCCCGCGTGGGCAACGGTCCGAGGGGATCATGAAAAAGCAGTAATAACAAGGCAATCATCTGCACTGTCGTCTTGATCTTGCCGATAACGGAAACGGCCACCTGGGCGCGTTCGCCGATTTCGGCCATCCACTCACGCAATGCGGATACTGCAATTTCACGGCCGATAATAATGGCGGCCGGCACCACGAACCACCAGGCCGGATTGCTTTGCACAAGCAGCACCAGCACCACGGCAACGATCAGCTTGTCGGCCACCGGGTCGAGGAATGCGCCGAACGGTGATACGAGTCCGAGCTTGCGGGCAAAGTAGCCGTCGAACCAGTCAGTAATGGCAGCCAGGCCGAACAGGGCTGTCACGGCCACATTCACCCAGGCAAAAGGCAGGTAATACACCAGCACCAGCACCGGGATCAGCGCAATACGAAAAACGGTCAGTATGTTCGGCAAGGTCCAGAGCATGTATTTATTGTGTCCTATCCGTGAAAAGTATCATAGATTTTTTGTGCGAGATCACGACTGATGCCAGTGACCTTGCCAAGGTCCTCCACGCCGGCGCGGGCCACTTCCTGCATGCCGCCAAAGTGTTTCAGCAATTGCTGCCGACGACGCGGGCCCACACCGGGAATACCCTCCAGTGGTGAAACATTGCGCGCTTTTGCACGCCGTTGCCGGTGCCCGGTAATGGCAAAACGATGAGCCTCGTCGCGAATTTGTTGCACCAGGTGCAGGGCCGGGGAATCCGGCGCCAGGTCCAGTTCGCGCTGCTGGCCAGGTATATGCAGGATCTCCATGCCTGCACGCCGCTCGGGTCCCTTGGAGACACCGACCAGAAGGATCTCGGTGATTTGCAGTTCCTCCATGACCTTCCGGGCAGAACTGACCTGACCCTTGCCGCCGTCGATCAGCAACAGTTCCGGCAGTAGTGCATCCTCTTTTTTCAGCCGTGTGTAGCGACGCAACAGCGCCTGCTCCATCGCGGCATAATCATCACCCGGCGTGATATCGCTGATATTAAAGCGACGGTAATCGGATTTACGCGGACCTTCCTGGTCAAACACTACACAGGAGGCCACAGTGCCCTCCCCCTGACTGTGACTGATATCGAAACACTCGATACGACGCGGCACCTCGTCGAGATCGAGCATCTGCTGTAACAGGTGAAGACGCTGCTGCATGCCCGCCTGACTACCAAGACGGGCGGTAAGCGCCTGCGCTGCATTTTCCTTTCCCATTTTCAGCCAGCGCGCACGCTCACCCCGTATCCGCGAGGAAAGCTCAACCCTGTGTTTTGCATGCTCACTCAAGGCTTCTGTCAGCAGTGCCACATCATCAAGTTCGGCACTGAGCAGGATACGCCCGGGTACCGGGTGCTCAAGGTAGTACTGGGCGACAAATGCCGATAACACTTCCTGCTCACTGCTGTCCTGTGGCGTGCGCGGGAAGAACACCTTGTTACCCAGGTTCACCCCGTGACGTACGAAAAACACCTGCACACAGGCCTGTCCGGCGGATACCGCCGCCGCAACGATGTCCATATCACCGGATTCACCACTGACATACTGACGTTCCTGCACACGACTGAGACTCGCAATCTGGTCGCGGAACACCGCCGCCTGCTCGTAGTCGAGGCGGGACGCTGCCGCCTCCATTTTCTTCGCCAGTTCGGTATTCAACACGGTGCTCTTCCCCTCCAGAAACAGGATGGTGTGACGAACGTCCTCCGCATAATCTTCGGCTGAAACAAGTCCAACGCAGGGTGCCGTACAACGCTTGATCTGGTACTGCAGGCAGGGGCGGCTGCGATTACTGAAAAAACTGTCTTCACACTGCCGGACACGAAACATTTTCTGCAGCAGGTGCAGGCTTTCGCGCACGGCGCCGGAACCGGGGTAAGGACCGAAGTAGCGCCCCTTCCCCTTGCGTGCACCACGGTGAAAGGTGAGCCCTGGATATTCATCATCGGTGCTTATATAGATGTAAGGGTAACTCTTGTCATCCCTGAGCAGAATGTTGTAACGCGGCTTGTGTAATTTGATCAGGTTGTTTTCGAGCAGCAGGGCTTCGGCTTCAGTCGAGGTTACTGTCACCTCTACACGCGCCATCTGCTTCATAAGCGCACGTGTTTTTGGCGCCAGTCCGCTGGAGCGAAAGTAGCTGGAAACGCGCTTTTTGAGATTGCGCGCCTTACCCACATACAGCACCTGACCCTGTGTATCAAACATACGGTAGATACCGGGACGGGACGTCAGTGTTTTGAGAAAATCGCCTGCATCAAAGGCCGTTTCAACATCCGTGTGTTCCATTCAGATGATACCCTGACGTGAGGTTCAGTTTTCCAGCAATGTCTTCACCCGCTGGAAAACCGCACGAAACATGTCATCGGTGAGTCGCCGTGTCTGGGTGTTGTAACGGCTGCAATGGTAGGAGTCCAGTAATACAAAAGGATCAAGGTCGTGTTCGGCCGCATGTGCGAAACGATGCTTTGACAAGGTCAGCCCGAGACTGCGCAGAACAGCATCGTGGGCAATCTTGCCCAGTGCCAGCACAACGCTGCCGGGGGGCATCGCGGTCAATTCCGTATGAAGGAAATCATTGCACTGCCTGATTTCCTGCGTTGTCGGCTTGTTCTGTGGCGGAAGACATTTCACCGCGTTGGTGATGCGACAGTTTTTCAGTTCCAGCGCGTCATCTGCAGAGACTGATTCCGGCTGGTTGCTGAAACCACACTCATACAATGTTCGATACAGGAGTATCCCGGCGTGATCGCCGGTAAATGGCCGACCGGTTCGATTGGCACCGTGCATACCGGGGGCCAGCCCTACGATCAGCAATTGAGCATGGGGATCACCAAACGGTGGCACCGGGCGTGCAAAATAGTCCGGGTACTGCTCCGAGACTTCCTGCAAAAAACCACTCAGCCGATCACAGCGCCGGCAATCCTGGTCAAATGCGGCGTCAGTCACTTTCACGCACATTCACCACCTCGGCCATGCGTGTACTCAGGTCCAGCATGACAATCTGGTGGGCATTGGTATTGGCGATAAACAACTTGTCCCGGAACAGGCTCATGCCACCGGGCTCATCCAGCGGAACACCGAATTTGAACTTGCTGACTTCATTGGTCTGCAGATCGATACGCTTGATTTTGGAATTAAAGGTGTCTGCCACCCATAACGCATTGCGCTCGGGGTCAACGGTTATACCGACAGGGTGCTGCAAACGCGCTTCCCGACCCACGCCATCACGATCACCAAAATCGAACAAGCCCTTCCCGACCAGTGTACTGACTGTACCCTGATCGATATGCAGGACACGTATTGCAGAGGTTTCGGAGTCAGCAATATAAAGTGTGTTCTCCAGTGCGGTTATGCCGGATGGCTGTGCAAAACAGGCTGATTCAACCGGGCCATCGACAATATCCTCTCGACCGGAACCGGCAAAGCGTTCGATCGCCAGGTGATTCAGGTTCATGCGCCAGATCTGGTGCTGCCCGGCCATGGCGATATACAGGGTACTCTCGTAATAAGTCAGGTCCCAGGGAGAATTGAGTTGTGCATCGAGTGGCTCACGGAAACTGTCAGCGACATAGCGCCCCTGCTTGCCGTCCCCGGCCAGCGTCATGACATCACCGGATTTCAGGTGAATGCGCCGAATCGCATGGTTATCGGTATCGGCTATGTAAAGGAAGTCACCCACCAGCGTCATGCCCTGCGGGTTGCTGAACATGGCCGCGGTTTCCTTACCGTCCAGCATGCCGGGCGTTCCGCTACCGAAAATGCGCCGCACCTTGCCGTCATGATAGGTTTCAAGAATACGATTCCGCCCGCTGTCGGCAATATAAAGGTTGTTACGCGTTGCCAGCACCTTGCCCGGGAACTGGAGCATGGTGTCCGGCTCGGGCTGCACCGCGGATGGCATGGGTGAAGTAGCCAGTATGCCCTTCTCTTCTGCCGCATCCAGGTGCTTGCGGATCAACTCATCGAGTTGCTGACGACGTCCCTCACCCCGGAGAATGCCCACCACGTAACCTTCCGGATCGATAAAAATAATCGACGGCCAGGCCTTTATGCCATAGGCACGCCACATCTGGAAACGCGGGTCGTTGGCCACAGGATGTCGTATGTGATGACGGTTGATGGCTTTCTGTACCTGCTCACCAACATGCTCGTTCTCGAACTTCGGTGAATGCATGCCGATGACGGTCAGGCTGTCCGGGTATTTGTTTTCCAGGTAGAGCAGGTCAGGCAGCACGTGCATGCAGTTGATGCAACAGTAGGTCCAGAAATCGAGCAACACCACCTTGCCCCGCTGACTGGCAAGCGTCAGTGGTTCGTCGGTATTGAACCAGTCCAGATTGTCGGGCAATTCCGGTGCACGGATACGTGTCGGCTCGCTCATAGTTTTCCCCGTCCTGAAGATTGTTTAGCTTCATCCATGCAAGGATAGTACCACCGAAAAACGGCAAATCACGGAACTGTTTCAGGTTTTTGGAAATTCTAACCGATTTGAGTGACGCGAATCAGCCCTTCCCGTATCGCCAGGTGCGTCAATGCCACTTCCGTGTCAGCACCCAGTTTTCCCAGCAGACGGTGACGGTAACCATTTACGGTCTTCTGGGTCAGGCAAAGTGCCCGTGCGATGCTGCGTGTATTCTTGCCCTCGACAACCAGTAGCAGAATCTGCATTTCGCGGTGCGTCAGTGAATCAAACGGTGACCCCGACTGATCGGGTAAACGACGTTCCGCCAGCTTTTGCGCAAGCGCATCACTCAGGTATCGCTCACCGGCCAATATAGTATCAATGGCCGAGATCAGCTCTTCCAGTGAACAACTGCTGCTGATACAACCTGCCACTCCGGCCTGTAGCAGGCGCTCCTGGATAATGATATCCGTCTCCTCGGCCAGTACCAGCACACGGATCTCGGGGAACTGGCGGCCCAGCTTGCGCGCGCCATCCAGCACATCAACACTCGCGCCCTGCAGGTTCAGAATAACAATATGTGGTTGGCAGGTACGTGCCAGTCGAATGGCCTCGTCACAACTGGAGGCTTCGCCCGTTACAGCAAGGAAGTCGGAGTCCGACAACAGGCGCTGGATACTCTGTCGCACGAGCCGACGCGAGTCGACCAGCAACACATCCACCGGATTGTCTTCTGCCCTTGTAAAAGGGCGCAACACTGCCATCGCACCACAACCTTTTTATGAACCTGTTGTGGTTTAACGACTGGCAGGGTCGCTCCTTAAGAAAAATACGCCATTTTCTTACAAATCAGGCGATGCTTTCCTTCAGGTCGGCGCCGCGCAGGTCACAATACCGTGACGGATGGCCATATGCGTCAGCTCGACATCATTATCGACACCCAGCTTGTCGTACAGGCGGTAGCGGTAGGTACTGACGGTTTTCGGGCTCAGGCACAACAGGTCTGATATGTGGTGCACGCTCTGCCCTTGCGCCACCATCAGCATGACCTGCATCTCCCGTTGTGACAGCCGGTCAAACGGTGATTGTTCCTTGCCGGGTAACATGGACAAGGCCATTTCGCGGGCAATGTCTGCGCTGATATAGCGCTCTCCGCGCGCGACCGCGCGAATCGCATCGGTGATTTCATCGACATCGCAGTGTTTGGTCAGGTAGCCTGACGCTCCCGCTTCAAGCAGCTGTGCAGGGAAAGGGTCACTGACATCGACGGTAACCACCACCACACCGGTGTCGGGGCAGACGCGGCAAATCCGACGTGTGGCTTCCATTCCGCCAATGCCAGGAATCTGTACATCCATTAAAACAACATCCGGTTTTACACTACGCGCAAGTTCTACCGCCTCCTCCCCCGTGGAGGCCTCACCAACAACGCTAAACTGTGGATCATCCTCGAGCAGTCGCTGTATACCGCTGCGAACCAGTGACTGGTGATCGACCAGTAAAATTCGAATTTCAGATACCATAAACCTCGTTCCTTGTGGTTGTGCTGCATTGTTATACGGAAGATACCGTCCATTCCTTGAACGGCAAATTGCTGATGCCCGATAATTATTACGGACTGGCTGGATTATGCCGATACCGCATTTGAGCGTCCAGCCATCGGCATCGAACCGGGAACAGGGAAGACTGGTTGCTTACAAGCGCATATAACCCTGTTATTTACAGGGCTTAAGGGGAAGGTCGAGCCGGCGAAAATGGCGGAGAGGGAGGGATTCGAACCCTCGGAGGGCGTAAACCCTCGCCGGTTTTCAAGACCGGTACTTTCAACCGCTCAGTCACCTCTCCGTGCAGCGGGCGCAAGGATATACGATTTACCGGGGTTTCGGGAAGTCCTGTCTTGAAAATCGGGAACTTAGCCCCCATGTGTCCCTCAAAGCCTGCAAGTGAGGTATAATGAATCTCAATATTTCGTTAAAAGAGGAAAAGACGGGAAATGAATCGACTCGATAGCACAGTAATCCGGTCGCAAGGCTCTGCCCTTTCGACCAACAAGGTACTGAAAAATACCTACATATTACTCTCCATGACGCTGCTGTTCAGTGCGTTGATGGCTGGCCTGTCTATGACCATGACAGTCTCACCCGGCATGTCGATGTTTGCTTCGCTGGGCGCCCTGGCGCTGATCTGGCTGGTATTGCCTCGTACTGAAAATTCCACGGCAGGTATCTTTGTCGTTTTCGCCATTACCGGCTTGCTCGGTTTCGGGCTTGGGCCATTACTCAGTTACCAGTTCGCCATTCCCGGCGGTGCACGCATTGTCGGCACGGCACTGGGCGGAACCGGTCTTGTATTTCTGGGTCTATCTGGTTACGCGCTAACCAGCAAGCGGGATTTCAGCTTCATGGGCGGCTTCCTGTTTGCCGGTCTGATCGTGGTGCTGATCGCCGCTGTCGCCAATATCTTCCTGGCCATACCGGTACTGCAGCTGACCATCTCTGCGGCCATTGTAATGTTGATGAGTGGCCTGATCCTGTTTGATACCAGCCGTATCGTCAATGGTGGCGAAACCAACTACATCCGTGCGACCGTAGGACTGTACCTGAACCTGTACAACCTGTTCGTCGCCCTGTTGCACCTGTTGTCAGCATTTTCGGGTCGCGACTGATCTGCTGCTGTAAGCCGGACTAATTTGTAGAACCATCATGTCGCAGGCCATACCCCAGGGTATGGCCTGTTTTTGTCGGGAGCCTGAAAATGCCGATGTGGTCAAAAATTCTGCTGGCGATTTTCCTGGTCATCATGATCGTGAAACTGTGGCCTGCGGCAAAGCACATGATGAAGCACGGCCCGAAAGGATCGGCGGATGACTGGAAAGCGGCACTGCTGCCGATCGCGGCAGTCGTGGGTTTTGTGATTTTCCTGATTTTAATGGTTCGTGGATAAGCTGGATTTTACTGCCGGTACTTCCTGAAAGATTGTTTCAGGGGTATCCTCTCTTTTATATCAAGTTGTTTTCCTTAAATTTTCTATGTGATTTTAGTGGCGGGACAAAACCATGGTTGAGATGACATCCTACGAAGAGCACCCCTTTGCCGAATACATTCGCATTATCGGCAAGGGCAAAAACGGTGCGCGCCCACTCACCGAGGAAGAAGCCTGGAAGGCCATGTGCATGATCCTTCGGGATGAGGTCGAACCCGTACAGATGGGCGCCTTCCTTATGCTCATGCGGATGAAAGAGGAAACACCCGAAGAAGTTTCAGGCTTCGTTCGGGCAACCCGCGATTGCATCGAGATCCCCGAAGATGCGCCACAGGTTGACCTTGACTGGTCATCGTATGCCGGCAAGCGCCGTCACCTGCCCTGGTTCATTCTGTCCACCCTGCTGCTGGCGCAAAACGGCACCACTGTCTTTATGCACGGCGCCAGCGGACACACCAATGGCCGAATCTATACCCGCGACGTGCTTGCCGCACTGGGTATAACGCCCTGCACGTCCATCGCCGAAGCCTGCAGCCGGATGAAGCAGGAAAACTTTGCCTACCTGGACATTGAATTCCTGTGTCCGAAAATGCACGAGATTATCGAACTGCGCCCGCTGATGGGCCTGCGTTCACCGGTACACACCATTGCACGCAGCATTAATCCCTTCCATGCACCAAATGTCATGCAGGGTATTTTTCACCCGGGTTACCGACCGGTGCACCAGGAAGCTGCCCAGCTTCTGGGTGAAGCCAACGTAGCGGTCATCAAGGGTGAAGGTGGTGAGATTGAACGTAACCCCGACATCCCCTGCCTTGTCCAGCGCGTTCAACACGGCCGGTTAGTTGAAGAGGAATGGCCGGCGTTGTTTAAACAACGCCACGTCAAGGCAGATAACCTCGACGTACAACAGCTGGCGGGGCTGTGGCGCGGTGAAATTGAGGATGAGTACGGTGAGGCCGCCGTCATCAGTACTGCAGCCATTGCTCTCCAGCTGATGGGCAAGGCCGAAACTGCCGACGAAGCGCTGGAACTTGCGCATGCCTTGTGGGAAAACCGCGCCCGGGACAAAACCCTGGCAGCCTGATTCTTCAGTCGCTAAACGTATCCAGCAAACCACTGGCGGATGACGGGCAGACAAATACGCTGCCCTGGGCTTCCTTGAAGCCCATACTGTCCAGTGCGCCAAGTTGCTCGTCGGCCTCCACACCAACGGCAGCAACCTCTATACCGGCACCCCGGGCGAACGCCAGTGAGCCCGACATAATTGCCTGGGCAACCGCGTCATCCATCACACCACCGACCAGCGACTGGTCCATTTTGATCAGTGACACCGGCAAGCGTACCAGGTCTGCCAGCGACAACGCCGTTACGCCGAAATGGTCAATGGCAATACTGACGCCTGCATTCCGGAGTTCCGGCAACAGACGTGAAAGCGAACTGACGTGTTCTTTTAAAACCTGTTCGGAAAATTCAAGCTGCAACAGGACCGGGGGCAGATCCGCATCATAGACAGCATCCAGAACGGACAGCACAAAGCCTCCATCTTCCAGTTGTCGTCCTGATACATTGACGCAGACACGCACACCGTGATGGCCTGCTTTCATCAGCCTGGTACCAAACTTACAGGTATCATGCAACAGGCTTTCGCCAATTGGCACGATAAGTCCACTGTCTTCGAGCAGATCGAGAAACTCTGCCGGATACAGCACATGTTGCTCATCCCGCTCCCAGCGCAACAAGGCTTCCATGCCCACCAGTGTTCGGCTCTCCATGTTAAACACAGGCTGATACACAACGACAAATTCGCCATTCCTGTAGGCCTGATGCAACTCCCTGATTAATTTGTAGTACTCCATTTCGCTGGCACCGGCAACAATGCCGGGTGCCGTTACCGCATCCATGCCATTATCAAAAGCCTGCCTGGCGCGTAACTCCGCCAGTCGCCACAATTGCGTGGCATCTCCCCGGTCCTGCGGGTGTACTGCGATCCCCACACACAAGGTCAACTCGAAACGGGATTGGGCGATGCACAGTGACGGCGAAAGTGCCGCCTGGAATTTTTCCACCATGAGCGCGGCAAGGCCGGGTTCAGTCACATCCTCGGAAAGAATTGCGAGCCTGCCGTCATCAAGTCTGCACACCGAATCGCAGGCCCTCAGACAACTGCAGACGCGCTGACAGGCCAACTCCAGAATGCTGTCATGATGTTGCCCGGCCTGGTTATCCTTGTGTCTGAACCGGATTACAAACAGCATCACCCCCGCACCGGAACGTTGTGCCCGCCTCAGACCCTGTTCACAGCGATCCATAAGAATGCGGTAGTCACAGTACCTTGTCCCGACAAGGTGTTCCGAGAACAGGGGTTCAATGTCCTTCCAGAATGATGCTTCGCGTATATTCAAATAACCCTGCCCGCTTTATTTTGCACGCTTTACCGGTGCCTGATATTCGAACACGAAGCTATCATCCTCCGGTACGTCAAACCGTGAACTGGCGCACGGCTCCCGCAGGGAAGCCTGCCTGCAGCAGTGCATCTGCAAACGGCCGTCCGCCAGCCATTCAACACCACATGACTGGCGTAATGCAGTTGTTCTGCCAGGAATAAAAAATCCCGCTGTGCGCAGAGACTGGATCAAATCCGTTTCGTCCCCGTCAAATGACCTTGCATTGACCAGTAGCCAGTCATCCTCGGCCAGCATGTAAACAGGATCCCTATCGTCGAATTCATCATATTCAAGCTGGTAACGTGTTTGTACGTCCCAGCCTAAACGTCGATAAAGCACTTCATGCCGGAATGCGAACATATCCAGCAGCACACTCTGACCAAAATGTGGGGTATCGCCACCACCGAGCAGAATTTTGCACATGAGCCATCCTCCCTGTGTAATACGGGAGTCAGTTAATCGTTTTGAGAGGTGGGTAGTAACTGTCAGATTTAACAGGTTACGGTTACTGCCGTGCAGGCAGCGCGGGTAAAGCTATGGCATTGGCAGGTTTGCCGCGTATTAGCCGAACTGGGGTTCGATAATACCCAGCGCAACAGCACGGGCAACCGCCTGCTGACGGTTATTGACACCCAGCTTGTGCTGAACATTCTGCAGGTGAAAGGTTACTGTGCGTTCTGAAATACTGAGAATCTGTGACGTTTCCCAGGCTGTTTTTCCCTCTGTTACCCACAGCATGCACTCCTTTTGCAGGCGTGGCTCAGGCAAAGCCTGCAGGCTTTCGCTCGCGAAACTCAGCATGGCGAAATCGCCCTGCGCGGTATGCAGTGGAAAACTGACACCGCTGTTAATACCAAAGTCACGGGCTTCACTCATAAAACGCCTGACTTCGGCCTTGTCACTGCGCAACAGACTTTCACCATCCCAGCGGTAGGGTGTGACATTGTGCGCACAATATCGGTTATTGTTACTTTATCGCGCTTCCTGCGCGCGAGGTAGACGAAAGTATATACGAACAGTATATTACTTACAGTTCAGGCTATGGAACCTGAATGCAGCGCGTATTTTTTCAATATACTCTTGAAAGATCATAGTGATACTACATAATAAGAGAATTGTGGTTATTATATGGCAGGAATCAGTGACAAGCGCGAACGCCTGATCAGTGCAGCCGACAAACTTATTCTTCAGCAAGGCTTCAAGCAGAACACCCTCGCGGATATTGCCAACGATGCGCGCGTACCCCTCGGGAATGTCTACTACTATTTCAAAATCAAGTTAGCCAGCTAACATGGAGAGATGACGAATGAGCCAGCAAAGTCTGTCTGATCAAACCCGTGAGGCCCTGGAGGCCTTTGTTGCAAATCTGCCGGCCGCCCAACAGGAAACCGTCGGTAAGGCATTTGAATCGCTGATGGCGTCAGATACCGCTGACAACGCTGTCAACGTGGGCGGCAAAGCGCCGGATTTCACACTGCCTTCTGTAACAAATGAAGATCTGACACTGAGCGACGCACTCAGTGACGGGCCTGTGGTTCTGAGCTTTTACCGTGGCTCCTGGTGTCCATTCTGCAACCTGGAGCTGAATGCATTACAACGACGCGTAGAAGACATAAAGGCCTGTGGCGCACGCCTGATCGCTGTCTCACCGGAAAAACCGGACAGTTCGCTGACACACGCACAAAAACTCGACCTGACATTCGACGTGCTATCCGACATGCATAACAGGATCGCGGCTGAGTATGGTCTGATCATGGACGTACACGAAACCCTGCGCCCGCTGTATCTGGAATGGGGTCTGGACCTTCCAGCCGCCAACCTGGATGAAAGCTGGCAGTTGCCGGTACCGGCAACTTATGTCATCGATCGTGACCGTACCGTGCGCGCTGCCCATATTGACAAAAACTACACCTCGCGCATGGAGCCTGACGAGATTATCAAGGCGCTCCGGTCCCTGTAACGCGCTGCACACGCACGTGTAGAAGTCGACTGTAGCGGTAACCCGCCTCTGTCACTACAATGGCGCACTCTTCTGACAGCATTCCTGGATAACAGCATGGCCGAACTCGCCAAAGACGGTACTCCTGCAACACCCCGCGCCATTCGCCTGACGGACTACCGACCACCGGCCTACCAGGTCGAAACGGTTGAACTGCGCTTTGAACTGGACCCGGCGAATACCCGCGTGCATTGCCGCATGACCGTGAGCCGCAACCCGGCCTGTAAAGTGCAGGGGCATGAACTGAACCTGTACGGAAAAGATGTTGAACTGGTCAGACTCAGTGTCGATGGTATCGAGCGTGATAAAAACACCTGGGTCATCGACGATGAGACGCTGACACTGTCCGGCATGCCTGAACGTGCCGTCGTCGAAATCGAAACCCTCATCCACCCGGACAGCAATACAGCACTGGAAGGCCTGTACGTCTCCAGCGGAATGTTCTGCACACAGTGTGAGGCAGAAGGCTTCCGTCGTATTACCTGGTTCCCTGACCGGCCGGATGTCATGGCACGCTATACCACCACCCTGGTCGCCGAAAAGACAAACTACCCCGTACTGTTATCCAACGGCAACCCGATAAAGCGGGGCGAACTCGACGATGGCCGTCACTGGGCAACCTGGGAAGACCCGTTTCCCAAGCCCAGTTACCTGTTTGCCCTGGTAGCCGGCGACCTCGCCTGCATTGAGGGAGATTTCACCACCCGCTCTGGCCGCAAGGTAGACATCCGCATTTATGTCGAGCACGAAAACCGTCACAAATGCGAGCACGCCATGGACTCGATCAAACAGGCCATGCGCTGGGACGAAGAGACATTCGGCCGTGAATATGATCTGGATATTTTCATGATCGTCGCGGTCAACGACTTCAACATGGGTGCAATGGAGAACAAGGGCCTGAATATCTTCAACTCATCCTGCGTACTGGCCAGCCCGGAAACTGCCACCGATGCCGACTACTACAATATCCAGAGTATTATCGGCCATGAATACTTCCACAACTGGTCGGGTAACCGGGTCACCTGTCGTGACTGGTTCCAGTTGAGTCTCAAGGAAGGCTTTACCGTCTACCGTGACCAGGAGTTCAGTGCCGACCTGAACTCGCACCCGGTCAAGCGTATCAATGACGTCAATATTTTGCGTGCACACCAGTTCGCCCAGGACGCCAGTCCGATGGCGCATCCGGTACGGCCCGACAGCTATATCGAGATCAGCAACTTCTACACCGTCACAGTCTATAACAAGGGCGCAGAAGTGGTGCGTATGATACGTACGCTACTCGGCGCAGAAACATTCCGCCAGGGCTGTGACCTGTATTTTGAACGCCATGATGGCCAGGCTGTAACAACCGATGATTTTGTCGCTGCGATGGAGGATGCCAGCGGCATCGACCTGACCCGTTTCAAACGCTGGTACAGCCAGGCTGGCACCCCGGTTATAGATGTGGAAGACCACTATGATCCGCAACAGCAACGCTATCAGCTGACACTGCGCCAGCACTGTCCTGCTACACCCGGGCAAGCGGATAAAAAACCGTTCCATATCCCACTGCTGACCGCGCTGCTGTCTGGCGATGGCAGCCCCCTGCCCCTGCAGCTTGAAGGCACCTCCGACAGCATGGCTCCACAGCACGAAATGCTGCTCGAATTGTTCGATCAGGAACAGCGCTTCACCTTCACGGGTGTCGCTGAACGGCCCACGCCATCCCTGCTGCGCGGATTCACCGCACCGGTACGACTGGCCATTCACCGTGATGAGCAGACCCTCGCCTTCCTGCTTGCCAATGACAGCGATCCCTTCAACCGCTGGGATGCCGGACAGACGCTTGCTGTCAATGTCCTGCTGAAACTGGTTGATGCTTCACAAAAACAACAAACGCTGGACATCGACGCAACTGTGATCGAAGCGTTCCGGGCGACACTCAACGACCCGCGACTGGACATGGCCCTGATCGTCCAGGCGCTGAGCCTGCCATCGGAAGCTTACCTTGCCGATCAATCCGAATCGGTCGATGTCGATGCCATCCATGCTGCACGCATGTACTTCAGAAAAACGCTTGCCGAACAACTCTATGACGATTTCGCCAGGCGTTACCAGGCATTGCAAAGCGATGCGCCCTACCGCTTTGATGCAAACGATATGGCGCAACGCTCACTGAAAAACCTGTGCCTGTCATGGATGATGGAAACAGAAAAACAACAGGCCCGTGAGCTGTGTGTACAGCAATTTGAACAATCCAGTAATATGACTGACACACTGGCTGCTCTCAGCACACTGGCACAACACGATTTTCCCGAGCGCGAGAAAGCACTCGAAGACTTCTATACGCAATGGAAAGATGATCCGCAGGTGGTGGAAAAATGGTTTGCCATCCAGGCCGGATCACGCCTGCCCGAGACACTGCAGCGAGTTACTGCATTACTGGAACACCCGGCCTTTACTCTGAAGAACCCCAACAAGGTACGCGCCCTGATCGGACGCTTCTGCCAGGGTAACCCGGTACGGTTCCACGCGGCCGACGGACGCGGTTACCGGTTCCTCGCCGATCGCGTACTTGAGCTGGACAGCATGAACCCGCAAATCGCGGCCCGCCTGGTCAGCGCACTGAGTCGCTGGAAACGCTATGACCCCACCCGCCAGCATCACATGACACAGCAGCTGGAACGTATCCTGTCACACGAACCGCTCTCGAGGGATGTATTCGAAATCGTCTCGAAAAGCCTGGACGCTAGCCCTAAAATTACCTGATGACCTTGAATCCACGACATTTGTCCCCATCTGTGTAACAACCGTATTCAGACAGGGAGCGACTGCCCGTGACACAACCTATTCACCTGGTCTGTCCACACTGCGATGCCATCAACCGCATTCCCGCAGACCGGATCGATCACAAACCGACTTGTGGCAAGTGCAAAAAACCGTTGTTTACCGGACATCCGGTTGAACTGAATGATGGTAATTTTGCCCGTCATATCAGCAACAACGACCTGCCCGTGGTGGTGGATTTCTGGGCACCCTGGTGTGGCCCGTGCAAGATGATGGCGCCACATTTCGAGTCGGCAGCCAGACAGCTTGAACCGCGCGTACGGCTTGCCAAACTCAATACCGAACAGGCACAAGGTACGGCGGCAAAATACGGTATACGCAGCATCCCGACACTCGCCGTATTTAAAAACGGACGAGAAGTCACGCGCCAGGCCGGCGCCATGGATGCTCGCTCGCTCAACCAGTGGATTCAGTCACAACTCCGCTAGTCACCCGGCGCATTCATCCTCGGGAGGCAGGCAGTTCAGCGCCTGCCCGATGATCTCGATACCGGCGTCTGGCTGATGCACCTGTTCACTCAGGGTGCGTCGCCAGGCGCGTGCGCCAGGGCAACCCTGGAACAGCCCCAGGATATGGCGGGTGATGGCGTGCAAACGAACGCCTTCTGCCAGCTGTTGTTCTATATAGGGCAGCAACCGGTACACTACGGCGTGTCGTGTTGGCATTTGTGAAACTCCCGACAACCTCATCTCGAGCCGGGCCAGAAACCACGGGTTGTGGTAGGCCTCCCGGCCGATCATCACACCGTCAACGTTTTGCAGGTGAGTGACAACCTCTTCCAGGGTTTTCACACCGCCGTTGATATGAATCTCGAGTCCGGGGAAGTCCTGCTTGAGGCGGTACACGCGTGAATAATCAAGCGGCGGGACTTCACGATTCTGTTTGGGGCTCAGACCTTTCAGCCACGCCTTGCGTGCGTGAACGTACAGGCGCGACACACCTGCTTCAGCCAGTCTGGCGGTAAAATCATGCAGGATGGCATAACTGTCCTGCTCATCCACGCCCAGCCGGCACTTGACCGTGACCGGGATATCCACGGTCTCGCGCATGGCCGCAACCGAAGCTGCCACGGTAGCCGGTTCCAGCATCAGGCAGGCGCCAAAACGTCCGGACTGAACCCGGTCACTCGGACACCCTGCATTCAGATTCACTTCATTAAAGCCCGCCCGCTCTGACCATTCCGCGCACAGTGCCAATGCCTGCGGGTCGCTGCCTCCAAGCTGAACAGCAACGGGCTGCTCCGCCGGATGGTGTCGCAGAAAGCGCTCACGATCACCGTGCGTCAGCGCGCCAGTGGTGATCATCTCGGTAAACAGACGCGCCGACGGCGCCAGCAGGCGTAAAAAATAGCGGCAATGCTGGTCTGTCCAGTCCAGCATGGGTGCAACCGAGACTGAACGTGGGTCTGGTTTCATGGCGCCTATTGTAGTGAAAATGTCCAGATTTCCGAAGTGCTTAGACTACACTGTTGCAGTAACTTGCCGTTAAAGAGACGGGCACCGACCCAGGTACTATCAAAACAGGGAGAATACAGGTAATGACCATACCAGACACAGGGTTTATGTTCCGCTCACTGGAGTTCCTGGCATCATTTTTCGTCATCCTGGTGGGGCTGGTAGTCATCACGATTGTCATCGTCTTCATCATAGACATCACCCAGACCAAGCAGGCGATCCGGCGCAACTACCCTGTCATTGCGCACTTCCGCTATTTCTTCGAGGAACTGGGCAAATTTTTCCGCCAGTATTTCTTTGCCATGGATCGCGAGGAGATGCCCTTCAATCGTGCCGACCGCTCCTGGGTCTATCGCGCGGCAAAGGATCTCGACAACACCACGGCATTTGGCTCCACGCGCACCCTGTCACCGCCGGGTACCGTTCTGTTCGTCAACTGTCCGTTTCCGACGCTCGGCACCGATGCCGCCAAACCCCGTGACATCACGATCGGACCTGAATGTGAAAACCCTTATGTCACCGATTCCTTGTTCAATATTTCCGGCATGAGCTACGGCGCGCTTTCAAAACCTGCCGTGCAGGCATTGTCTGCCGGTGCTGCAAAAAGTGATTGCTGGATGAATACCGGCGAAGGCGGTCTGTCGCCATACCACCTGGAAGGTGGTGCCGATATCGTGTTCCAGATCGGCACGGCGAAATATGGCGTACGCGATGAACACGGCAATCTCAGCGATGACAAGTTACGCGAAGTTGCAGCCCACGAACAGGTAAAAATGTTCGAGATAAAACTCAGCCAGGGCGCCAAACCCGGCAAAGGCGGCATACTGCCCGGCGCCAAGGTGACAGAAGAAATTGCAAAGATACGTGGCATACCTGTTGGCGAGGATTCGATCAGCCCCAACCGGCACCCGGATATCAACTCTGTTGCCGACCTGCTGAATATGATTGAACACATCCGCACAGTGACCGGCAAACCGGTTGGCTTCAAGGCGGTGATCGGCGCCTATGGCTGGCTGGATGAACTGTTTCTTGAGGTCAACAAGCGCGGCCAGCAGGCCGCACCTGACTTCATTACCGTCGACAGTTCCGATGGTGGCACTGGCGCCGCCCCCATGAGCCTGATGGATTACATGGGTCTGCCCATCCAGGAAAGCCTGCCTCTGGTCACCGACAAGCTTACCGAACACGGCCTGAAAGACCGCGTCAAGGTCATCGCCTCCGGCAAGCTGGTAACACCGGCAGAAGTCGCCTGGGCACTGTGTGTCGGTGCCGATTTCGTGGTTTCGGCCCGCGGTTTCATGTTTGCCCTGGGTTGTATCCAGGCGCTGCATTGCAACAAGAATACCTGTCCGACCGGTATCACCACCCATGACCGGCGGCTGCAAAAGGGCCTGGTGCCGAAAATAAAGGCAACGCGTGTCACCAATTATGTGAAAAATATGGTGTATGAAATCGGTGTCATTTCACACTCATGCGGGGTACGCGAGCCACGCGAACTCAAACGTTTCCATGCACGTATTGTGACCGAAAGTGGCCAGTCCCTGTCGCTGGACGACATGTATTCCGACCACGCCATGCGCGCCATGCTCAAACGCCAGGGCGGCACCCCATGAATCCGGTACAAAATAACGCTATGATGTGCGGCACCGGAACATAAACAGAAAGGATCGAAGCCGTGTCGGAAAGTAAAATTCTTGTAACAGGGGGGGCTGGCTATATTGGCAGCCATGTTGTGCGTATGTTGACCGGGGCCGGGCGGCCCGTTGTCGTACTGGATAATCTTTCTACCGGTTTTCGCGATGCGGTGATCGGTGCGGAACTGGTTGAGGGCGATACAGGGGACAAGGCACTGGTCAGCAAGGTGCTCGCGGATCACAACGTCGATACTGTCCTGCACTTTGCAGCACATACCATCGTTCCTGAATCTGTCGAAAAGCCGCTCAAGTACTATGGCAACAATACCTGCTGTACCCGCAACCTGCTGGAATGCTGCTCTGAAGCCGGTGTAAAACATTTTATCTTTTCGTCGACGGCTGCGGTCTATGGTATTCCCGAGGACTCGATGTGTACCGAGGACAGCCCTCTGTCGCCCATCAACCCGTACGGCACGTCAAAGCTGATGAGCGAGATGATGTTGCGCGACCTCGGCAAAGCCACTGACATGCGCCATGTGATTTTGCGTTACTTCAATGTGGCCGGCTCCGACCCGGAAGGCCGTATCGGTCAGTCCACCGAGAAAGCGACGCTGCTCATCAAGGTGGCAGCAGAAGTTGCTGTCGGCAAGCGTGAACAGCTGTATGTGTTCGGCACGGATTACCCGACACCGGATGGTACCGGGGTGCGGGATTACATTCATGTTGATGACCTTGCCGATGCACACATCAAGGCGGTGGACTACCTGGCCGGTGGTGGAGCGTCCGTTACGCTCAACTGCGGCTACGGTCACGGCTACAGTGTCAAGGAAGTGATCGATTCGGTGAACCGTGTCAACGGAACCTCGATCAAGGTCATCGAAGAAGCACGACGTGCCGGAGACCCGCCTGCGCTGATCGCAAAGGCCGATCGGGCGCGTGAAGTGCTGGGCTGGACGCCACGTCATGACGATCTCGATTTTATCGTCAAAACGTCACTGGAGTGGGAACGCAAGCTGGCGGGGTAAAACCTTCTCATCACACCGGCACAGAGCCTGCCGGACTCGATCCGGTACCGGTGCCCATATTAGGGAACCTCTGATTAATTAATTTCCGTCATTCTGGCGTATGCCAGAATCCAGTGGTTTCAATGAGATGGATACCGGCCTGCGCCGGTATGACGGATTATTCAGAGGTTCCTTAGAAGATATCAGGCCGAGGCCAGCACCTTCTGTTCACGTCGGTGGCGCACGGCATCGGCCAGTTTTTCCAGCAACGGCACCGTATCTTCCCAGCTGATACAGGCATCGGTAATGCTCTTGCCGTATTCCAGTTCACCACCCGGCTCACTGTTCTGGCGGCCTTCCTTGAGGTGACTTTCGATCATGGCACCGACGATACGGCTATCACCGGAAGCAATCTGCCCTGCCACGTCATCACCTACGGTCAACTGGCGCTTAAACTGTTTACAGCTGTTTCCATGGCTGAAATCAACCATCAGTCGCGTGGGCAACCCGGCTTTTTCAAGCTGCTCCGACGCAGCAGCAACAGCCGCAGCGTCATAGTTTGGCTCAAGACCACCACGTAAAATAATATGGCAGTCTTCATTTCCGGAGGTCGAGAAAATCGCCGAGCGACCCTGTTTTGTCAACGCCAGGAAGTTGTGCGGTTGTGAAGCAGAACGAATCGCATCAATCGCAATGCTCATCGAACCATCGGTTCCGTTCTTGAAACCCACGGCACAGGACAATCCCGATGCCAGTTCGCGATGTACCTGACTTTCCGTGGTACGCGCACCGATCGCGCCCCAGCTGATCAGGTCAGAAACATATTGCGGCGACATGAGGTCAAGGTATTCCGTTGCAGCAGGAATCCCGTTGTCGTTGAGTTCCAGCAAAAGCTTACGCGCCAGCCTCAGACCCTTGTTGATATTGAAACTTCCATCAAGATCCGGATCATTGATCAAACCCTTCCAGCCAACCGTGGTACGCGGCTTTTCGAAGTACACGCGCATGACAATCAGCAAGTCATCGGAAAGCCTTTCACGCACGGCCTTCAGACGGTCGCCGTATTCCAGCGCTGCAGCAGGATCATGAATGGAACAGGGGCCAACGATAACCAGCACCCTGTCGTCCTCACCGTGAAGAATGCGGTGAATGGCCTGGCGGGTCTCGTGGGTGGTATGTGAAGCCGCTTCCGTCACCGGGAATTCGGCATGCAGCTCCGCATAGGGAACCACTTCGCGCATTTCAACAATTCTCAGATCGTCGGTCTGGTAAGGCATGATCAAAATATCAGTATTCAGTCTATGGGTCTGGATTCCGGCCTGCGCCGCAATGACGAATCAATCAGGGCTTCCCTAACGCCCTGAACTGCATGGGGTTTGGCCCATGACAGCAATAAAGCGCAGCATTATACACTACCCACCCGGGTTTGTTTCTGTCGTCCGGGGGACCGTGCGGACAAACAGGTAATTTCGGTGATCCGTCGTCACCTTGCGGCAGGGGTAGCGGTTGAACTCCCGACACGCTATTCGACGTCCGTCGTGCAGGAAAAAGCCTTCATAGCCCAGGCCGGACAGAAAATCGAACAACTTGCCCTGTCCAGCCTCGCGGTGATGACATTCCACCTGTAAAACCGGAGAAGTGCTTTTCAGCAACTGTTCGGCCCCCTGCATCACGGCCAGCTCATGCCCTTCCACATCGCACTTGATGTATGCCACCTTTCCCAGGCCGGATTCAGCGGCAAAAACATCCAGTGTTGTGCAAGGCACGCTGATAGCTTCAGTATCCGGCATGGCCTCGAACGAGGCATCCCCCGCACCAGCACTGCGACGATACAGCGGGGTATCGCCCGGCTGCGCAGACAGGGCACGAGTGACCAGTTCGACATTGGACAGGGAAAAACCGGCCATGACATCCTGCAGATGCTTTTCAAGTTCAGGCTGGGGCTCGAAGGCGATAACCCGTCCTTCCGGACCCACTGCGCGCGACATCCAGTAACTGTACACGCCCTTGTTGGCGCCGATGTCGATGACGGTCTGTCCGCTGAGGGGAAGTGACTGCATGAAGCGGATTTCTTCGGCTTCCTTGCGCCGGCGATAACGGCGAAACCGGAGTTGCATATGCAGCTTGTCAAACAGGTTCATGAACAGGACCAGGTGCCGGGTGAGTTAATTCACCCGGCGCATCATAGTCGACTGCTCTGAACAGCTCCACCGGAGAAAGCACTCACTGTCATTGCGAGCGCAGCGCGGCAATCTCCCAAAATCTGGCACCAGGCCAGAAAGATTGCCGCGCTGCGCTCGCAATGACGGAGTTTCAGACGCTTGCTAGTGTTTTCCCGGTTCCAGGGCCGCTCCTCTGCGCTCCTCGGCAATATACGCCTGCAGGGCGATCATACGCGGGTCATCCGCGGCCAGTGGTTCACTTTCCAGCGGGTTCTGGATACACCAGTTAATCATCTCCCACAGTTCCGCCACGCGACCCAGCTGTTGCTGAAATTTCGGGTAGGTCTCCGGGTGAGTGTTGCTGGCATTGGGATGACACTGGTCACAGGACACGGTGTTCACACTGGGCAGACCGCCGTGAAACAGTTTCTCGCCCTTGTTCACTACCGTCATATACTCCTGCTGCCAGCGTGCAAGGTCTTCTTTGGTAAATTCATCCGCCTGTGCGGGTGAAGCCAGTGCCAGTACCAACAGGGACGTAATCGCCGCCAGGGCACGATTGATTTTTCTGTTCATCATCACCTGCTCCTTCAAAAGTGTTTCTGCGGGGGAATACGCTTGTCCGGTTCCTGGTACTTCGTGTCTACCGGGTGCCCGGCCTTCTCGTCAAATACGACCTTGCGGTTGGTATTGTCCGGCAGAATATAATTCACATCCGCCCGCCCGCTGTGGACATCGATAAACTGCCAGCCGGTTGCATCGCGCTCAAAGAACGGGTCGGCCCGGTTCATATCGACCGTCAGCCTGGGCATGTAGCTGGCCTTCTGCCGGTAGGTGGCCGGATAGGGCCAGGGCCATGCTGTTGCCATGGCTGAATGGAAGCTGATATTGCCGATCTGGTTGGTCTGTATCTGGTGAACGTGTCCATACAGCACGGTCACCTTGTCGAACGGCTTGAGCAGTGCCTGCACCTGTTCGGCATCGTCGGTCCAGAAGTTCCAGCCCTTGTAGATCTTCTGAAGCGGCGAGTGCGAGAACACCACTACCGGCGTGTCCTTGCTGACCTTGTCCAGGTCTTTTTTCAGCCAGTCGCGCTGCGCATCACCGACCATGAAAGGCTGGCCGTTCGGGTTATCCAGTCTTGCCATCTGCTTCATACGATCCATACCGGAATCCCATTTCTGATGCATCCAGCTTTCATGGGTAAGAATACTGTTCAGCACCACAAAATGGACGCCCTTGTGGTCGAAGCTGTAATGGTCCGGCCCCAGTTGTTTGCGCCAGTAGTCACCGAGGTCAACGTAGTAATCGTGCTCACCCATAACGTAGTGTGTTTTCCCACGCAGGGCACCGAGAATTTCCAGACCATGATCGATTTCTTCCGGCTTGCCCAGCTGGGCAATGTCACCACCGTAAAACACGAAGTCAGGGCGCGGGTCCAGCAGGTTCGCTTCCGCGACCGCACGAGTCAGGCCACGGTCCCAGTTGCGCACAAATTTGTTGCCCTTGATCTGGGTAATGTGTGAATCAGAAATATAGGCGAACGTGAACGTGTCCTCGCTGCCCTTGCCGAACGCCAGTTCCACCATGGTGAGTGGAAGCGTACTGGCGGCCAGCAGTGCGCCACTCTGCTTTAAAAACTTACGACGACTGTTGTTGCTCATGACGTTCTCCTCAACGTTTGGTGAAGCGGTCCAGGTCAGGACTGGTCAGCGCTTTCATAAATTCGACGAGATCACTTTTTTCGTCGTCACTCAGGTCGAGCGGGCGGATACCGCCACTCAGAAAAGCGGATACCGGGTCAGTTTCCTTGACCCGTCCACCGTTGTTATAGAAATCCACCACATCGGCCAGTGTTTCCAGACTGCCGTCGTGCATGTAGGGGCCGGTCTTGTCAATGTTGCGCAGGGTCGGCGTCTTGAAAGCACCAACCTCGGTGATATTCTCCGTCACTGCAAAGCGACCCAGCTCAGACATGTTCTGCCTTGTCAGCACAGTCACATCGACATCCGCACCCTTGCGCTTGTCATGCAGGAACTGCTCGGCCGTCAGCGCTTCCTTGCCACGAATCTTCTTGAACCCGACACCGATGTTATGAAAACGGTTATCCATAAACAGCGC
Source organism: Thiogranum longum (assembly GCF_004339085.1). Taxonomy (NCBI): domain Bacteria; kingdom Pseudomonadati; phylum Pseudomonadota; class Gammaproteobacteria; order Chromatiales; family Ectothiorhodospiraceae; genus Thiogranum; species Thiogranum longum. Next base: position 1,370,345 of record NZ_SMFX01000001.1, on the reverse strand, counting down.
CTGCGTCTGTTCGATTCTGTGGCAGGACACACAACGTCCCTTGCCGGTAAAAACAGCCAGCCCACGGGTCTGCTCCGGGGTCATGGCTTTCTCGTCACCGGCAAAATAATAACGATCAAAAGGTGAATCGCCGGCCACAACCGTGCGCTCAAAACTGGCAATGGCCTTTGCGACATGATCCATGTTGATGGTGGAGGCATCGACACCGAAGACGTCTTTAAACGCCTCTACATAATCACTGTCCTTGCGGATCACAGCCAGGATCGGCCCATGATCCGGAAGACCACCCTCGACCGGGTTGATCGGTGGCTGTTTTGACTGGCCTTCCAGGTCCGGTTCGCGACCGTCCCAGAACAGTGTCTTCATGTAGGCCGAGTTGATGACGGTTGGCGCATTACGGGTACCGGTCATTCCATTGAATCCTTTCGATACCGGCAAGTTGTCGGTAAAAGCCTTCGCCTGTGAATGACAGGTGGCGCAACTGACTTTTCCATCGGCACTGAAACGGGCGTCGTGGAACAACTTGTCGCCCAGTGCGATTTTTTCCGGTGTCTGTGGATTACTCTCAGGGACGGGTACAGGCGGCAGACCCAGTGGTGCAGCTAACGCGCCGCCCACCACACTGCCGAATACCAGCACAATGGCAAGTTTCTTTATCATCTCAAGCCCTCCTTTGACTTGAAGGCAAGTCTAGACCCGGTCTAAAGAGGTTGCCAATTGGATTTAGCAAGTGGTGTAATAGCCAACGCCTATCAATGGAACCGAGATATGAACCTTTCCGAACTGCGTTATGTGATCGCACTTGCCCGGGAGCGGCATTTCGGGCGCGCGGCAGCTTCGTGCTTTGTCAGCCAGCCAACGCTCAGCATAGCGGTAAAGAAGCTTGAAAAAGAGCTTGGCATCGCGCTATTCGAGCGAGCCAGTCATGAGGTCCGGATTACGCCTGCGGGTGAACGCGTCGTTGAAAAGGCGCAACAGGCACTGGAAGCTGTTGAGTCAGTCCGCCAGGTGGCCCGCAGTGAAGGTGACCAGTTGGCAGGCCCGCTACGGATTGGTGCTATTTTCACCATTGGACCCTACCTGTTTCCTGACCTTATCCCGAACCTGTCCGAGCGTGCACCTGAAATGCCGCTTATCGTGGAGGAAAACTACACGGCGGTGCTGGCGGAAAAACTCAAGCAGGGTGACCTGGACGTCATCGTCATCTCGTTACCTTTCGATGAACCGAACATTCTCACCCTGCCACTGTACGAAGAGCCCTTTGTTATTCTTCTGCCTGCCTCACACCCGTTGACAGCACGGAACACCCTGCGCTCCGGGAACCTGGAAGGTGAAACGATTCTGATGCTCGGCGCCGGCCACTGTTTTCGGGACCAGGTCATTGAAGCCTGCCCCGCCTGTGCACCCCGGGCCATCGGCGAGGGCAATCCCGTATACACGGCAGAAGGCAGCTCGCTGGAAACCATCCGCCATATGGTCGCTTCTGGCATGGGTCTGACGGTACTGCCGTGCACTGCGGCTGGCGCAGATCGCTACTCACAACGCTTGCTGGCGATCCGCCGCTTTACCAAGCCGGCGCCCAGCCGCGTTGTGGCGCTGGCCTGGCGGGCAACATTCCCTCGCCCCCGGGTAATTGACGTCGTAAAAGAGGCCATTGCAGCTTCACAGCTGAGCTGCATACGCCCCCGATTGCGCAAGACACGGAAAACGAGCGCCGCCGGCTGACAAAAGGCACAAGAGGTATCACATGAACTGGTTAGGTGAAAAACTGGGCGGACTACTGGCACGATACCTTAAGCAACCGTCAAAAAACTATGAGCCATTTTCCGCCATTCACCCGGAAGCGTTGCAGAACTGCCTGCAAAAAGGCGACATTCTGCTGGTAGAAGGCAATCTGAGAATCAGTGCCGCCATCAAGTACGTCACCCAGTCCACCTGGTCACATGCCGCACTCTATGTAGGTGATGCACTGCCTACACCTCAAGATGGCTCCGAGCCGGCCACCCTGGTCGAAGCTGACCTGACCAGTGGAGTCGTTGCCGTACCCCTGTCCAGGTATGCCGGGTTCAATACCCGCATTTGTCGCCCGGTGAACCTGGACCCGAAAGACCTCGAAAAAGTGGTGCACTTTGCAATCAACAGCATTGGCGCAAAGTACGACCTGAAAAACGTGATAGATCTGGTGCGTTACCTGCTACCCAATCCCCCCGTACCGGTCCGTTGGCGCAGGCGTTTACTGGCTCTCGGCAGTGGTGATCCTACCCGCGCTATCTGTTCCACGCTGATTGCACAGGCTTACCAACTGATTGGCTACCCGATTTTGCCAAAAATAAAAGTCAGGAAAGTAGCGGGCCTGAGAGGAAGCTATTACACAAGGGAATACCTTCACATCAGGCACCACAGCTTGTATACACCCAGGGATTTCGATGTCTCCCCTTATTTTGAAATCGTCAAACCGACTATCGTAAAAAGCTTTGATTATAAAACCCTGCTGTGGGCAGAAGAGAGGCCGGTCCATAAACCGCTTAATCCTGAGACTGATCACTCGTAGTTTAAAAACATTACTGAGCCGCGTACGGCCATTTTTTTCGCAACGCCCGAAAGCCACCCGGAAACAGAATATTGCGCCGCCTCAACGGCTTAGCAGCAGTGCCCGCGCTGATTTCAGGCCCGGCGTCGCAAGGCATTAGCCCGCAAAGCCTGTTTGCAGTATCCTCACCGTACAAAGAGGCTGAAAGGCCCGGAAGCTTATGATTGAACCTGTTCTTTTTATGACATGCGGTGCTGCACTCTATGGAGGTATGCACCACCTTTACCAGGGCGCTAAAAACCCTGGCGGGTATCCTCACGTTCTGCACGCCGTATTGTTTCTGCTACTGGCCGGATTCGCACTGTCGGATACCAGCCGCAGCCTCGTTCATTCCGCCGAAGAGTTGTCTTTATACAGTAAACTCTCCGTGTCCCTGGGTCTGTTACTGTTTGCTACCCTGCCGTGGTTCATCATTTTAATTCTTAAACAACGGGCAAGCGTACTTCCGGCACTGGTCAGCTTTGCGTGGGGCGCATTACTGTTGATTAACATCGCGTCCCCCTACAGCCTGTTGTTCAGGCAGGTTACAGAAACACGTGCTGTACTTGCTTCCGGGCAACCATCGATTGCATTCACAACTGCTGCCAACCCGATCTGGCATTTGGTCGAAATCGCTATGCTGGGCACACTGGTATATGCAATGTACCTGTGTGCAAGGCAGTTCAGGACTCACGGCAAGTCTGTTCCTGCCATACCCCTGGCCGGACTGCTGTTGCTATTCGGTACCACGGCATATGACTCTCTGGTCTATGCCGGACTGGTGCATACCGCTTACCTGGCGCCTTTGGGTTTTCTGCTGTTTCTCGCCAGCGCCGGATTATGCTGGCGACCCGCAACGGAACCAGGAACCAGACAGACCTCGAGTGATACCAATCATTACCAGCTCACGATGAACTTTAACGACTCGCCGGCGGAACGACGGGAAGTGCCTGTCGACATTCCCGCTGAAGCTGAAGTTTCTGCTACACAACTTACCCGGCAACCTATCGTACAACCTGCTATCGATGAACCCCCGGCTACACCTCCACTTCACATCAACAACCCCATGGTCGATCGTGTCTCGGATGGCCTTGTCGATATCGCCGTTGATGCCAGCCTGATGCTCAAGCGCCTCGATGAAGGTGAAATAGATACAATGGAGCTGAAGGAACTTGGCCGCAAGCTTCGCAAGCAGGCCATTGAAACCCGCCGCGTCACCCACCGGATGTTGCGCACTGAACGATTTGGTCAAAAAGACTGATCCCCGCGCAATGTGTCTCCCAGACTAATAGCCATTGGCTATCATTTAAATATTTATAATTAATTCGACTTATCTATAAGCCTCTCCTAATATTCCAGTCAAGCCGGGCCAGTCGTTGGCCGGCAGGACGAACACTCTGAAGGAGAGACAACCATGACTGAAGCAACTGAAATGCATATGCCGCGCCTCAACGAACCGGCACCGGATTTTAATGCCCTCACCACCCATGGACAGAAAACGCTGTCCGACTACAAGGGCAAGTGGCTGGTGCTGTTTTCACACCCGGCGGACTTTACTCCTGTGTGCACCACCGAGTTCATGGCCTTCGCGAAGCGTCATGGCGAGTTCCGGAAGATCAACACCGAATTGCTGGGCCTGTCTATCGACAGCCACTACTCGCATCTTGCCTGGGTACGCAATATCAAGGAGAAATTCGATGTAGACATTCCGTTCCCGATCATCGCCGACCTCGATATGAAAGTGGCAAAGACCTACGGAATGATCCATCCCGGCGCGGCCGACACTTCTGCCGTGCGTGCCACCTTTATTATCGATGACAAGGGTGTGTTACGTGCAATGGTCTACTATCCCATGACCAACGGTCGTTCCATTGACGAATTCATTCGCCTGGTCACAGCACTGCAGACATCGGACGCCAACGGCGTGGCTACACCGGAAGGCTGGCAGCCAGGTGACAAGGTTATCGTCCCGCCTCCGGCAACGGCCGACGCTGCCGAAGCGAGGCTTGCCGAGGGCCACGAATGTGTGGACTGGTACTTCTGCAAGAAGGCTTTATAACCGACGAAACCGGTCTGCCTGAAAAAAAGCGGCTACCTGTTGATGCAGGTGGCCGCTTCTACAGGCTGAATACCGCGCGGAGTCTTTAAACTCAAGCCGTACGCCGGGCAAACCAGAGGGTGTGCCGCGCGCCCTTCGACCCGTGTGCATATACACGCACTTCTTCCACGTCAAAGCCCACTTTCCGCAAGCGCTGCTGAAAGTCCCGATTCGGCCCGGCCGACCATACCGCCAGCACCCCGCCTGGCGTCAGTGCGGCATAGGCTGCGTTCAACCCACTCATTCCGTATAGCCAGTCGTTTTCCTTACGCGTCAGTCCCTCGGGACCGTTGTCCACGTCCAGCAAAATGGCCTCAAATGACGACTGAGCACCCCCGAGAATACGGGCGACGTCCACTTCACGCACAGCCACGCGTGGATCTTCCAGCGGGTGACCGGCACACTCACCAAGTGGCCCCTTGTTCCACACCACCACGGCCGGAACCAGCTCTGCCACCACAACCTGTACCCGGCTCTTGAAATGCCGAAGCGCCGCCGCCAGCGTAAACCCCATGCCCAGGCCCCCGATGAGCAACCGGGGGCTTTCACACTCCGCCAGCCTGGCACAGGTTTGCTCCGCCAGCGCGTCTTCAGAACCATGAACGCGACTGTTCATCAACTCACCGCCACCTGCGATTTTTATGGAGAATTCATCGCCGCGCCGGTACAGGCACAACTCGCCGCCATCACCGGGCACCGGTGCACGATCGAGTAAAACCCAGGGTGTCATGATCCTGGATACCCCATCAGTTTGTTCATGATTCGTTTCATCCAGAATGTCAGTCCGCTAGCGGAGCTTGCTGGCCTTGAAATAGCGCCCTTTTATCTTTCCCGAAGTAAGTTGCTGCAACGCCTTGTCCACCCTGTCTCGCTCGATAGCCACGTAGGAACGGCGATCGAAAATATCGATCTTGCCAACCTGGTCACCGGCAATACCTGAGGCATTGGTCAATGCCCCCAGAATATCACCGGGACGTACCTTGCTCTTGCGTCCCCCGTCGATACACAGGGTGACCATAGGTGGCCGACGGTCCGACTTTTCATCCACTTTCAGGCTGCCGATATCCGAAAATTCCAGCGGACTCTGCTGGTAATCCTCAATGGCATTCACCCGGTGAGACTCTGCAGCAATATACAGACCAAGCGCCAACCCTGATTTGCCCGCACGACCGGTACGCCCGATACGGTGAACATGCACTTCCGGGTCCTGGCTCAACTCGAAGTTGATTACGACCTCGAGGTCCTTGATGTCCAGACCGCGTGCCGCAACATCGGTAGCCACCAGGATGGAACAACTTCTGTTGGAGAACTGCACCAGCACCTGGTCACGCTCGCGTTGCTCGAGGTCGCCATGCAGGGCAAGCGCACTGAACCCTTTTCTGCTCAGTGTGTCGGCAACCTCCTGGCATTGCTGTTTCGTATTACAGAAGACCACACAGGAGGCCGGACTGTAATGTCCCAGCAACGTCACCAGCGCAGCGCCACGCTCGCCCTTGCCAGCCACTTCGTAAAACACCTGCTCAATCCTGTTTGGCGTATGCGTTGGCTTTACACAGACTCGCTCGGGGTTCTTTTGCATGGATGCGCTGATCTGTTTGATCGTATCCGGGAACGTCGCGGAAAATAACAGGGTTTGCCGTTCCACCGGTGTGGCGGAAATGATTTCCGCCATGTCATCATAGAAGCCCATATCCAGCATCCGGTCTGCCTCATCCAGCACCAGTGTCTGAAGCTGGCCCAGGTCGAGCGACCCCTTGCGCAGGTGCTTCAACACCCGTCCCGGTGTCCCGACAATAATATGCGCGCCATGTTTCAGTGAACCCGACTGCGGCCCATAGGGCACACCACCGCACAACATGAGTAATTTGATATTCGGGATCACGCTTGCCAGGCGACGAATCTCTTTGCCAACCTGGTCGGCAAGTTCCCGGGTCGGGCACAACACCAGTGCCTGTATATAAGCACGGCGTGTGTTCAGGCGGGTAAGGAGACCGATCCCGAAGGCGGCTGTTTTCCCGCTGCCGGTCTCGGCCTGGACAATGAGATCCTTGCCCTGCAGGATAACCGGCAAACTTTGTGCCTGGACAGGTGTCATGGCTTCGTAACCCATGGAATCCAGGTTTGCCACCAAAGCGGGGTCCAGTTGCAGACTGGAGAAAGCGATTGTCGTCATTGAGAGTACTACTTGGAGAAATGGTCGGGGCGAGAGGATTTGAACCTCCGACCACCTGCACCCCATGCAGGTGCGCTACCAGGCTGCGCTACGCCCCGAAAGAGCGCTGCATGATACAGCATCTGCTAGCGTTTGAGTATCTGTAACAACTCTTCCAGCTCCATGCGCATCTGGCGCACGATCTGCTGTCGCTGACTGACATCTTCCTTCGCCTCGTCGCCGGACAGTTGCTGGCGAGCCCCACCGATGGTGAAACCCTGCTCGTACAGCAAGCTGCGGATCTGACGAATCATGATGACGTCATGACGCTGGTAATAGCGACGATTACCACGGCGCTTTACCGGCTTGAGTTGAGGAAATTCCTGCTCCCAGTAACGCAGCACGTGCGGTTTTACGCCACACAGCTCAGAGACCTCACCTATGGTGAAGTAACGTTTGCCAGGAATCGCGGGTAGTTCGTTATTGTTGCTGGCTTCCAGCATAGGCCTCTACGCGTGCTTTGAGTTTTTGACCAGGACGGAAGGTTACAACCCGACGGGCGGAAATCGGAATTTCCTCACCCGTTTTGGGGTTACGGCCTGGTCGTTGATTCTTTTCACGCAAGTCAAAATTTCCGAATCCGGAGAGCTTAACCTGCTTGCCATTTTCGAGGGCACTACGGATTTCCTCGAAGAACATTTCAACCAGTTCCTTGGCTTCGCGTTTGTTGAGCCCCAGATCCTCGAACAGCTTTTCTGCCATATCGGCTTTCGTTAGCGCCATGGGATCACTCTCTTAAAATTGCCCCGAATTTTTGTTCCAGCTGACCGGTAATAACCGTGATAACCGCGTCAACGTCATTGTCAGTTAGTGTGCGTGAAGAATCCTGTAGAATCAAGCCAAAAGCGATGCTTTTTCGCCCGGATTCTATACCTTTACCTTCGTAGACATCGAAAACCCGCAGATCCTGGAGCAATGGCCCCGCTTCCGCCCGTATCGTGTCACAAAGTGCGCCGGCTGATGTCTCCGCACTCACTACTACAGACAAGTCACGGCGGATTGACGGAAATCTTGAGAGTTTTTCAAAACTTGGCACCCGCCCTTTAAGCACAACATCCAGTTCAAGCTCAAACAGGAAGGTTTTACCGGGAATTTCCAGTTTTTGGGCCACCTGGGGGTGTACACGGCCAAGCCAGCCCACCCGGCGTTCCTCGACATAGATGGCAGCACTCTGGCCGGGGTGCAGTGCTGGCTGCTCGCCAGCCTCGAAACGGGCCTCGACGCCCGCGTAATCGAGCAGACATTGCAGGTCGGCTTTAACGTCAAAGAAGTCGGACGGCTCGGGTTTTGCGCCCCACTGCTCCGGAAGACGGTCGCCGACCACAGCACCTGCTATTACTCTTTCCTGTTTTAATTCATTATGTTGCTGAATAAACTTAAGGCCCGACTCGAAGATTCTGATGCGGCTCTGCTGGCGCGCAATATTGAATTTCACCACGCCCGCCAGACCGGGCCACAGACTGGTGCGCATGACGGACATCTCAGACGAGATGGGGTTGGCCAGCGCCACGGCTTCGATACCCGGCACGATGACAGACTGCGTATCCGCATCGACAAAGCTGTAGCTGATCACCTCGCTGTAATCGCGATCTACCAGCATGGCCTTCACCCGCTCCAGCGGCGTGACCGTCTCCGGTACCGGGCGAAGTTTGAGATCACCCCGGTTGTTGGCCGAGGGCAGGTTGTTGTAACCGAACACACGTCCGACCTCCTCTATCAGGTCAGCCTCGATAGCAAGGTCGAAACGGAATCCCGGCGGGATCGCCAGCCAGCCGCTATCCACGGATTCAACAGCAATGCCGAGCCGGGCCAGTATATTCTCGACTTCTGCATCATCCGGCACGAAGCCAAGCAATCGCCTGATTCGGTCGCGACGCAGTGTTACAGGTGTTTTCTGCGGCAAGTGAGCTTCAGACACGGTTTCCGAAACCGGTCCGGCTTCACCACCGACCAGTTCAAGCAACAGTGCAGTTGCACGCTCCATCGCGCGCGACTGCAAACCGGCATCGACACCTCGTTCAAAGCGAAACGCCGAGTCGGTTGCCAGTCCATAGCGCCGTGCGTGCCCGGCAATTTTCTCCGGCGTAAAGAATGCCACTTCCAGAAACAGGTCGTGTGTGTTTGCCGAGATACCCGAATGTTCTCCTCCCATAATGCCGGCCAGCGCAAGCGGCTTGTCCTGATCGCAGATCAGCAGGGTGTCACTGGCCGGTTCAATCTCGCGTTCATCAAGCAGCGTCAGGGTTTCACCGGCTTTGGGATAACGGACTTCGATTCCGCCGGACAGTTGTGCCAGGTCGAAGGCATGCATCGGCTGGCCCAGTTCCAGCAGCACGTAGTTGGTAACATCCACCACCGGGCCCAGGCTGCGCAACCCCCCGCGGCGCAACTTCTCCTTCATCCACAAGGGTGTCTGTGCGTCCGGGTCAATACCGCGAATCACCCGCCCCAGGTAGCGTGGGCAAGCCTCCGGCGCCCTGACTGAAACATCCAGCGCATCCTCGATCGCGGTCTTTACGGGCGTCATGTCCGGAGTTGTCACATCGGTCTTTGTTAACGCGCCGACTTCTCGCGCCACGCCCTCCATACCAAGACAGTCACCCCGGTTGGGCGTCAGATCGATTTCAATCAAGGTATCATCCAGCGAAAGGTAATCGCGGATGTCCTGCCCGACCGGTGCATCCACCGGCAGGTCCATGAGACCTTCGTGGTCTTCACTCAGGCCCAGTTCTCTTGCGGAACACAGCATGCCGAACGATGGCACACCACGCAGTTTGGCTTTTTTGATTTTCATGTCGCCGATGCGGCCACCGATGGTCGCCAGCGGTGCTTTCATTGCGGCGCGGACATTGGGCGCACCGCAGACAATCTGCAGCGGCTCGCCCTCGCCTGTCGATACCTGGCAGACACGCAGCTTGTCGGCATCCGGGTGCGCTTCAACGGACAACACTTCTGCCACCACCACGCCACTGAACTCACCCGCCGCCGGTTCGATGGAATCCACTTCCAGGCCTGCCATGGTCAATTGCTCGGCAAGCTGTGCGGTTTCGAGATCCGGGTTGACCCATTCACGTAACCAGGCTTCACTGAATTTCATATCGGGTAACTCTTGTGGTTAGCGGAACTGCTGCAGGAAGCGCAGATCGTTTTCGAAGAACAGGCGCAGGTCATCGACACCGTATTTCAGCATGGTCAGGCGTTCCACACCCATCCCGAAGGCGAGCCCGGTCCAGTCTTCATTGTCGACGTCCACATGGGCGAATACGTTCGGATGCACCATGCCGCAGCCCAGCACCTCGAGCCAACCGGTATGACTGCATACACGGCATCCCTTGCCGGAACAAATCACACATTCAATATCGACTTCCGCCGAAGGCTCGGTAAAGGGGAAGTAAGACGGGCGGAAACGCACGGCAAGATCATCGCGCTCAAAGAAATCTTTCAGGAATTCGTCGAGCAAACCCTTCAGGTCGGCAAAGCTGACATTTTCATCCACCAGCAGACCTTCCACCTGGTGGAACATGGGCGTATGCGTCAGGTCGGAATCACAGCGGTATACCCGTCCCGGCGCAATCACGCGGAACGGTGGTTTGCGTTCTTCCATCACGCGAATCTGTACCGGCGAGGTATGTGTTCGCAACACGTGGTGCGTATCGATATAGAAGGTATCGTGCATGGCACGCGCCGGGTGATGGGCAGGAATATTCAGTGCCTCGAAGTTATGATAATCGTCCTCGATTTCCGGACCTTCGACCGACTCGAAACCCATGGAAGAAAACAGCTGCTCGATACGTTGCAAGGTACGCGTGACCGGGTGCAGACCGCCCGCGCCCTGCCCGCGCCCCGGCAAAGTGACATCGATACGTTCCGAAGCCAGGGCTTCCGCCAGTGCAGCATTCTGCAGTGCTTCCTTGCGCGCCTCGATGGCCTGCTGCACCTGCCGCTTGGCGACATTGATCGCCTGCCCGGCCTGCGGCCGTTCCTCGGCCGGTAGCTTGCCAAGCTGCTTGAGCTGTTCCGTCAACAGCCCTTTTTTACCCAGGTACTGAACACGCACCTCGTCGAGCGCCTTGAGATCACTGGCGGCATCGATGGCTTCACGGGCCTGTTGTTCGAGTGTGGCTAACGCCTCCACATCACTTCTCCTGAAAACAAAAAGGGGAAGGTTGGCATTTCACCAGCCTTCCCCTTTAACGGGTTTGGTTTTAACGCTGCTGTTACACAGCGTGTGGACTAACCTGCGAGGCTGGCTTTCGCTTGTTCTGCCAGCGCACTAAAGGCAGGCGCATCAAACACGGCCAGATCGGCAAGCACCTTGCGGTCGACTTCGATACCGGCCTTGCTCAGTCCGTTGATGAAACGGCTGTAGGACATGCCGTTCTCCCGGGCTGCGGCGTTGATACGGGCAATCCACAATGCACGGAACTGACGCTTGCGTTGACGACGGTCACGGTAGGCGTACTGGCCGGCCTTGATGACCGCCTGTTTGGCGACACGGTAGACCTTGCGGCGTGCGCCGTAATAACCCTTGGCCTTGTCGAGGACCTTCTTGTGTTTGGCTCGCGCCTGAACACCACGTTTTACTCTAGGCATGGCTTATCCCCTCCGGTTAGACAAATGGCAACATGCGGCGAACGGCACGCTGATCGGCTTCGTGCACCTGTTCGGTGCTGCCGAGATGGCGCTTGCGCTTGCTGCTTTTCTTGGTGAGGATATGGCGCAGATGCGACTGGCCACGCTTGAAACCGCCACTGGCGGTCTTGCGGAACCGCTTGGCGGCCCCACGATTGGTTTTCATCTTAGGCATAGTATCTCTCCCGCTTAATTAAAGGGGGACAGATTTAATATCTGTCCCCTCAAAGTCGCCCCAAGGTGCGGTGAGTACCCGGGTCGAACACCATCAATGGGGACAGGTTTAAACCTGTCCCCATTACTTACTTCTTCTTTGGTGCCATCACCATAATCATCTGACGGCCTTCCATTTTCGGAAACTGCTCTACCGTAGCAAGCTCCGACAAATCACCCTCTACACGCTTCAGCAAATCACGCCCCAGTTCCTGGTGCGCCATCTCGCGGCCGCGAAAGCGCAGGGTAACCTTGACCTTGTCCCCGTCATTCAGGAACCGGGTCAGGTTACGCAGCTTGATATTGTAATCGCCAATATCGGTACCGGGCCGGAACTTGATTTCCTTGACCTGGGTCTGCTTCTGCTTCTTGCGTGCAGCCTGTCGTTTCTTCTGCTCATCGAAACGGTACTTGCCGTAATCCATGATCTTGCAGACAGGCGGTTCTGCCTGTGGTGAGATCTCGACCAGATCAAGACTGGCTTCCGCCGCTTTTTCCAGGGCCTCGGCAAGTGGAACGACGCCGATTTGTTCACCTTCGGCGCCAACCAGGCGGACTTCAGTTGCATCAATGCTCTGGTTGAGCCGGTGTTTCAGTTTGTTTGCTGCAGCGATAGTTCAGTTCTCCAAAACGTTTCGGCCGCGGCTCGCGATTTCAGCGGTCAGCCCTTCTGACAGGGCTTGCAAGGACAGGCTTCCCAGGTCCTTGCCGCTTCGCGTGCGCACGGCCACAGTATTCGATTCAGCTTCCCGGTCGCCGACGACCAGCAAGTACGGGGTGCGCTGAATTGTGTGCTCGCGGATTTTAAAGCCGATTTTCTCGTTTCTCAAGTCCGAATTGACCCTGATTCCCTGATTTTTCAAGGTTTCTGCAACTTTTTTGACATATTCGGCCTGATTGTCGGTGATATTCATCACCACGGCCTGAATCGGGGCCAGCCACAGCGGCAGTGCACCGGCGTAATGTTCGATCAAAATGCCGATGAATCGCTCCAGCGAACCGAGGATAGCACGGTGCAGCATCACCGGCACATGCTTGCTGCCGTCCTCGGCGATATAGGTGGCACCGAGCCGGTCCGGCATGGAGAAATCGAGCTGGATGGTGCCCAGCTGCCAGACACGGTCCAGGCAGTCCTTCAACGAGAATTCGATCTTGGGGCCATAGAAGGCGCCCTCACCCGGCTGCAGTTCCCAGTCGAGTTTTTTATGCTCGAGCGCATCTTGCAGCGATTTCTCGGCCTTGTCCCACAACGCGTCGGCACCGACACGTTTATCCGGGCGCGTGGAGAACTTGATGATGACATCCTCGAAACCGAAATCACGGTAGACCTCGAACAGCAGGTCGATAAACGCCGACACTTCATTGAGCACCTGCGCTTCGGTACAAAAGATGTGCGCGTCGTCCTGCACGAAACCGCGCACGCGCATCAGCCCGTGCAGTGTGCCGGACGGTTCGTTACGGTGGCAGGAACCGAACTCGGCCAGCCGCAAGGGTAAATCGCGATAGCTTTTCAGGCCCTGGTTATAGATCTGGATATGCGCGGGACAGTTCATCGGCTTGATCGCAAAGGTGCGCTTCTCCGATTCGGTGATGAACATGTCATCCTGGAATTTCTCCCAGTGGCCGGACTTCTCCCACAGACTACGGTCGATGATCGTGGGTGTATGCACTTCCTGGTAATCATGATCGCGTAACTTGTCGCGAATGTACTCCTGAACCATCAGGTAAATGCGCCAGCCCTTGTCGTGCCAGAACACCATACCCGGCGCTTCTTCCTGGGTATGGAACAGGTTCATGGTCTTGCCGAGCTTGCGATGGTCGCGCTTCTCGGCTTCTTCCAGCCGGTGCAGGTAGGCCTTGAGTTCGTCCTTGTTGCGCCACGCCGTTCCATAGATGCGTTGCAACATGGGGTTGTTGGAATCGCCACGCCAGTAGGCGCCGGCCACGCTCATCAGCTTGAAAGCTTTTGGCAGTTTGGCGGTGCTGGGCAAATGCGGACCACGACACACATCGAACCATTCACCCTGGCGGTAGATGGATAACTCCTCGCCTTCCGGGATAATGTCCTCGATGATTTCGACCTTGTAGGTCTCACCCAGCTCGCTGAAGGTTTTGATCGCCTGTTCGCGTGTCCACACTTCACGCTCGATCGGCAGGTTACGCTTGACGATTTCACTCATGCGCTTTTCGATTTTCTTCAGGTCTTCCGGGGTGAACGGCTCTTCGCGTGCAAAGTCATAGTAGAAACCGTTTTCAATGGCCGGACCGATAGTCACCTGGGTGCCGGGATACAGCTCCTGCACCGCCTGCGCCATAATGTGCGCGGCATCGTGGCGGACCAGTTCCAGCGCATCGTCATCCTTGTTGGTAACGATAGCGAGGTCAGCATCGTTCTCGATACAGTAACTGGTATCCACCAGCTCGCCGTTGACCTTGCCGGCCAGCGCGGCCCTGGCCAGACCCGGGCCAATGTCGGCTGCGACTTCAGCGACGGTGACAGGGTGATCAAAACTGCGCTGACTTCCATCGGGGAGGGTGACTACGGGCATGCTCTGCTTCTCCAGTGGTGGCCGGTACGAGAGGCCACTTGTATAAAATTTAAATTCGCGCCATCGGCCGAAACCCTTGCGGTTCCGGACGATACGGGAACGCGGATACTACACTGCCGTTAACACCTTCGCAATCGGCGTCCCGGGCTCAACATTCACTTGTCCGCTTCCGGGAGCAGCGCTTTACAGACGTGTTCGGCAAAACCTGCGCCGGCCTCTGCATACAGGTTGAAGGCGGCATCTACACCGGCCTGCTTCAGTTTCTCGACTTCGTCTGCGTACTTGGCAACAGCGGCCACCTTGCCTTTGTAACCGGCTTGCGCGAGCTGTCTGGCAGCAAACAGGTTTTCCTGCGTATTGGGCATGGCCAGCAGAATCAGGCTGACCCGGTCAAAGTCCAGGTTGATACGGTCCCAGAACTCCGGGTCAGTCGCACTGCCGCGGATCACATTTCGGCCACTGGCTTTAAGCTTGTCGACGGTATCCTTGTCCACATCCACGCCGAGCACTTGCTCGCCCAGTCGTTGGCGGATAGCGTCATAGGTGCCGCTTCCGACACGCCCCATGCCGAACACCACGACGTTCACCTCACCCGGATCGATCGACTCTTCCTCGGTAATACGTTCTTTTGTTTCAAACCGGGACAACGGCATTCGCATGGCTGAATATAAGGCATAAGACACCCGGTTCAGGCTGGCTGCCCCGATAAACGACAGCGACAGTGCAATAGCGATGGCGATAAGCCATTCACCACCAAGCCAGCCGTTAGTGACACAGATAGCCGCCACGATCAATCCGAATTCGCTGTAATTGGCCAGACTCAACGAGGCCAGCAGCGCGGTTCGAACACGCAGGCGGAATCGACTCAACAGACCGAAAAACAGCAGCGTTTTAAATGGCACGAGCAACAACAACACGACACCTGTGACAAGCGCTTCCCGGCTGAGCGGGCCGGACAAACCGATGGACAGAAAAAACCCGACCAGGAAAAGATCCTTGAATCCCAGTAGCTGGCGCGCCAGCTCGGAAGCGCGGGAATGGCTCGCGAGCATGACACCCAGAATCAACGCACCAAGATCGCCTTTAACGCTGACCAGTTCAAACAAATGCGCTCCACCCAGCGCCAGCACCAGGCCGAACAGTATTTGCAACTCACCGCGTCCGGAAAATTCCAGCAATTTATGCAAGAGCGGTCTTAGCGGGATCAGCAGTAAAAGACCCAGCGCCCACACAGAAGGAACCTTGCCGGCAGATACCGCCAGAAAAATCACCGCAACGATATCCTGAACAATAAGGATACCAATGGAAATGCGGCCATACAGCGAACTCATCTCGCCCTTTTCTTCCAGTACCTTGACGGCAAACACGGTGCTGGAGAAGCTCAACGCAAACGCAATCAGGGCGATCGCTGACGGATCCAGACCGGTGAACAGCGACACGCTGATGCCACCCATGATGGCTATAAAGATTGCCGTCACTGCTACAGTGATCAGCATATGCAGGGAAGCCACGGCCCAGATCTGCGGCATAAGCAGGCTGCCAAGGCGGAGCTTGAGCCCGATACTGAACAACAACAGCGTTACGCCGATGTCAGAAAATTCTTCCAGCGTGGGTGTGATGCGGAAACCGATGGCGTACAGGATAAACCCGGTAATCAGGTAACCGACCAGCGGCGGCAGACCCACCAGCCGCGCACCCAGGCCCAATACAAAAGCGATACCAATAGCGATGAAGTCTGGCTGCACAGGTCATCCTGGTTAACTCAAGCTTGTCCGGGCCAAGGTTAACGCACCGGGAAATGCTCGTCGATGCTCTGCACCGGTTCGCAAGGCGTTACCGGCATAAAAAAGGCCACCCGAAGGCGGCCTGATTTCCGGAATTTGGTAGGCGCGATTGGATTCGAACCAACGACCCCCACCATGTCAAGGTGGTGCTCTAACCAACTGAGCTACGCGCCTGAAGTCGTAAAACGGGCATTATAGGTGGCCCGGCAGGCATGTCAATGACGGGTTAATCAGGTTCCCCGAGGGTTATCTCTCATACCCCTTCCATCAGCCCGAGGTTGCGCTCCTGGATGATGCGAATGCGGTCACGGAGCTTCGCCGCCTCCTCGAATTCAAGGTCCTGCGCATGCTGGTGCATCTGTTTTTCCAGCTTTTTGACTTCTTTCGCCAGCTTGTCGGGCGACAGGCTGGCATATTCAGCCACTTCCTCGGCAATCGCAGCAAACTTCTTCGCACCACCCGCACCGGAGGCATAGGCGCCTTCCATAATGTCGGCAACGGCTTTCTGGATGGTCACGGGGGTAATGCCATGTTCCTCGTTGTAAGCTACCTGTTTGGCACGGCGGCGTTCGGTTTCACCGATGGCGCGTTCCATGGAACCGGTCATCTTGTCGGCGTACAAAATAGCCTTGCCACGCACGTTACGTGCTGCACGTCCCATGGTCTGGATCAGTGAACGGTCTGAGCGCAGGAAACCTTCCTTGTCGGCGTCGAGGATGGCGACCAGCGATACCTCGGGCATATCCAGGCCCTCGCGCAGCAGGTTGATGCCGACCAGCACATCGAACTCACCGAGACGCAGGTCACGAATAATTTCCACGCGTTCCACAGTTTCGATATCGGAATGCAGGTAGCGAACCCGCACATCGTGTTCGCTCAGGTATTCGGTCAGGTCTTCCGCCATGCGCTTGGTCAGGGTGGTAATCAGTACGCGCTCATTGACTGCGGCCCGTTTGCGGATTTCCGACAGCACATCATCGACCTGCGTGCCGGCTGGCCGGACTTCGATCTCCGGGTCCAGCAGACCGGTTGGCCTTACTACCTGCTCGACCACTCGCCCTGCGTGTTCCGCCTCGTATTTGCCGGGTGTTGCAGACACAAAAATCGACTGCGGTATCAGGCGCTCGTATTCATCGAAGCGCAACGGACGGTTATCCAGCGCGGAAGGCAGGCGGAAACCGTATTCGACCAGCGTTTCCTTGCGCGAGCGATCCCCCTTGTACATGCCGCCCAGCTGGGGAATGGTGACGTGTGATTCATCCACCACAACCAGTGCATCGTCCGGCAGGTATTCCAGCAGGGTCGGCGGCGGCTCGCCGGCCTTGCGACCGGACAGATAGCGGGAATAGTTCTCGATGCCGGAGCAGTAGCCCAGCTCGATCATCATTTCGATATCGAAGCGAACGCGCTGCTCCAGCCGCTGTGCCTCGACCAGCTTGTCATGATTACGCAAGTGCTCCAGCCGTTCGGCCAGTTCTTCCTTGATATCATCGATGCAGTCCAGCAGGGTCTGGCGCGGGGTGACATAGTGACTCTTTGGATAAATGGTCAGACGCGGTACGCGGCGCAGCACCTCGCCGGTGAGCGGGTCGAAACAGGATAAGTTCTCGATTTCGTCATCGAACAGTTCGATACGCACGGCCTCGGCATCGGATTCCGCCGGGTGAACATCAATAACCTCGCCACGCACCCGGTAAGTGGCACGCGACAGTTCGACATCGTTGCGGGTGTACTGGAGCTCCGCCAGGCGCCGCAGCAGCTTGCGCTGGTCGATACGGTCGCCCCGGTCCAGGTGCAGCACCATACTCAGGTAGGAACGGGGGTCACCGAGGCCGTAGATGGCCGATACCGTGGCCACCAGCACCGTGTCACGCCGCTCCAGCAGCGCCTTGGTCGCTGACAGGCGCATTTGCTCGATATGGTCATTGACCGACGCATCCTTCTCGATAAAGGTGTCAGACGACGGCACATAGGCTTCCGGCTGGTAGTAATCGTAATAGGACACGAAATACTCCACGGCATTATGCGGGAAGAAGGTCTTCATCTCGCCGTACAGCTGCGCCGCCAGCGTCTTGTTCGGCGCCAGGATCAACGTCGGGCGCTGCACCTGCTGCATAACATTGGCGATGGTGAAGGTCTTGCCAGAGCCGGTGACGCCAAGCAGCGTCTGGTGGGCAAGACCATCGTTCAGTCCTTCGACCAGGCCAGCGATCGCCTCCGGCTGGTCGCCGGCCGGGGTCATGTCTGTTACCAGATGAAATTCTTTGCTCACAGGGATTAAGTAATGCGTCGGGTTTCAGTATCATGGGCCGCCATCATGCAGCCATTATCAAAAGGATCGCCGGAGTGAATGACATCACCCTGTCACAACGTGTGCAACGGGTTAAGCCCTCACCGACCCTCGCCGTCACCGCACGTGCCGCTGAGCTACGCGCCGCGGGCAAGGACATTATCGGCCTTGGGGCCGGCGAGCCGGATTTCGACACCCCGGATCACATCAAGGAAGCCGCCATCCAGGCGATCCGCAATGGCGCCACCCGTTACACGGCGGTGGACGGCACAGCAGAACTCAAAAGCGCCATTATAAACAAGTTTAGGCGCGATAACGGATTAACCTGCCAACCCGACGAGATTCTGGTGTCGTGCGGTGGCAAGCAGAGCTTCTACAACCTGTGCCAGGCGCTGCTCAACCCGGGTGACGAGGTCATCATTCCGGCACCCTACTGGGTATCCTACCCGGACATGGTGCGGCTGGCTGACGGCGAACCGGTCATCGTGCGTGCCGGACTGGAGCAACGCTTCAAGATCACGCCGGAGCAGCTGGAAGCCGCCATTTCACCCAGGACACGGCTGTTTGTCATCAACAGTCCTTCCAACCCCACCGGCGTCGCCTACAGCCGCGCCGAGCTGGAAGCACTGGCGGCAGTGCTGTTGAGAAACCCGCAGATCCTGGTGGCCACTGATGATATGTACGAACACATCCTGTGGTCGGATGAACCGTTCGTAAACATCGTCAATGTAGCGGAAGAACTGGTTCCACGCAGTATTGTGCTGAACGGGGTTTCCAAGGCCTACGCCATGACCGGCTGGCGCATTGGCTATGCCGGCGGACCAAAGCCGCTGATCCAGGCGATGAAAAAAATCCAGTCACAAAGCACTTCGAACCCCGCCGCCGTGTCACAGGCGGCCGCCGTGGAAGCACTGGACGGCGACCAGTCCTGTATTGCACCCATGCTGGCGGCCTTTCATGAACGCCATGATTATGTAGTCGCCGCGCTCAACGCGCTGGATGGCGTGCGCTGCGCCGAAGCCGATGGCACCTTTTACGCCTTTCCGGATTTCAGCTCCGTTATCGAACAGCTGGACGGTATCAACGATGATGCCGAACTGGCCGAGCATCTGCTGAATGAAGCCGGCGTAGCGCTGGTGCCCGGCTCTGCCTTCGGTGCTCCCGGCTACCTGCGCCTGTCCTTCGCCACCGGCATGGACACCCTGAAAGACGCGCTGGGACGTATCGCCGGCGTTCTTTGACGCTAATGCTATCCGGTTGACCGGCCGGGGGCAGTTCCGTATCATCCCCGGCTTCGCGAAACGCGATTCCCCGGTAGCTCAGTTGGTAGAGCGGGTGACTGTTAATCACTAGGTCGGCAGTTCGAGCCTGTCCCGGGGAGCCATCTACAGAAAAAGGCCAGTGAATCTCTTCACTGGCCTTTTTTATTGCAACTTACCCAGGAATACTTCACGTTCCATTTTCAGTAACGCACTGAATCCGGAGCCTTACTCAGCAAATAAAACTTGACTTCGCTTCGTTCATTTACGATTCTGGCCGCAAGTCAGGCAAACCGCCATGAGCAGGCCAGCCAGGGAGCATGATAACGTGACCAAAAACCCCGTATTCCAGTTTGTCATCTGGGCACTTTTCCTTAACAACCCCGTTTTTGCACAGGAAGCGATCCAGATCGAAATCGACAGCGCCCCGGTCGAGGTCGAGATCAAACCACCACCTGCGCCTGCAAAACCTCCGGAACCGGCACCGCCCAAACAGGCCAGTAAGGAAGAACCGAAAAAGGCCAAATCCGGTGGTTACGGGGTCGCAGTAGGTATTGGCGCGCTGGTAGCCGGAGCACTGGCGGCACTGGGCGGTGGCGGTGGTTCTGGCTCCGGTGGCGGGAGTTCCACCCCGGGACACTGATCAGTCAGCGCTGGCGCCTGCTGCATTGCGCTCACCCCGAATGGCGTTTACGACCAGCGCCACGACAATACCGAATATTAATCCGAAAATCGCTGACAGCACGAGGGTCATCACTAGCCGGACGTTAAATGGCTCCTCTGGCGCTGTGGCCGGATCGATGACCTTGAAGGCATAAGCTTCATTGATGTTGGCGAAAATGATTTTCTTCATTTCAGACTCGATCAACTGGTGCAGTACCTGCTGCAACTCGACCACACTGGTTTTACCCAGCTGTTCCTGAAGATAGGCGATCGCCTGCCTTGATGTTTCAACGGTCTGCTGACGCAGGGTCTGGTTAATGCTGGACACCAGCGCATTGGCCCACTGCGCAGCGATCTCGGGATCGTTCCATTCAATCGACAAGGTCACCAGGCCGGTATTCCGGTCTTCGCGAACTGTACGGACCTGTTTGTTGAATTTTTCATAGCTGTCCCACAATGTCGGCTCATCCTTCTTGTCCGAAACATCCCAGCGCTCGCTCTTTTCATCCCACCGGTCAGAAAACAGGATTCGGTCCAGCTTGTTGTCCTGGATGAACTGCTCGTTGAATTTGCGCGATTTCAGTGTTGCGATTGACTCGCTCTTTTTGTCACCCCGGTTCAGGTTAACGCCCGCCAGCGCGGCAATGCCGCCAAACTCCTTGAAGGGTTGCAGGTACCGGCTCCCTCCATCCTGTTCTGTGACCGGTGCCAGTAATACCTCGGCGCGATACAGGGGTGTTTTCAGCCACGATGCCAGCATCGCCAGCACAATGGCCGACATGGCAATGCCAAGTACCAGCATCCGGTACTTGCTGACAACCTGCCAGAGGTCGTAGAGACTTATCTCCCCTTCATCAGCGTAGGTCTCTGCTCTGTCGCCCGACACAGGAACACGTGCAATGCCGGGTAATTGATGCCCTGCCCCCTTGCGTTTATCGCGTAACAGTTTGTCTCTGGCGTACATGCGGATCCTAGAATACTCCAATCGCGTTGGCGCTGGCAGCGGTTATCGCCAACTGGTAAATAATCTGGCTGACATTGGTCCACAAGGTAATTGGACGCACACGCTCGACATCCAGTGGTACGACGATTGTATCCCCCGGCTTTACACCACCGCCATTGAAATCCTGGTACCAGTTACCGCCGGTTTCAACACTGCCATCAGCACGGATCACATAAGTGCGGCTGGTATCTGCCTTGCCGGTGGCACCACCGCTCATATTGATATAGCGATCACGATCCAGTCCTTTAGCATACAAGTGTGAAGTGGGATAAAAAACCTCACCTGTCACGGTGACTTCCTGCGTGACTGGCGGAACATAAAGCTTGTCACCGTCGGCAAGTGTCACATCATAGTCACTGCGACGACCTTGCCGGGTTTCCTCGATCAGCTTTGGCAGGTTGATGACAAGACGACCAATGGGTCGAACAGAGCGCAACTGATCTCCAAGCTCGCGAATTATGTCCAGTGAGCCGGCATTACCACCCTTTTCCTGCGCCAGCTTGAGCGACACCGAGGCAAGGTCAGATTCCAGCCTGCGGCTCATTTCATCGATACGCTGTTTCTCGCGCTTGCGCAGTTCTTCCCTGAGAAAAACCGCCCCCTGCGGAAACGCCATGTCGGTAACTCCACCTGCACGTTGCAGTACTTTACTGAGCTGTTCACCACGCGCGATAGGATAAATTCCCGGGAAACGCACCTCACCATGAATTTCTACCGTCTCGGCCGTGGCCCATTCCGGCAAGCGTTTTATATTGAGAACGTCGTGGGGTAGCAAATCAATATCCGCATCGCCTTCATTCTTCAGTATGGATGCAAGATCAACATTCACGTGGGCAATTTCACGGTAGCTGCCGTCGACAACGGCGTAACGGGTCAACTCTGCGCCCAGGGCATAGGCGGCTTCTGACAGTCCACCACCGGCGCGTATCAGATCGCTGACCTTCATCCCAGTTTCAAGCGGATAGTCCCCCGGGTGGCGTACAACACCTCCGATATGCACGGTACGTGCGGGCTGGCGAAAGCTGGCCTGCAACCTGAGCTGTTCAACCAGGGGGTCGACAATCTCACGGCGATCTTCGCTGGCACCAAACACAATCACTTCATCACGCGACTGGAGTACAACATTGTCCTGTGACTGCGGGTGTTGCAACGCCTGTCCCAGGTGAACGGAAAAAACCTCAATGCGCTGGTCCGGCATCAACTCGCGCCGCACCAGGGCATAATCAAGATCGGGCCGTGGCAGCAAATCATCCCGGATGGAGTGAATCAGATCCGAGAGGCGCATACCCTTACGCCACTGGTAACCGCCCGGCCGGTGGACATGTCCTGACAGTACAACAATATTTTCCATCTTTTCCAGAATGGAAAAGACATGCAGTGTGTCGCCGGACTGTATACGGGTCGACAGCACTGATTTGTCACTGAGATCCACATCGACCAGCGTACGTTCGCCACGGGAATTGATCCGCTCGATTTGCGAGGCCTGCGGGTATGCGGTGGGCAGCAGACCACCGGACAGTTCCAGCAACTGCTGAAGATTGCGTTCATGCTTGAGCTCATAGATCGCTGGACGCCTTACTTCGCCCGCCACTCCGACAGTTTGCCCAAGGGGCGGCACAAAAATGACATCGCCCGGTTGCAGGCGGACATCATTACCGGTATCGCCCTGTAGCAACAGGTCATACAGGTCCAGGTGCGCGACGACCTTGCCTCGACGTTTCAGCTGGATCTTGCGTAAGGAACCCACTTCACTGACACCGCCACTCACGAATAACGCATTGGTCATGGTCGACAGTGCGCTGACGGTATAGGAACCGGGCTGATTGACATCACCGAGAATGAAAACACGGATCGAGCGCAAGGCGCCGAGGGTGATAACGGCCTTCTCGCCAATCATCTGTTTTTCTATCTGCGTCTTGACGACATCCTGCATCTCGCGGAACGTCAAACCGGCCACCGGGATGGGGCCAAGTTTGGGAAAGTGCAACCGCCCTTCACGGGACACGACCAGGCTGTACTCGGCATGCTCCTTGCCGAACAGCTGGATTTTTACCGTGTCGCCGGGGCCCAGCACATAGTCAACATCAATGGGAATATCCGTCGCCGGCGCAAAGGTCGTGGGGACACCGGTGAACAGGTCATAGCCAAACGGCTTGAGCGGCTCCCGGGATTTGTCGGCTTCGGTCTCAGCACTTTCCGTGACGGCGTTTTCATCCTCTTCTTCCGGAGCGTGCCCGGGCTCAACCGGCAGGGGCAGAACCAGTTGCGGCTGTTCGAGTGCAGGTTCATCCACCTGTTTGGGTATGTCCTGCCCGATGACTTCCATCACACGAGCCTGCTGTGCGGGCGTAAGTTGCTCAAAGCGCTGCACCTGTTCCGCCGTGAGCGTTTGTGCGGCAGCAACCATCGCAAGACCGAACATCAGGATAAAACCTGTCAGGCGGGCCAGGAAGGCGGATTTTTGATGTTTTGTCATGGACATTATCGCTATCTGGTCAATCACTGGCCCAACTGGCTTGCGGTGTCTTCATCTGGCGCATCCAGCAGGAGGGCGCGTTCCGTTATAGTGTACAGATCACCGGGCGAAACCACCATTTGTCCAACGTCCCGCGCCCAGGGCGCCAGTGAGAATTCACTGCGCGCCCGGGTATCGCGGGTCAACAGAGGGTCAAGCGGGATCGACATAAAGATGCCCTTGTCGAAATAGGGTGAACCCGGACTACCCGGGTTTGTGATGTCGTTGCCATCGGTACGCGTGTACCAGGCGCCAAAGGTAACCCCCGAGCGGAAACGCCGCTTCAGCTCAAAGCGTACACCCTTGTCTTTGGCCAGGAAGCGGCCCGCACGGGCCGTAGCCGTCACGCCCCACACCGGGAAGCGGTAATGCAGCGCCCCCAGTGCAGTGACCGTACTGTAGTCACGAAAAGCAAAGCCCCCGTCCGGGTCACGCTGGCGCAGCCAGTCAACCGACAGGTCTGCCGCCCAGTTACCCCGCTGCGGCAGGTACAACACCTGCCCGCCGGCACCGGCGAACATCATTTCATAGATACCTGCACTCAGGCGGGCGTACACCTGCCTTCGTGGCTGGAAGTACTGGTTCACCAGCAGGCGGGTCAGCTTGAGACGACTACTTTGCAGGTAGCGCGCGATATCAGAACGCACATGCGGCAGCGTACTGTTGTTGGAACCGCGTGAAGATTCGCTGACATCTTCATACCAGATGAGCTCTGCGCCCGTTTCAAGGAAAAGACCGTGCCTGAGCTGCTGGGTATAGTTGGCACTTGCAAACAGGTTGAAACGCGCCACACCGTTACGGTCGTTAAAAATAACACCTGCATTGAAGGGCACGAACTGAAAACCACTCAGGTCCCGGCTTTCAAAACGGTAGCTGAGTACATGACCTTCGTCAGAGCGTTGCACATCGTCATTCAGGTCAAGGTCATCGATAACCGCTGCAGGAATGTCGATTTCATTTGCTGTCAATCGAGTATTGAATGAAGGATCTGTATAAGTTATCTCCAGGTAGCGATCCAGTTGGTCACGTGACAAGAGCCCCTGGAAATAGCGCCGCAGTTTGCTTGTATCACTGAACCGGTAGGTCAACAACGGCATATCGTTTCTGGTATAGGTGATTTCCAGCGCCTGTGTCTCGATCGGACCCAGTGACAACATCACACGCGCAGCACGGCCGACAGCCCTGCCGATACGGGATATACGTGTATTGGTCAAACTCGCAACCAGCGTATGGCCATCAAATCCAAGACGGATATTTTTATATTCCTGGCGATAAAGCTCCCGCGCCAGCCTGGCGGCGGCATCAGTGTCGGCGTGCCACTGATCAATGGTTACATCGGGTTGGCTGACGGGATAGGGTGCCGGCTCCTGAAACCTTGGTACAAACCTCGGCTTCATGAGCGGCACTGTCACATAGACATTGCCACCGACATCATCTCCATCTGTGGCAAGCTGTACGCCGTACCAATCCTTCCTGTATTCCACACCATACGTCCAACCGCCGTCACGTCGGTCAACCCCTGATTCCGATGCACGAAGATCGTTCCGATAATCATTGGCGTCATATTCGACGACGACAGAAAGGTTTTTGTTCCAGTCGAACCGGTGGCGGACGCCGCCAAATACGCCATCGATACGGTCGTCACCATAGCCCAGCGTATAATCGGAATTACCCACACGTTTGGACGCCACCGCATACCGGGCCCGGAATACACCGGTGCCGGTAAAGTCCTGACTGCCCAGCGCGAAATCAGGCAACCACTTGTTCTCTTT
Organism: Thiogranum longum; assembly: GCF_004339085.1. Taxonomy (NCBI): domain Bacteria; kingdom Pseudomonadati; phylum Pseudomonadota; class Gammaproteobacteria; order Chromatiales; family Ectothiorhodospiraceae; genus Thiogranum; species Thiogranum longum. Next base: position 1,344,786 of record NZ_SMFX01000001.1, on the reverse strand, counting down.
CCAGAGCAGTAACTTGGTATCGAAAGCCCTGTCCTTGTAGTCACCAAACCCCTGTCCCAGGCTGGTCGACAACCCTCTGATGACGGTGTAGCGAGCGGACAGCTCAAGCCGCGGCAGCAAGGATATACTGCTCCAGATCGGCAGATAGGGTCGAAAGTAGCTGGTTCCCAGGCGAAACGTGCCCTCCTCTTCGAAACGCGCGTCCGGCATGTTAATCAAACCTGTCTGGCCAGTCGTGCTGGGCTCGGCAGAAACCGGGCAAGCGAAAACGGCAATAACCGCCAGCATCAGGTACAGCGGAACATTCAGCCAGTTACGGGACATTGGATGTGTTTTTTGTGTGTGTAACAAACAAGAACACGCCCATACGGGCGCGTTCAGCGTAAAACGGGAGCCTTGTGGTATCAGGCGCGTTTGAACAGAGGCTCTATATCGCAGCCGTCTCCACCGCATCGCTTCCTGAGGTAATCGCGGAACTCCTCGCTCAAATCCGGGTGCTTCAAGGCATATTCTACCGTCGCCTGCAAATAACCCTGCTTGCTGCCGCAATCAAAGCGCTCGCCCTCGAACTCGTAGGCCAGCACCTGTTCTTCCTTGAGCAATTGAGCAATGGCATCGGTCAACTGGATTTCACCACCCGCACCCTTCGGTATAGTCTCCAGAAGATTAAAGATTCGTGGAGTCAGGATGTAACGGCCAACCACAGCAAGATTGGTCGGGGCATCTTCCGGACTGGGTTTCTCGATAATGCTGCTGACACGGCCAAGTCCTTTAGTGACCTCGTCAGACTGGACGATACCGTATTTCTCGGTTTCTTCTTTCGGCACCTGCTCAACACCCAGCACACTGCAACGGTTGTATTCAAAGGTTTTCGCCATCTGAGCCATGCAGGGGTTATCACCACCATCGATCAGATCATCCGCCAGAATGACGGCAAACGGCTCGTTACCGACCACAGATCTTGCGCATAACACGGCATGGCCAAGCCCCAGTGCCTCAGGCTGACGTACATAAATACAGGAAATGCCTTTAGGCACAACATTGCGCACCATTTCGAGCAGCTTTGTTTTACCCTTGCGTTCCAGTTCGGTTTCCATCTCGAAATTCTTGTCAAAATGGTCTTCAATGGCCCGCTTGCTGCTACTGGTCACAAAGATCAGTTCCTCGATCCCCGCCGCAATGGCCTCTTCGGCCGCGTACTGGATCAACGGCTTGTCGACGATGGTCAACATTTCCTTGGGATTGGCCTTGGTGGCGGGAAGGAAGCGGGTCCCCAGACCCGCCACGGGGAAGACGGCTTTTCTTATCTTGTTGTTGCTCATAATCGTTTACCTTGCATATTATTAGTGCAATATCGGCGATTCAGGCCCTGGTGAGGAAGCATCCCCTTTGGCCAGATCAACAGGCTGGGACTCCCCGGCATCGTAACCGCTCCACTCTGGCACCAATTCGGCCAGTAGACTTCTTAATGTATCTTCATTGCAATCATTACAGGCGATTGCCATTCCATCCAATATCCCGCTTAAACACTGCCAGTCAAATTCACGGTAGCGCGCCAGAAGAATCTTGTCATGCGGCGTGCTTTGCAACGCCTCTTTTTCATGAAACAGTTCTTCGTATAATTTTTCACCTGGACGCAGACCTGTATAGATTATGTCGATGTCTTCACCCGGAACTTTACCCGACAAACGAATCATTTGCTCTGCCAGGAACGTTATTTTGACAGACTCCCCCATATCCAGGACAAATATTTCTCCGCCTGCGCCCATAATACTGGCTTGAAGTATCAGTTGACATGCTTCCGGTATCGTCATGAAATATCGAGTTATTTCTCTATGAGTCACCGTAACCGGACCACCTGCCTCAATCTGTTGTTTAAACAGTGGAACTACGCTTCCGGCAGACCCCAGGACATTGCCAAATCGCACAGTGACAAAACGGGTTCGAGAACGCTGATTCAGGTTCTGACAAAAAATTTCCGCGGCCCGCTTGCTGGTACCCATGACATTGGCGGGATTGACGGCCTTGTCAGTGGAAATCATCACGAAGGCTTCACTACCGTAGAGGTCGGCCATTTCTGCCATCACCCGGGTACCCAGCACATTGTTCCTGGCGGCTTCCCTGATTTGATCTTCCAGCATAGGAACATGTTTGTACGCGGCGGCATGAAAAACGATTTCAGGCTGAAATTGCTCAAAAATCTTTTCAATGGCAGGCCGGTCAACGACATCGTTCAGGCAGCGGTTTATTTCCAGGCCGGGAAAATGTTTCTGCATTTCCATTTCAATGGAGTAGAGATTGAATTCGCTGTTATCCAGCAGAATTAACCGGGACGGTTCCAGGCGGGCGATTTGACGACAAAGTTCTGACCCAATGGAACCACCTGAACCAGACACCAGCACTATCCTGCCACGTAGTTCCGACTTGATAGCTTGCCAGTCAAGTCTGACGGGTTCGCGGCCCAGCAAGTCATCTATAGATACTTCACGCAGCTGATTGAGAATCACCTGGCCGGACATCAGGCGATCCATGGGTGGCAACGTTCTGACTGGAATCTCTGTTTTGTCACACAACCTGACCAGACGACGCATCTGCGCAGAAGTTGCTGAAGGCAATGCAAGGACAATCAGATCAATATTCAAACGTTCAGTGAAATCTGTAATTTCGTCGCATGCCCCAAGTACGCGTACACCATGAATCTCCTGGCCATGCTTTCTGATGCTGTCATCGACAAAACCTACCACATAGTAAAGTTCATCACGGCTTCGTAACAAATCACGAACAAGCATTTCACCTGCCTTTCCTGCCCCGACAATTAGTACGCGCTGGCCATCCTTCCTGTATATATGATGGTCCTTCGACCAACGCACAAGTAGGCGGGAACTGCCAAGTAGTGTCGTCAATAAAAGGCCATAAAGAGGGAAAACTGATCTTGGTACACCTTCCATCCGTGTCATCAGAAAAATGACTATTGCGGAAAACGCCATTCCAACCAGGACCGCTTTGCTTATACGTATAAGGTCAGGAATTGAAGCAAATCGCCAAACGCCTCTATACAGGCCAAAATATCTGAACGCTATACCTTGAACGAGAACCACGACAATCAAACTGGTAAAGGCTGCTGACAGGTACGTCTCAGGTATCGAACCCAGATTAAATCTGAGCCAATACGCCCCTATCCAGGCAACAGGAATCATTGCCAGATCATGGGTAATCGCCAACAGCTTATTGTCTATCTTCTTTATCATGCCCTGGTCTTGTTAAAACACACCGCTGGTACGATTATACTTTAAATCTCGATTAAATAGACCTTCACTCTGCCTGTTTCATGGAATACCGACCAGGCAGTATAAAAGCAGACGGGAATTTTCTTCTGGACAGACGGTTATCTAACTGTTCAGTGGGAAATATTCTTTCGGCGCATAACGTTAAAGAAAGTCAGAAACAGTATCTTAAGATCAAGTCTGAACGAAAACCTGGCAAGGTATTCGGCATCAAGCATGACTTTCTCGGGGATTGGCAGATCATCTCGGCCATTGATCTGTGCCCATCCGGTCAAACCTGGCACTAATTGATCAATGCCCTTGCTTGTCCGTAATGCTATTAAATCATCCTGATTGAATAACGCCGGTCTCGGTCCAACAAAACTCATGTCTCCAACAAGAATGGACCAAAGTTGTGGTAACTCATCCAGACTGGTACGACGAAGAAACTTACCTATTGTGGTTACATGGTTTTCCGGATTGCTTATCAAGTGTGTTGCAAGTACAGGAGTGCCAACCTGCATGGTACGAAACTTGGGCATCTTGAAATGCCTGTTATTCCGCCCCACGCGTTTAGACCAATAAATGACCGGGCCTGCAGAAGTGGCTTTTACAAGCACAGCAATCATCAACATTGGTAGAATGGCAAAAAATAGTGAAAATATTGCCAGAGCAAGATCAAAAACTCTTTTTCCTGGATATCGCATACGTGATTTATATCAGGGAAGAATCGATATGGTTTGATTCGAGAAACCACTTCACAGTCTCAGAAAATCCTTCATATCTGGTGAATGGAGGAGTCCAGTCTAGTTGCTCACAGATCTTCCTGTTGTCAACAGCCAAATCACCTATCAGGCTCTCGAATTCGGATGACTTGCCAGAAATTTTCCCCGATAAGCGCAGAATTGCTGGCGGCAGCCTCCACAAGCGTGGCGCTCGCCCCATCAATTCAGCAAGCTCGCGTATCATCTGAGGTGTGGAAACATTATCAGAATCACTTACCAGATATGTTTGGCCTGCGGCTTTGGGGTGAAACATACAGGCTATAATAGCGTCCACAAGATTGTCTATATAAATCATGCTCCTGATATTGTTAATTGAGGAAAATGGGAGTGGAATACCTTTCGCGACAAAGCGCAGCAACCGAAGAAAGTTACCGGGATTGCCCGGACCGTAAACCAGTGGCGGTCGTAGAATTACCGTTTCAAGACCCGTCTCGCTTGTGACACGGTGTAGTGCCTGCTCAGCCTCGTACTTGGAAACTGCATAGGGGCTATGCGGTGCAAAATGAGATTGCTCTGTCAGTGGGCTTTCGCCTGATCTACTACCTAAAACACCTATGGAACTGAGATATAAAAACCTTTTGACACCATTATCTGCGGCTGCGCGTGCAATAGACTCTGTTGCGCCAACATTAACAGTACGAAATTCCTCCAGCGGATCATTAGATGTTTCATCCATTATATGTGCACGCCCTATTAGATGGACAACAATATCCACATCGTTGAGCACACTACCCCAGTCTGTGACTGAATTTATGTCATGAATATATACCAGTTCACCTGACAAGTGACTATTGGCGCAATCATCACGTACTGCGTTACGCACTTTATAGTTGCGTTTACACAATTCATCAGACAACGCACTACCAATAAAACCATTCGAGCCGGTAACGAGAATTCGCTGATTGTTCATGTAATGAGAGGAGAGGTGAATTTGCCAGTCACAGGAGTAGAGGGACAAGCGATCCCAGCGCACAGTGACAATCCCGGATACTCAGGCATCACAGAGAATCTCCCGATATAGCTCCATTGTTTGGGATGCCACCAGTTTGTCAGAAAATTCATCTTCCACGATTTTTCGACTGTTATCTCCCATTCTTTTGCGTAATTCAGGATCATTTACGAGTCGCTCAATTGCATCTGCAAGTGCAACCGGGTCTCTTTCCGGAATCAGTACTCCATTAAAGTCATGCCTGACAATTTCCCTGCAACCAGGAGAATCTGTTGCGATCAAAGGTCGCCCGGATGCGCCGGCCTCTAACAGGGTTTTAGGCACACCCTCTCCATAGAATGATGGCAATACACCAATATTGGAATTAGCCCATATACCAGGCATATCCTCAGAATGGCCCGACCATACGAGATAACCATCTGCCTGCCATTGCTCCAGCTGTTTCTGGTTCACAGAAGATGGATTTTGGCTGTCGGGTTCTCCTACAAGTTGGAGCCGTACGTTGACATTCCTGTTGTTTAATAGTTTTCCCGCCTCGGCAAATACTCCCACACCTTTATCCCATAACAACCGGCCAGCCATAACAGCAGTCATATTGTTACGAGGTTCTAATGTCTGACTGAACCTTTCAAGGTCCACGCCTGAGCTTCGTATGAGGACTGCCTGTGAAGAACTTACCACACCCAGATTCAACATAAGATTTAGATCATCGGGATTCTGGAAAATGACGCGTATCTTGCATCCGCGATGGAGAAGTCTCAGGACCATATTCAGAAAAGGACGGATCGATCTGGCTTTCCAATGCTCCGATGAGTAAATGTAACCAAGCCCGGCAAATGCATTTACGATACCAGGCACTTTTAATATACGAGCAGCTATACTCCCATAGAGGATATTCTTAATTCCAATATGATGAACAAGATCAGGTTTTATACGTTTATAGATCGAGGAAAGCTCAACTATCGCTCTGATTTCATCGAATGGGTTGACACCTCCTCTTGTTACCGAGACAGGGATTACTTCCACCCCATGCTTTTCGATATCTTCCTTGTACTGTGTAATTCGGGTAACAACAGAGACACTGAAACCATGATCTATAGCCGCTCTTATTAATGGCATGCGATGAGTTAGCACCCACTTGTCTTCCGTTACAACAAGCAATAGTTTTTTCATGTCAGAATGATGCGCGCGAAATGAAATGCGGGAGTTTTACCCAAAATATATAAAATGACCAGGTGATGCATATTACGGTGAGCCTCTACAGGGCAGACCAGACCGAAGACTTGATCACTTTCATAGTTTCGTCTAACGAAGACGTCACATCTATAGTTTTGATTACGTTAGCTTCATATTCCAGACCCTGATTATCAACATGTCTTGCCAATAATTCATCGTCTGACTCCTTGAATTTTTTAATCCTTTTCTGATTCCTGAGCAATGCTGTTTCTACAGGAACTTCGAGTACAAGCAATAGATCTGCCTGGGGCATTGATGAGTATAGCCACCCCTCCAGTCTCTCAAAGAACCGGTATATATATCCGGTCTCCACCGTACTTTTTAGCTGTGGACTATCCATCCCGCCTGTTGTCAATGAGGGATAACGATCCAGAATAACGACGTATCCTTTGTCTCTAAGCATGGCTGAACGACGAAGAACCGAATATCTTTCAAAGGCCAGTGAACAATATCGAATTGCAGCTATAACTCCATCCTTCTTACTGACAGGGCTGGTAAAGTGCTTTTTCCTTTTCCATGACCTGTACATTCCAATCATAATACGTAAAGGCAATGTAATCAGTTTTGCTTTTGGGCGACCGAAGTGGTCCAGCCTTACATCGAACTGCTTACCAAACCAATGCTCTAGCTCGCTGCATGTGGTTGTTTTTCCTGTTCCATCAAACCCGGTAATGGCAATCACTGCCCCGCCCCTGACCAACCTCTTTTTTTGATGTAGTAAATATTTATTGATGACTCTATAGAGAATCTGCGAGTAACGGGAGGACATATCCCTGAACACTCCTCTCCTTCGCCAGGCAAACAATCTCCACCTCAGACTGATCCCCAGCAGAACACTCCTGATATTTGGTCCTTTTTCGTTAAAGGCCATACGTAATGATTCAATCGTTTGAACGCTGAATGGAGCACGCATGTTACTAACAAGAGCATCCCAGGCCACTTCATCCAGCTCATCAATTATCCGTTTATATTCACGCTTGAACTCAGACTGGCGTGAATACAGCAGGATAAAACCTATGACACATGATATTTTCAGATAATACCTGACCAGGTATATAAACAACTGCCACTCCCATGAAGGAACCGGACAGCCGGATATTCTTTGATTGCTGCTTTCGAGCAACTGTTTTTCAAATGGGAAATGGAAGTTTTTCGTGTGGCTCTCACCCGTATACAGTTTTAAGTAGACATGTATATGGAGAATTACCCCGGTATGTTCATCAAGCCCATAGTAATGGTAAACGAAAGGAACCTTCATATATCGATTTTCGGCTTCATGAAAACCAAACGCCAGCAATACCTGAAAGAACGACTGCGCATCATCCCGTGCGACCAGGATGTCCAGATCATCTTCACCCCGAAGTCCTTCTTCTACTGTTTGGTTGTTCTTCCAATGACAGTATCTAATGTTATTTCTATCGAGCTCTTTAAACAGATGCAAACCATGTTCTGAAATACCCGACATACGACTTACCCGACAGCTTCCTGTGCAATATAACTTGCAGTATTATCGTTGATTTTTATCACTCGAACGTCCTTGAATGCACATATTGCTTCACGTTTAATAGCCGTTATAACTTCCTTGTTAATCAGATTAAACTTTTTAGCCCATTCGACTGACCTGTTGTATGTCCTGGCGTGCCCTCTATCAAGCAATCTTTCGAATACATCAACACCTTCATCGTCCAGCACTATAAGCCTGCTATCCGCAGTAAACTTTTTGGCATATTTATAATATTCACTTATGCACGTAATATCAGCGTTCTCATGATAGTCCTGAAGGTTGAAGGGTACATGTCCCAGGCCTTCGTCAATAAAAACACGCAAATTGCCAAGATTTTCCTTGCAATACTGTATTCTGCCTAACTTCCTTACAATATTTCCAAAAACTCTGAGCTTGAACCATATTGACATTTTCCTGTTAAAAAGGACACGTCCCGTATATTTCATGAGAGCAAGACCCATCCAGCCACTACGAAAACCATAAAACACAAGCAAGGCGTCACAAACAAACCTGGTTAATAATTCTGATGAATACAGGCTATCAGACCAGGGCAGAATCATAGCGTCATTATAAATACAGCAGTTCTCACCACACAGTCCTGAAAGTTCATTCACCAAGGTTGTTTTACCAACACCGGGTATGCCCGTAATTTCTATGATTTCACCCATCAACTAGAAACATTCCGATATACTTTTGCGTAGGCACTCGAACTCTTTTCTAACTCATACAAATCGAATGCCCTTTGCTTTGCTTGCCTGGCCCTTTCAAGGATGATCTTATAGTTATTAGTCATGTACCTGATTTTATCAGCCAGACTATCTGCATTACCAGACTCAAAAAACAATCCATTCTCTTTTCCGAGAACTTCAACAAGCACATCAAGATTTGAAGCAATGACTGGCACACCAGAAAACATTGCCTCAACCATAGCATTACAAAACCCCTCCCAACGCGAGGAAACAATCAGACAATCTGCACCTGCCAGCCTAGCGTAAACATCATCCCGTCCCAACAGTCCGAGGAACCTTACGTTGTAATCAATTTTGTAAACCCGAACAAGATCCATGAGGCTGTTCTTAAGTATTCCGTCACCAATAATATCCACGAATACATCAAGCCCTCCCTCCTTCAACAAACTGATTGATTTCAGGAGAACATCGTGGCCCTTAGCGCTGACCAAGCGACCAATAATTAACATTCTCACGGGTTGCGACCCTGTTATACCATCAGAACACTCCGTTCTGGACATTATCCTTGAAGCGTCAACACCATTGTAAATTACAGTGACATTTTTATGCCAGTATTGTGACGGCACTGCATTCTTTATTGACTGTTTTGTACTGGCAGAATTACAAACAACATAATCCGCCATACGCATATTCAGCCAGATAAATGCTTTATGAAGCCAATAAAGATGTCGATAATCAGTATGAATAGTTACAATCAATTTGCTCCTGAGAAACACCTTGCCGACAATCGATGCCACAAAACCTGATAATGCATGATGTACATGAATAATGTCTGGACGGTATTCAAGCGTTGATTTAGCGATAACGAAAAGTCCAGATAATTTATTTCCCGGTTTGTTTGCTGCTTGTGCTTCTGTCGTTGTAATCGTTTGTTCACCCAATGCACTGCTCATTATAACGCCGTTAAAAGTGCAAACGGCTTTATCAATCTCCAAATCGGAAACCATCATAAAGTTTTCAAACGGTATATTTGTCTCGGATACTCCGTTAAATACAGCCAGAATCTTCATCCTGAGTTACCAGCCGTGTAGATTAATCTTTTCTGATTCGCAGAATTCATTCTAAATACATGGAATATCGCAATAAGAACCCACAGGAATGGGTGGTAGAAAGTAGAAACTATTGTTAGATGTAACACTGATGCTATAAATCCGACCAATATGTAGTATTTCGCCTCAATATCAGAAATCATGATGAGAAAACCGTTGGATACCAGGAAGAGAATAAATGCGATTGCGGAATATACACCACCTTCCAGTGCGACAAAAAGGTACCAGTTAAGTGAACTGGATGAACCTGCTGACGAAGTGCTGCCGGGACCAACAGGCATTCCATTTGTATTAATAATGGTTTCAACAGATCGAGACCACTGATGCTTCCTTATACTGGCTGAAGGATTTTTGTCGCTTAAAGATGCTTTCGATGTTATTGCCTGCGCGGCAAGAAACGCATAGTCCTTCACCACACTTATCTGTGACAACGACAGCAGCGCTATAATCGCAAGAAGGAATACTAATGTATTTTTACTGACACCCGCTTTAAATGCGTATCGCTTGTCTTTAAACCGAGAAACATTCGATGCATTACGTATATCCCTGATCTGGGATATTATAAAATGCGCTATAAATGCAATGGATATTGCCAGTAGCATAAATACATAACCGCCAACAGAGAATGTTGCTATCCACGCCAGGAATATTGCGCCCCTTACAAATATGACTACACTTCTTTTATATGGGCAGATACGGGCTATATGCCACCACGCCAAGGGGCCCAGTGTATTTATATACATAACAAGTATTGTTGGCTCGGTCGCCATACCGTAGGCGCGAGGTATCATTCCATGCAAAAAGGTAGCCGTCGTTTCCCGATGTCTGGGAATATAACTCTGAATATCTACACCACTAATACTCTCAATTGATACTTCCAGAACTGCATATAGAGATACCAGTAGTATTCCGGCCAGATTTGCATTAAGAATCTGCTCTCTGGTAACCAGGCTCGACATGAGTATTTTAAGGCCCCAGTAACCGATTATAAATGTATACCCATACGCGGCAATATAGTTCAGTGTCTTGTCGTTCCAATTGGTAATTGCAGCACCGAAGTAGAGAAGTAACGCGAATACCAGCATCAAATCTGAAGCAGGGAATAATAATTTCTTACCGGAGAGAAAAATCGGCATATATGGGAGAAACAATATTGACGCCATCGTCAGCAGAACCACATGCAAGGGGAACCATGAGCTTACAGAAAAGGCATCGGTCCATCCAAGGAATACGAGATAAAGCTGTATCAGGATTACACCTGAGCGCCTGAATAACTTCTCTGCCAGATCCGCATTAAACGGCACGCTCGCCCCTCAAAACATCTTTAACAAGCCCTAAAGAATTAAGAGCATAATATTTGACCCAGCCCCAGAAATAGGTAAACTTTCGTCGAAATATTGAATACTCGTACAACCCGTTGTCCTGCAGCACCAGATCTCTTTCAGGGGCTATCTTTCCCGATGCGGTAATACTCGAAGCATGTCTTCGGAAAACAGCAAGTGTCACAGGTATAAACTGAAGCCTGTAATTTTTCAGTACCCTTAGAATGAAATCATAATCTGCCGCATAGCGGTATTTTTCCTGATAACCATTCAGCTCATTAATCACACTTCGCTTTACAAACAAAGTGATATGCGGAACAAAAGTACCCTTCATCGACATGAGGTAGCTTTCAAAGCTGACATCAAAAACTCGCCTGGTACGCAACTTCTTCCCATAATCAACCAGCATATTGCCGTATACACCAACAGCATCTCCTTTTCTTAACAGATCTACAGCTGTCTCTACTGCTTCATTGCTGTAATAACGGTCATCGGAATTCAGAACAGCGATGATATCGCCATTCGAACGTTGTATGCCTTTGTTTATAGCGTGATACATACTCCCGTCAGGCTCACTGCACCAGTATGCAATGTGTTTCTCATATTTTTTTATGATATCGACTGTTCCATCATCAGATTTTCCATCAATAATCAGATACTCAATATTAGGGTATGATTGCGTAATAACACTTTCAATGGTCTCTTCCAAATACGACTCTGAATTCTTAGTCACGGTGATTATGGTAACCAGAGGCATATTCATATTGTAAAGCACCCGAGATATAGTACTACTGGCATTTTACTTGCATCGCCTTAACCAAAATGAACCGGGCCAACCATCTGAGTTTATATCCAGACCAACGCATGCACTTACAAGATCCTCCTTGTGGTTCTGAAAATAATAATTCGAAGCGAAAAGCACTTCAAAACTATCATTAAAAGCCAGAAACATATGCAGTAAATATTGCTCAGCCCAGAACTTTTTGGCCCCCAGAACCCACTCTCTGGGGTACTCATAAGGGTATCTGATATCATGAATATGGATAATTGTACCGACGGGAATTTTAGGCAGAAGATGTAAATACAGGTAGTGAACGTCATTACCAATATCCACAACATGCGATGAATCGATAAACAGCACATCTCCTTCACCCAGATCCTGGAATATCTTTTGATCTACATTCTCGACTTTACTTTCTATAAGCTCGACATTTGCACTTGTGCTGACTATGTCCCGAAGAACGGGTTTTGGGTAGGGTTCTATAGATACGATTTTACCGCAATTATTTTTCTTCATTGCGTGTTCTATGATAGTCGTAGAATATCCAGAACCCACTTCAATAACTTTCCGTGGCTTTAGATCACGAATCATTCCATACAGTATCGAACCATCTCCATTTGACGCATATCCACAATTTACATGAATAGGCTCATATTCATCTCTATAGGAACCTATTCTTTCAACTATTTCTCGGCTCAATTCAAGATCGATATTAACTCCATCCATAGGAAATTTTTTATCGAAGTCGAACTCTTCCAGTTTCCTGGTATCACCTATTGGCCAATAAAAGTGGTTAGGCACAAGATGAACGCCCAGGTACTCCCATAACTTCCATGTTTTAAGACAGAAATTTCGTACCAGTTTTTCCTTTAGGATACCCAGCCTCATCAGCCCGATACCAAATAATCATAAATGTTGTATGTCATAGTTTTGAACCCAGTATATTTATCTTCCTCAACACGCCGGATGTTAACGGCTCTCTCCATAGCCTCCAAAACAACAGTAAGACCCCCAGACTTGCAATGCAGAAGTACAAATATGAATCCTCCGGTGGTATCAGCAAAAGAGCAAGCCAGGTAATAATAAATATAGTGAACACGACAACGGCGTTGTTATCGCTCCGCTTCACAAGATTAAAAACACCACCCAATTTCCCGTATTTCATCTCAAATCGCCTATAAACTGAAAAACCATTATAAATCGTGGCGACAGAGACACCTATCCCGGCGCCAATAATTCCGATCAACGGCACCAACAAAACCGAAACAATCGAGTTAAGAACTGCAAGACGCGCGTGCAGAACAAGTATATATTTATAGTCTCCGGCGCCAATCAGAAGTGAATAGAGGGGCGCAACAAGAACAATCGCAATACTCGGGATCAGCATAACCAACATTAACTGGACAGATTGGTGGGAAACCCCCAGCGCACCGCTGTTTATTCCATATAAAAACAGTAAAAACACAACCATGTGAAGAATTATGGATGGCAAGAATATATAAATAATAACCTTCTTGTATTGAACCGAAGCAAGCGTTTTATCTGGTGCAAGCTGGAGAAATGCTCTGAATGCGGCAGAAAAGACCCCTCTAACCGCGATAATTATTTTTGATACAAGCTCATATGAAGTAACCTGTGAAACGCCTATGAAATGGTTAATTACAAGCTTGTTTAAGGGGTCAACAAACATCGAAAATATATTCGACAACTGAAGCCTGATTGATTCACCAATAAGTTCTGGTAACCGACCCACCATTCTTGAAACACTAGTTTTTCCGGTATCTGCAGGCCACTCACTAATAAGCAGCATAGTAGTCGACACCAGCAATTCACATACCAGGGATGCCAGGAATATCTGGAAGTACATTTTTACTGTAAGACCGCCCTCAAGTAATTGCGGCATAATCAATAGTCCCAACAACAGGATCACGGGAGAAGTCAGCTGTATTTTTGCGGCAGTGGAAAATCTTCCCACACCTTCAAACAATGCCAGAGAATACAAAACAAACAACCGGGCAACTATAAGCGTTAATGCATACTTGAAGGCTATAGACAGTTCGCCTGATGTTTTATTGCTGCTGGAACCCAGTATCACTTTCTCCATCAGTTCATTTTCTGATGTCAAAGCAATAAACAGAAAGATTAACGCTGAAAGACCAGTATAAACCAGCCCAAGTAGTATCATCTCGCGCAACGCTGAAATGTCATCGGCACAGATGAATATTATTCGTCTGACCAGGACAGTATAAAAACCATTATTAAGCATAACCCAGAGCATGGTCACTGTGCTTATCAAAACTACATACCCATAGCCTTCATCGCCAAGCAGTCGAATTGCCAATATGGTTGTGAATACAGACAGAGACATTCGGAGCACAGCTGATACCGCACCCCAGAAGCTGTTATCAAAGAAAGACACGATAAAATCAGTTCAGTTTTCGCAAAATCTTCGCTGGTATACCTGCAACAACTACATTTTCAGGTACATCTCTTGTCACAACTGCGCCCGCACCAACTATACTATTCCTTCCTATTCGCACTCCGGGCAACACAGTAACACCACTACCAATCCATACATTGCTTTCGATTGTGACATTGCTCATAACCGCGCTATCCCGATAATTATTTGAGAGAATATCATGAGTCTGGGATGTAATTGCTACATGAGATGCTATGATTACGTTATCACCTATTATCACACCACCCCCACCCCAGACATGCACAAACTCGGCAATTACCACACCACTACCGATAAAAACATTTTTTGGTGCGCGGATTACAACATAAGGACATATCTTGGACTTCTTACCGATTGAGCCAAGTCGAGCACCCCACTTTATCCATCTCAAATAAATAAATGCACGTCTCACCAAAGATATGTTCTCAAACCGCCACACAAGACGAAACAATGATATAAGGCTATTTTCCAGAATATTATTCATACGGCATCACGTTTACTTTTCAGCCTGCTTTTATCTTTTAGGATTTCAACAGCGAAATGGTCCTTTGCTGACAGCCAGGTTGGTGGGTAATATGCGAGCGACACATCACCATATACTCCACGCTTACCCAGACCCAATATTCTTGATGCAGCAAATATCCAGGGGGAATATTTATAAGTTGTGTTTTTTAACAAATCCAATATTCTGTATGTGAGCCCTTTCGACCTGTAAGAGAAACAAGCATATTCACCTACTACAGCGCCCATTTTACTACATGTCTTCTCACACCACGCCGGACTGATGAAAGAGATATGCTCCGGGTTTGCACAATACCAATACCTGCTCCCCATAAATTTCCATGAGGCTGAATCTGCATTACCGGTACTTAATACCACTAATCCATCAGGTGCCAGCATAGACAAAAGATTACTCAGAAAAGTCTTTGGATCAATAACATGCTCAATCACATCTATTGCGACGATGACATCGAACTTTTCGACAACTTCCCCAAGTCCATCGTAATCCTGCCTGACAATCCTGATGCCACGTGAACGCGCTCTCGCAACCGCGCCATCATTAACTTCTATCCCGAATAACTCATACTCTCCATCAAGCGAAAGGAGAAACCCTCCATCAAAACAACCAACATCAAGCACTTTTCCTTTTCGACAATTTTTCTGAATTATTTCAGAAACGACTTTCCAGTCCTTCCTGTTTTCTTTGGCGTCGCTCCAATTTGTATCAGAGCCTGAACGATAAAGTCTTTCCAGTTCTTCTTTTTCAGGCCGAGGATAACGAAACTTGAGACTACATTTGGAGCAATGGTAGAGAGCGCCTGTATCCAGTTTTCCGGGTTGAATATTTCCGGCAAATCGATTGCTTGCGGGCAACTTCCCAACACGCTTAATCAAACCTGATCCACATGACGGGCACGTACAGTCTGCCAAAATAATATCTCTCAAATACTCAACAAGACATTACTGCACAGGAAATTCCAGAACCCTGCTTCATGACCTGTCAGGTACCGGTTTCCGGGACAACGCGGGCCATTGTTCTTGAATTTACCGCTCGTAACTACTGCCGAGAGTGATTAAATACTTCGCTGATCATTGCCGCAAAGATCCCGAACATTAAACCTAGTACCGAAGCGAGTAAAAACACAAAACTTTTGCGTGGCTTCTCGGCCTTATATGGAACCCTGGCAGCCATATCAATAGTGATTGAAGATAATTGACCCGCATCGATCAGCGCGCCATCCAGGAAGGCTTTACGCTCCTGTAAGTTACGCAAAGCTGGAATGAATGGTTCATCTGATTTCCGTGACTCTAGTACTGATATCTCTGCCTTGAGCGCCTCTTCCCCTCTCATATACAGAGGCATCTGGCCTGTACTTACAACAATATTAGGCTGTTTTTTTCCTGGCACAACCGGGGAAACACTTGCACCTGTGGCAGCCGTCTCTTTAGCTATGCGAAGTGCTTCCCGTAACTGATTAATCCTGTCAAACCTTCTCTGTGCAGCAAGCTTTAACTTGCTATCCATCTGACGCTGAATCCCGTCAATTTCAGATCGAATTGCAGAATTTACATCATTTACCAACTGGCGAACGGTTCGCTTATCAGCAAACTCAACAAGTTGATTGAGCCATTGTGAAGCCAGCTGTGGGTCCGTGTCAGAAAGACTGACAACAGCCAACGAAGGGTCTGCTTTATCCTCCTGGACCTGGAGGTTTACGTTGAACTTCCTATCAAAAACACGATCAATATTGGCGTCCTTGTCCGAAGCATCATTTAGATAATGCATTACCAGATCATTGGCGTCGAAAAACTCTCTGCGCAAGCCCTTCGATCTGAGGTTCTTCAGGAAAGCCTGGTAGACAAGTTCCGGCGTGTACCGTTCCACACCCAAATCTGAGCTTCCGTTAATATTTACCGCAAGCGCCTGAATATCCTGCTGCTGCGGCGGCAGCAAATTCGCCTCGGCCCGATACGAAGGTTCAGCAACAAAAACATAAACCGTCGCCAGCGCAACAGCCACCAGCACACTCATCAGAACAAGATATTTGCGTGCCGCAATAATCCGCCATAGATCAACAAGGCTGATTTCACTTTCACTGTTCGTGTAGGGAACCACACAAACCGGTACAGGTTGACCACCTGATCGACTATCAACAGACCTGGATTCCGGATCCATATTCACTCGTCACTCAACCCTGTTATACACATCTTCAAACCGCACAATATCGTCTTCTCCAAGATAACTCCCCGACTGCACCTCGATAATTTCCAGCGGAATGTTCCCGGGGTTCTCCAGCCGGTGCGTAGTACCAAGCGGAATATAGGTCGATTCGTTTTCCGACAGCATGAAAACGTCATCACCACGCGTTACTTTTGCCGTCCCTGACACCACAATCCAGTGTTCTGCGCGGTGGTGGTGCATTTGCAATGAAAGCTGAGCTCCGGGTTTTACCGTCAGGCGCTTGACCTGGTAGCGTGCGCCGTTATCGATCCCCTCATAATCACCCCAGGGTCGATACACGCGACTGTGAAAGCGGTATTCCTCACGATCACTCGCCTTGAGCTGGGACACAATGGACTTGACGTCCTGGCTGTTCCTTTTGTCTGCGACGAGCACTGCATCGGCCGTTTCAACCACAATCATGTTGTCCAGGCCAACGGCAGCAATACAGCGCTGGTCGGCCATTAACAGGGAGTTTTTTGTATCGTGTGTCAGCACGTCGCCACGCGCAACGTTGCCGTCCTCATCGCGTTCGGAAACCTCCCAGATGGATGACCACGAACCTACATCCGACCAGTGCGTTTCCATCGGCACCACGGCGGCACGATCGGTTTTTTCCATCACGGCGTAGTCAATCGAATCAGAGGGTGATTCAAGAAAAGCGCTCTTGTCTGCACGCAGAAAGTCTGCGTCACTCTTGCCATGCTCCATGGCGACGCGACAGGCTGCCAGGATATCCGGCTGGTATTTTCCAATCTCTTCCAGCCAGCGGTCTGCGCGCATGACGAAGATACCGCTGTTCCAGTAGTAGTCGCCGGAATCCACGTAGCCTTGTGCTGTAGTCGCGTCGGGTTTTTCTACAAAGCGGTCCACTGTAAAGCTGCCACTGTCTTCGATTTCTTTACCGCGATTGATATACCCATAACCGGTCTCGGGCTTGTCGGCCACCACGCCGAAGGTGACAAGGTAACCTTTTTGCGCAAGCTCACCACCCCGCTCGACGGTTTCCGTAAACGAGGCCCGGTCAGGAATAACGTGGTCTGCCGGCATAACGACCATGACGGCATCGGGATCTTTGCCCGCCAGGTGCAGGGCCGCCAGTGTCAGCGCTGGCGCTGTGTTGCGACCTTCCGGCTCCAGCATAATGGCCTCCGCTTCCTTATCCAGCGCACGAACCTGTTCGGCGACCAGGAAGCGGTGTTCTTCATTGCACACAAAAAGCGGGGACTGGACGGAATCGACACCATCTAACCGGGTGGTGGTGTCCTGTAACAGGGTGTGCTTGCCAAACATTGGCAACATCGGTTTAGGGTAGAACTCGCGGGATGCGGGCCACAGGCGGCTACCTGCCCCACCGGACAATATTACCGGGTAATAGTGCATGATATCGGGTATCTCAAAAAACGACGCTATGGCCTGAAATTATTGGCCTGACAATACCCAAAAGCGCCTGACCGGTCAATGAGAAAGCCGTTCTTGCACTTGACTTATCTTGTTAAAACTCCGGTGTTAAATGGTTCCCGAAGCAACGGGATATGCCTCTGAAAGGCACCTGTATCGGCTCCCTGCCCAGGCACAACACGATCCCTGTGTCACCTGCCCGACAGAGGCATAACCGGTTACTTCGTGAAAAACGGGCAGCCCCCATGCAGCCCTGCCAGGGCTGTCAGGGGATGCCCAAAGCCCTCAGGGCTGGCTGGCCTGCTCACCAACGGACAGGTAAGCACGGTTTCGTTCGACGGTGCCCTGGCCTATCCCCTTGACCTGGACCAGGTCATTCACTTGCCTGAATGGCCCGTTGGTCTGCCGGTAACGAATAATGGCCATGGCCTTTTCCGGGCCTACGCCCGTCAGCCCATCCACCAGGGCTTCGGAATCTGCGGTGTTGATATTGATGGTGGGGTTGGCGAATGCCAGTACCGGCGCCAGTAACAGTGACGCCATCAGTGTTTTAAGGTTCATGTTGTATCCTCCATGCAGTTTGTCAGCGGACACACCCTGTGTCCGGGTGCAGTATCAAAGCACTGCGCAGCCCGGATGCTACAAGAAAGCAGCAGCCGTACAAGCGGGAATTTCTGATTATGTCGTAGGATATTTCTTACAAATGATCTTCAGGGTGGATTTGATTGATCCGTTATGCCGGCGCAGCGTCAGAGTTCACGTCATTGCGAGCGAAGCGCGGCAATCTCTTTGGCCTGGTGCCAGACTGACGGAGATTGCCGCGCTTCGCTCGCAATGACGTGAACTCTGAATTAATCAGGTTCCTTGGACTATGCCCTGAATCTCGGCATTGATGGCTTCAAGCGCACTGACGGGATCAGTAGCCTGCGTCACGGGCCGGCCGATAACCAGGTAACCTGCACCGTCACGAATGGCGTCAGCCGGTGTCATGACACGCGTCTGGTCATCCTTTGATGCGCCGGCAGGCCGAACACCCGGGGTCACCAGCACAAAATCGTCACCCAGCTGTGCGCGTAATTGGCCGGCTTCCCGAGGCGAGCAGACAACACCATCCAGTCCTGATACTTTGGCCAGTTGCGCCAGGCGCTCCACCTGTGCCGCCGGCTCGACGTTCACACCGATTTCAGCCAGGTCCTCTGCACCCATACTGGTCAACACGGTCACACCAATCAACAGGGGTTTGCGTTCCCCGTCGCAATCCTTCAACGCCGCTGCCGCAGCTTCCATCATCCGGCGACCGCCAGAAGCATGCACGTTCATCATCCATACACCCAGCTGTGCAGCTGCCCCGCAGGCACGCGCTACGGTATTGGGGATATCGTGGAACTTGAGGTCCAGGAACACGTCGTGCCCCATAGCCACCAGCTGGCGCACCAGCTCTGGTCCTGCGCTGGTAAACAGTTCCTTGCCGACTTTCAGCCGGCAGCTGCCGGGTGGCAATTGCTGAACAAATTTCAGTGCCGTCGGGCCGTCCGGGAAATCCAGCGCAACGATAACGCGGGGCCCATCCATCAAGTTCGAACTCATTCAGCACTTCCTGTTTTTATCGGTTTGACACTGCTCCAGTTCTGGCAGCCCGGGCACTGCCAAAAGAGCTTGCCTGCCGTGAACCCGCACTGCTGACAACGGTACCGCGACCGGGGAACAACGGCCTGGGCCACATGCTGTTCAACGACATTCTTGCGATAAAAAACCAGCCAGGTGTGACGACTTGCAAGTGCATCGACATAGGCTGTCCAGTCAGCATCCCGCCCCAGTTCCAGTAACCCGTCACGAATTTCACCCAGCACTTCCGGTAACAGCTCGGCACACTGGTCTTCCACACGACGGAAGCACTCAACCGCATCGGCCAGCCGGCCCGATGCCCGCAGGCAACGCCCCTTCAACAGGGTGGCACGTACACAGTCCGGGTCTTCGACCAGCGCATCATCGGCATAACCTTCGGCACGGATGGTATTACCGTGTTCCAGCGAGATCTCTCCCAGTGCGCAAAGATACTGGGCAAGGCGTGATCGCCAGGCAACATCACCCCGGACCGCAAAGGTACGCGCCAGCTCGGCCGCTTTGCTCCACTCCTTTTCCTGCTGGTAAAGGTCGATGAGATGAGCACGCGCATCATCGTTATAGCGGTGTGTTTCCAGCAACTGCTGAAACAGTACCTCGGCACGATCCAGCAAACCGGCCTTGAGGAAATCCCGACCCAGTTCCAGTGTCGCCTGTTCGTGCAGCGACTCACTGAGACCCGAACGCGCAATGATGTTGCGGTGCACACGGATGGCACGATCAACCTCACCACGCCGCCGGAACAGACTGCCGAGGGCAAGGTGCAACTCGACTGTATCGGGGTCGACCTCGACCATCTGCACCAGCACCTCGGTCGCCTTGTCAGGCTGCTCGTTGAGAAGGTAGTTCAATCCCTGCCCATAGGCTGAATTCTGTACGGCCTTGGTGCGGCGCTGCTGCTTTCTCTGGCGCCAGGTCGCAGCCCACCAGCCTGAAGCGGCGGCAACCGGCAGCAGTAACCAGAGCAGGTATTGCATATCGTCAGCGCCCTTTATTTACCGGCCGGCAAAACGCTGGTGGTGGATACCGACTTTTCAGCTTTCTTCAACTGGCGGCGCAGACGGAAGGTCTGCTGCTTTTGTCGCAGCAGTATACCCATACTGACCAGCACACCGATCACCGCGCCGGTCGCCAACGCTACGACGACGATCATGGATAGCGGTATATCCCGGTAACCAAAATAGTAGTTGAGTGGTACCGGGTCAGCATTCAGCACGGCGAAGGAAAGACCCAGAACAGTGAGCGTAATAAGCAAAAGTATGTTGATAAGGCGCAGCATGTGGTTCCTTTGAGGCTTGCATCAGGACAGGAACAGATTATCGGTGCTTTACCGGTTGGCGGCAATCACCCGGCCATAAAAAAACGCCGGACAAGCCGGCGTTTGGTGTTTTGCGTCGTCATTCCCGCAAGTATCGTCATTCCGGTGCATGCCGGAATCCAGTGGTTTGTTTATGGACACCGGCCTGCGCCGGTGTGACGATGTGACGTTATTTATTAGATTTTCAGAACAGGCTACCACTGCTGGAAGGTGTCTGATCACCTTCCGGAGCTGATGACGCATTCTCGGCCGGCTGCTGATCGGTGCGACCATAGATATTCACCCGCTCACGCAATTCCTTGCCAGGCTTGAAATGCGGCACATATTTGGCGGCCAGCGCAACGGCTTCACCGGTTTTGGGGTTACGTCCCATCCGTGGTGGACGATAGTGCAGCGAAAAACTGCCAAAACCACGAATTTCAATCCGGTTACCGGTCGACAGGGACTGACTCATCTGTTCAATCAGACTCTTCACCGCGAGCTCGACATCTTTATGGTTCAGATGGCTGTTCTTGGCTGCAAGTATTTCAATTAATTCAGATTTTGTCATAAAACTGTCCCCGTTTCGGCTCGGAGGCCTGAAATGGCCCCCTCCTGCCTCTATGCGCTATAGTTTAGACCAAATTACTGATTAGTCACCACTATTTTCAAGTTGTTCCTTCAACACGTCGCCCAATGTTGCGCCTGTGGCGCCGGAGCTGCGTGTATAATCCTTCACTGCGGCGGCTTCCTCTTCGGTATCCTTGGCCTTGATAGACAGCGCAATGGTGCGGGTCTTGCGATCCATACCAATGTACTTGGCTTCAATTTCCTGGCCTACCGTCAACACGGTGCGGGCATCCTCGACCCGGTCGCGGGCCAGTTCGGACGCACGCAGGGTGCCTTCGATGCCGTCGCCAAGGTCAACAATCGCCGCTTTGGCGTCGACTTCCTTAATAACGCCCTTAACAATACTTCCTTTAGCGTTATCTGCTGAGAAATTGGAGAAAGGATCTTTCTCAAGCTGTTTGATACCCAAGGAAATTCGCTCGCGCTCGGCGTCAACCGACAGTACCACGGCTTCCAGCTCATCACCTTTTTTGTAATTACGTACCGCTTCTTCGCCCGGATCGTGCCAGGAGATGTCGGACAGATGGATCAGACCATCGATGCCACCATCCAGACCGATGAAGATACCGAAGTCGGTAATCGACTTGATGGTGCCCTTCACATGATCGCCCTTGTTGTGGGTTGCGGAGAACTCGTCCCACGGGTTGTTGTGGATCTGCTTCATGCCCAGCGAGATGCGGCGACGCTCTTCGTCGATGTCCAGCACAATGACTTCGACTTCCTGGCCGATATGAACCATCTTGCCCGGGTTGACGTTCTTGTTGGTCCAGTCCATTTCGGAAACGTGCACCAGGCCTTCCACGCCATCTTCGAGTTCCACGAAGCAACCGTAGTCGGCAATGTTGGTAACCTTGCCGAACAGGCGCTTGCCTTCCGGGTAACGGCGCGCGAGATCTGCCCACGGATCCTGGCCCAGCTGTTTCAGGCCCAGCGATACGCGGTTGCGCTCGCGATCGAACTTGAGCACCTTGACGTCGATCTCCTGGCCGACTTCAACAATCTCGGAAGGATGCTTGACGCGCTTCCAGGCCATGTCGGTGATGTGCAGCAGACCATCGATGCCGCCCAGGTCGACGAACACACCGTAGTCGGTGAGGTTCTTGACGATACCCTTGACTTCCGCACCTTCCTGCAGGCTTTCCAGCAGTTCTTCGCGCTCTGCACTGTATTCGGTCTCGACCACGGCGCGACGGGATACCACCACGTTGTTGCGGCGCTGGTCCAGCTTGATAACCTTGAATTCGAGTTCCTTACCTTCCAGGTAAGTGGTGTCGCGTACCGGACGGACATCGACCAGTGAGCCCGGCAGGAAGGCGCGGATGTCTTCGATGTCGACGGTGAAGCCGCCCTTGACCTTTCCGCTGATAATACCCTTGACGACCTCGCCTTCTTCGAAAGCTTTTTCCAGTCGTATCCAGACCTGTGCGCGTTTGGCTTTTTCGCGTGAAAGACGCGTGGCGCCAAAGCCGTCTTCAACGGCCTCCAGTGAAACCTCAACGGGGTCGCCAACAGCGACTTCGAGTTCACCCTGACTGTTCTTGAACTGTTCTATCGGGATGACACCTTCGGACTTCAGACCAGCATTAACGATGACGGCATCGGGCTGAATATCAACAACGGTACCAGTAACAATGGTGCCCGGGCGCATTTCTTTATTGGCCAGGCTCTCTTCAAACAGTTCAGCAAAACTTTCAGACATGGGTTAAAAATCCTTCCGCAGCGCAAATGCAACGGCATAAGTAATATCCGCTCGACCGGCAAACATCCCGGTGGGCGGGTTGAGGTTAGACAAACTGGGAGCAATTAAAAACGCTACCAGACCGCGTAACCGTGAAGTATAACCTTATAGTCTTTGAATTTCACGGGTTTAGACGGTTTTTTATCGCGTCGAGAACCCGTGTAATGGTGGTGGGAATATCCAGCGAAGTGGTATCGATCTGTATCGCATCCTGCGCAGGTTTCAGGGGTGCTACAGCGCGGCTGGAATCTCGCTCGTCCCGGGCCTGAATGTCTGCCAGGATTTCCTCGTAAGGTGATTCTTTTCCTTTTTCCTTCAGCTGGTTGAATCGCCTTCTTGCACGTTCTTCTGCGCTGGCGGTGAGGAAGAATTTTACCGCGGCATCGGGGAAAACCACGGTCCCCATGTCGCGGCCATCCGCCACCAGCCCGGGCGACTGGCGGAAATCACGCTGGCGCTGCAGCAGCGCCTCGCGCACCGCTGGCAGAGCGGCAACTCTCGACGCACCCGCGCCGGCGGCCTCGGTGCGGATGTTATTACCGACATTCACCCCGTCCAGCAGGACAACGTCATTTTCGCCCTCGGCAGGGAAGTGGATGTCGAGTTTTCCGGCCAGTTCCGCCAGCGCCGGCTCATCATCAAGGGCAATACCTTTTTGTTGTGCGGCATAGGCCAGAATGCGGTACAGCGCCCCACTGTCGAGAAAATGAAAGCCCAGCGCTTTTGCCACGGCGTGACTGATGGTGCCCTTGCCGGAACCACTGGGGCCATCCACGGTAATAACGGGTACAGACATGCTGCCCTGACCTGCCATAACTAGCGCACCGCCTGAATGGAAAGACCGGCTGTTGAAGCCAGCCCGACAAAGTCAGGAAATGAGGTGTTTACGTTATCGCAATCGTCGATAACGATTTCGCTCCTGGAACGTAATGCTGCCATGGCAAAAGACATGGCGATACGGTGATCACCGCAACTGTCGACGCGACCGCCATTGATCGCGCCACCCTCGATGATCATACCGTCAGGTGTCGCCTGCGCATCGACACCGAGTGCCTGCAAACCATCAGCCATCACCTGGATACGGTCACTTTCCTTGACGCGTAATTCTTCTGCACCGGCCAGCACAGTGCGTCCTTCTGCACAGGCGGCCGCAACAAACAGGGCCGGGAATTCATCAATAGCCAGTGGCACCTGCTCAACGGGGATATCGATTCCTTTCAGTGGCGCGTAGCGTACGCGCAGGTCCGCGACCGGTTCTCCACCGACCTCTCGCGGGTTCTGCACTTCAATATCAGCCCCCATCAGGCGCAGTATTTCCAGTACCCCCGTGCGCGTCGGGTTGATACCGACATGTTCGATCAACAGGTCTGAACCGGGGGCGATGGAAGCACCGACCAGAAAAAAAGCCGCCGATGAAATATCAGACGGCACGTCGATTGCCGCTGCCTTCAGGTGACCGCCACCCTCCACACAGGCGCGACTCGTGTTTCGCACGACCTCGTAGCCCATGCCCGACAACATGCGCTCGGTATGGTCGCGGGTCGGCGCCGGTTCGGTGACACAGGTTTTGCCCTGCGCATACAGACCGGCCAGTAATAAACAGGATTTCACCTGGGCACTGGCAACCGGCATGTCGTAATCGATACCCTTTAATGTCTGTCCACCGCGAATACGTAACGGTGCGGTACCCTCATCCGTGGTTTCAATAACAGCGCCCATCTTTGCCAGTGGTTCGGTCACACGTCGCATGGGACGACTCATCAACGAGTGGTCACCCACCAGCTCAACATCAAATTCCTGTCCTGCCAGTAGCCCGGACAACAGGCGCATTGAGGTGCCGGAATTACCCAGATCGAGTGCAGTGG
The DNA here is from genome assembly GCF_004339085.1 of Thiogranum longum. Taxonomy (NCBI): domain Bacteria; kingdom Pseudomonadati; phylum Pseudomonadota; class Gammaproteobacteria; order Chromatiales; family Ectothiorhodospiraceae; genus Thiogranum; species Thiogranum longum. The sequence continues at coordinate 1,319,414 of NZ_SMFX01000001.1, read as the reverse complement.
CGGGCGCTGTCAGACCGTGCATGCCGACACCCTTTACCACTACACGGCCCTCATGGGGTCCGTCGATGGAAACACCCATGGCAAGGAATGCCTTCAGCGTCGCCAGGCTGTCCTCGCCTTCCAGAAAGCCCTGGATTTCCGTCACACCATCGGCCAGCGCACCCAGCATGATGGAACGATGGGAAATCGACTTGTCGCCGGGCACGCGGAGCTTGCCTTTCAGCGAACCACCCGGTGTGGCTTTAAATTGAGGTGATGAATGCTTGTTCATAGACAGGAACCCCTGATTAATTTCTCTTCCGTCATTCCGGCGAATGCCGGAATCCATGACATTTGACATAACTGGATGCCGGCCTGCGCCGGCATGACGTTTTAATCAGCATGCTCATAACAACAAACTAGTCCTTTGACTTTTCGGCGGGGCGGGAAAAGGCATCACGCGCCACTTTGGCTTCGGTAAATATACGCAACAGGGTTTCTTCATCACGGCTGTCGATAGCCGTATGCAGCGTTTCAAGGTCAGTATTGAAACGCTCCAGCATCTTTAGCAGCGCATCGCGGTTGGCGATACAGATATCGCGCCACATCACCGGGTCACTGGATGCGATACGCGTAAAATCGGTAAAGCCACCTGCGGCATATTCAAATATTTCACGTTGCTCGGAAAGTCGCGCCAGGCTTTCCACCAGCGCAAACGCCAGCATGTGCGGCAAGTGACTGGTGGCGGCAAGCACTTCGTCGTGGTGCTCCACGCTCATTTCATTAACCGTTGCACCCGCGGCCTCCCACATGGCGCGAACCCTGGCAGTAGCCTCTGGCCGGGTCTGTTCGAGTGGCGTCAATATCACCCGCCGTCCCTGGTATAGCCCCGCGAATGAGGCCGCCACGCCACTTTGTTCTGTGCCGGCGATGGGGTGCCCGGGCACAAACCAGTCCGGTGTGTCCCCGACCGCTGTACAGACATCACGCACCACGCTGGCCTTGGCGCTGCCGCCATCCGTCACCACGGCACCTGTCGCCAGCTTGCCCGCAATGCTTTCAAAGACTTTGCCCATCGCACCCAGCGGTACAGCGACAAACACCATATCCGCACCTTCAACAGCGCGCGCCGGGTCGCTATCGAAACGATCGATGACACCCAGATCGAGCGCTTCCTGCAGGTGTTCCTCGCGGCGGCTGGAACCAACAATCTCTTCGACATAACCGGCTTCCCGCAGCGCTCTCGCCAGCGAACCACCGATCAGTCCCACACCGATTATGCACAGTCGCCTGATCATGCCAGCACCTTGCCCAGCGCTTCCAGGCAACGTCGGTTCTCGTCTTCAAGGCCAATGCTGACGCGCAGGTAACCGGGCATGCCATAGTTATCAACCGGTCGCACAATGACACCTTCGTGCAGCAAGGCTTCGTAAACCGTGCCGGGGTCTCGTCCGACATCAACCGAGATAAAATTTCCTGCCGAAGGGATATAAGGCAGGGTCAGCTCATCAAAGCCTTTCGTCAGTTGCGCCATGCCCTGCCGGTTTATTTCGACAGCACGCGCCAGATGCTCCCTGTCGTCCAGCGCTGCACGCGCCGCCAGTTGGGCAAAACTGTTCACGTTGAATGGCTGACGGACACGGTTCAGCACGTCCGCCAGGATCGGTTGGCTGACGCCATATCCGATACGTAGCGAGGCCAGGCCGTAGGCTTTGGAGAAAGTACGCGTCACCAGCAGGTTAGGGAACTCATCCACCCACTGAGACGTATCCGGGTAATCTTCTTCATCCACATACTCAAAGTAGGCCTCATCGATTACAACCACTACCTCAGCCGGAACACTTTCGATAAAACTCCGCAAGGCATTATGCGGCAACCACGTCCCGGTCGGGTTGTTGGGATTGGCAATAAATACCACGCGGGTATCCGCATCGATCTGCGCATGCATGGCATCGAGATCGTGGCCGAACAGGGGACCGCGCCTGCCATTGTGTGCTGCTGCCACCCGCGACCTCGCACCAATCGCCTGGGTCACAATCGGGTACACCGCAAAAGCATGCGCCGAGAATACAGCAGATGATTGAGGCGACAGGAAGGCCCGCGCCACCATCTCCAGCACATCATTGGAACCATTTCCCAGTGTTATCCATTCCGCTTTGACGTCATGCCGTTCCGCCAGCGCGGATTTCAGTTCAAAACCGTTACCGTCCGGGTAACGCGCCAGTTCGTGGTAACCACACTGCAAGGCGTCCAGTACAGATTTTGAAGGGCCGAGGGGGTTTTCGTTGGAAGCAAGCTTGACAGCATCTGTGATGCCGTATTCACGCTCCAGCTCGCTGAGCGGCTTGCCTGGCGCATACGGCCGCAACCCCTGTACACCGGGAATAGCGGATTCAAGCAGGCTTGCCGTCATCTACAGCTCGCATTTGGGGTAGGACCCCAGTACCTTGAGCATCGATGCGCGTGTTTCCAGTTCCTTCAGCGCAGCAGCGACGCTTTCATCATCACGGTGGCCTTCAACGTCGACAAAGAACACATAGTCCCATTTGCTCATGCGTGATGGCCGCGATTCGATTTTGGTCATACTTACACCGTGGCGCGACACCGGTTCCAGCAGGGAATACAGGGCGCCGGCCTCGTTTTGCACTGTCACCATCAACGTGGTCTTGTCGTTTCCGCTGGATCCAACAGACTGGTCGCCCACCACCAGAAAGCGCGTGGTGTTGTTCGGGTCATCCTCGATATTCGAGGCCAGCGTATCCAGGCCATAGGTTTCAGCCGCCGCATCGCTGGCAATGGCCGCAATGGCGCTGTCCTCGCTCGCCTGTCGTGCCGCCTCACCATTACTGCTGACCGCCACGCGTTCCACGCCCGGCAGGTTTGCGTCCAGCCATTCCCGGCATTGTGCAAGCGCCTGCTGATGTGCATGCACCGATTTCACGGCAGCAAGACTCTCGCTGTTGGTGATCAACTGGTGATGAATTCGCAGCTCGACATCGCCGCAAATCTTCAGCGGCGAACGGATGAACATGTCCAGCGTGTGGTTGATGGCACCTTCAATGGAATTTTCGACCGGTACAACGCCAAAGTCGGCGCTACCAGCCTCCACTTCACGGAAGATTTCGTCAATCGCCGCCAGGGGCTTGAGCTGTACGGAATGCCCGAAGTGCTTGAGTGCAGCCTCCTGGGTGTAGGTACCTTCCGGCCCCAGGTAAGCAATGGTCAGCGGTTGTTCCAGTGCAAGGCAGGCTGACATGATCTCGCGGAACAGGCGTGCCACTTCATCGTCGGAAAGTGGGCCGTTGTTACGTTCGCGCACCATACGCAGCACTTCCGCCTCGCGTTCCGGCCGGTAAAAGACTGTGTCAGGGTCTTCACTGCGTTTGGCTTCCGCCACCTGTTGAGCGCAACTGGCGCGCTCATTCAACAGCGCCTGGATTTTCTCATCCAGCGCGTCGATGTGTTTGCGCAGTTGATCAAGTGTCGGATTTGCCATTGTGCAAATGTCCTTTACAGGGTCCGTACCGACAACACACCTTCGGTAGCAGCGATCCTGTCGGTGCATTCCTGAGTGATTTCACCCTCCACATCGACCAGCGTATAGGCAAGTTCTCCCCGCGACTTGTTGATCATATCGACAATATTCAGACCGGATTCCGCCAGTGATGTCGAAATCTGGCCGAGCATATTGGGAACATTGGCATTGACGACTGCCAGCCGCGACTTGCCACCACGCTTCATGTAGACCTTGGGGAAATTGACCGAGTTGCGTACGTTACCGTTTTCCAGGAAGTCACTGACCTGGTCGGCAACCATAATGGCACAGTTGTCCTCGGCTTCTTTCGTTGAGGCCCCCAGGTGCGGCAGGGTAATGACGCGTGGGTGATCCTTGAGCAGGTTGCTTGGGAAGTCGCAGACATAGGAGTAGACCTTGCCTTCCTCCAGCGCCTTGACGACAGCCTCGTCATCGATGATGCCGTTACGCGAGAAATTGAGCAGCACCACATTATCGCGCATGCTGTGCAGGCGCTCTTCGTTGATCATATGACGGGTAGCATCGACCAGCGGCACATGGAAAGTCACGAAATCGCTGCGTGACAACAGGTCATCGACACCTGCCGCCTGTTCCACGTCCGAAGACATCTGCCAGGCGCTCTGTACGGTAATGTCAGGGTCATAGCCAATAACATTCATGCCCAGGGCATGTGCTGCATTAGCGACCTGCACCCCGATAGCGCCCAGTCCGATCACACCCAGTGTACGGCCCGGCAGCTCGAAACCGGCGAAGTGCTTTTTGCCCGATTCAACCTGCTTGCTGATCTCATTGTCCTCGCCTTCAAGGTTGCGGGCAAATGACCAGCCCTGACACAGATTCCGCGCAGCGATCAGCATTCCTGCGACAACCAGTTCCTTGACCGCATTGGCGTTCGCGCCGGGCGCGTTGAACACCGGCACACCGCGCTTGCTCATGTCATCAACCGGGATATTGTTGACACCTGCACCGGCACGGCCAATGGCCTTGACGGATGAGGGAATCTCCCAGTTGTGCATATTGAACGAACGCAACAGGATGGCGTCCGGGTGCTGGATTTCGGAAGCCACTTCATATTTGTCGCGTGGCAGACGTTCCAGGCCGGCTACGGATATATTATTCAACGTCAGTATTTTGTACATAGTCCTACTGTTCCAGTTCAGCGTTATGCTGATTGATTTGTCATTGCGAGCGAAGCGCGGCAATCTCTCTGGATCTGGCACCATCCTGTTGGAGATTGCCACGGCGCTGCGCGCCTCGCAATGACGCGGTTTTTTTAACCGTGGCGCTTCTCGAACTCGCCCATGAAATCTATCAATGCAGCAACACCCTCTTCCGGCATGGCGTTATAGATGCTGGCGCGCATGCCACCGACAGAACGGTGTCCCTTGAGAGTAACAAGGCCTTCCTGCTTTGCTTCTTCCAGGAAAGTGGCATCCAGTTCCGGATCGGCCAGGGTGAAGGGCACATTCATCCAGGAGCGGCAATCGGGATCGACCGGGTTGGCATAAAAACCCGAATCATCGATTGTCTTGTACAGGGCGCTGGCCTTGCGATGATTGATCATCGAAATCGCTTCCAGACCACCTTTGTCCTTCAACCACTCAAACACCAGCCCGGCGAAATACCAGCCGTAAGTGGGCGGCGTGTTGTACATGGAGTCGTTGTTGGCGTGAGTGGCATAGTCGAACATCACCGGCTGTCCATCGACCGGTTGACCGATCAGGTCATCGCGCACGACCACCACCGTTAACCCGGCCGGGCCAATGTTCTTCTGCGCACCGGCGTAGATCACGCCATATTTGCTGACGTCGATCGGACGCGACAGGATGGTCGATGACATGTCCGCCACCAACGGCACATCACCGACATCCGGTATCCAGTGAAACTCGACGCCACCAATGGTTTCATTTGGCGTGTAGTGCACATAGGCGGCATCCGCATCCAGCGACCAGCCGGACGGATCCGGAATTGTGGTGAATTTTTCTGCCTCGGAGCTGGCGGCGACATTCACGTCGCAATAGCGCTTGCCCTCGGCAATGGCTTTCTTGCCCCAGGCGCCGGTCCAGATGTAGTCAGCCTTGCTGTTACCGCGCAGCAGATTGATCGGCACCATTGAGAACTGGCTGGAAGCACCACCCTGCAGGAACAGCACCTTGTAATTGTCCGGGATTTTCATCAACTCGCGCAGGTCGGCCTCGGCCTTCTCCGCAATAGACATGAATTCCTTGCCGCGATGACTCATCTCCATGACTGACATGTGACTACCATGCCAGTCGACCAGTTCATCACGCGCGCGCTCCAGTACTTCCGCGGGTAATACGGCGGGACCTGCACTGAAGTTATACACCTTGGACATATGCTTTGGGCTCCTGGGTAATTCCAACAATAATTTTTGTAACGCCGGATTAACGTTACTTCCTTACGTAAAAGCTGCTTCCGTACGTTTAAGCTACTTCCGTCATTCCGGCGCAGGCCGGAATCTACCGGTGCCTGCGCTCTGGATACCGGCCTGCGCCGGTATGACGGTCACTCTTATGTTTCATCGGCGCCATTACCATTGTCATCGACATCATCATCACTCTCATCATCACCACTGACATCCGCGACCGGTGCAATGCCAACCAGTACTTCGCCATCATGCAGCTTGATCAGGCGTACGCCCTGTGTGTTACGACTCATGGTCGAAACTTCGGCAACGCGGGTTCGCACCAGTGTGCCGCCGTTGCTGATCAACATGAACTCATCGTCGTCCTGCACCAGTACGGCACCGATCACCTCACCGTTACGTTCGGTGCTCTGAATCGAGATCACACCCTGACCGCCACGACCGTGTGTCGGGTATTCGGATACCGGTGTGCGTTTACCATAGCCATGCTCGGTGGCCGTCAGCACCGAGCCCTCACTGACAATAATCAGGGCGATGACGCGCTGGCCGGCAGCCAGGCGGATACCGCGCACGCCACAGGCGGTACGACCCATGGGCCGCACATCGGATTCATTGAAACGAATGACCTTGCCGACATTACTGAACAACATGACGTCTTTTGTGCCATCGGTAATGGCGACATTGATCAGGTAATCGTCAGCCCGCAAATCCACAGCGATGATGCCGTTGCTACGCTGCCGCGAGAAATCTGACAAGGGTGTTTTCTTCACCGTGCCCTGTGCGGTCGCCATAAACACAAACTGGTCTTCCGGGAACTCGCGAACCGGCAATACCGCGTTGATACGCTCGCCCTCTTCCAGTGGCAACAGGTTCACAATCGGTTTCCCGCGTGCCATGCGTCCGGCCTGTGGTAGCTGGTAAACCTTGAGCCAGTAGGCCTTGCCACGGCTGCTGAAACACAAAATGGTATCGTGGGTACTGGCGACAAACAGCTTGTCGACAAAGTCTTCTTCTTTCACTTTGGTGGCTGCCTTGCCACGCCCGCCACGCCGCTGCGCCCGGTAGTCGGACAACGGCTGTGATTTGGCATAACCCTGGTGTGACAACGTCACTACGACGTCTTCCTCGGTGATCAGGTCTTCCATGGTCAGGTCGAGGTGGTCCGTCAGGATTTCGGTACGACGCTCGTCACCGTAATTTTCCAGCACTTCTTTCAGCTCGTCACGGATGACCTTCATCAGGCGATCAGGGTTATTGAGAATCTCCAGCAGTCCGTCTATACGCGCAATGAGCTCACGGTATTCATCAACGATCTTGTCCTGTTCCAGACCCGTGATCTGGTGCAAACGCAAATCAAGAATCGCCTGTGCCTGAATTTCTGACAGGCGGTATACCTCGCCGTGGTAGCCGAATACGTCGTCCAGGCCGTCCGGGCGCGATGAAGTGGCGCCGGAGCGCTGCAACAACTCACCGACAACACCCGGCTCCCATTCCCGGCGTACCAGCTCGGCGCGTGCCTCGGCACGGCTGGAGGATGATTTGATCAGTGCGATCACTTCATCGATATTGGCCAGCGCAACGGCCAGGCCTTCCAACACGTGTGCCCGCTCACGCGCCTTGCGCAACAGGAATACGGTACGGCGTGTGACCACATCACGGCGATGGCGAATAAAGGCTTCAAGAATCTGTTTGAGGTTGAGCAGCCGCGGCTGACCATCGACCAGCGCTACCATATTGATGCCGAATACACTCTGCATCTGTGTCTGCTGGTAGAGGTTATTGAGCACAACCTCGGCGACTTCATTACGCTTGAGCTCGACCACCATGCGCATGCCGTCCTTGTCAGACTCATCACGCAGGTTGGAGATGCCTTCAATCTTCTTGTCCTTGACCAGCTCGGCAATTTTCTCCAGCAGGCGCGCCTTGTTGACCTGGTAAGGCAACTCGGTGACGACAATGGACTGTTTGCTGCCCTCTTCACCCTCGATGTGACTGAGCGCACGGATATGTACGCGCCCGCGCCCGGTATGATAAGCCTCGTGGATACCGCGCACACCATTAATGATGGCTGCGGTCGGGAAGTCCGGACCGGGAATTGTCTCCATCAATTCCTTGATGGTCAGTTCCGGGTTATCGATCAGCCCGATACAACCCTTGACGATTTCCGTGAGGTTATGTGGCGGTATATTGGTCGCCATACCCACTGCGATACCGGCCGATCCATTGACCAGCAGGTTCGGTATGCGTGTCGGCATAACCGAGGGCTCATGCTCGGACTCGTCGTAGTTGGGAACAAAATCGACGGTTTCCTTGTCCAGGTCAGCCAGCAATTCGTGGGCAATCTTCGACATGCGCACTTCGGTGTAACGCATGGCCGCCGGTGAGTCGCCGTCCACCGAACCGAAGTTACCCTGTCCGTCGACCAGCATGTAACGTAGCGAGAACGGCTGCGCCATACGCACAATGGTGTCGTACACAGCCGTATCACCGTGCGGGTGATACTTACCGATGACATCACCGACGACGCGCGCGGATTTCTTGTAAGGTTTGTTGAAGTCATTGCCGAGTACGCTCATGGCGAACAGCACACGTCGATGCACCGGCTTCAGTCCGTCGCGCACATCCGGTAACGCTCGTCCGACAATCACGCTCATGGCGTAGTCGAGATACGATTGCCGCATCTCGTCTTCCAGGTTAACCGGAAGCACTTCTTTGGCGAAATCAGACATGAAAATCAACCCGGGAGCCGGCGATTCACCGGTTCCGCAAAAATGAAAATGAAGCTACCTGAGACGCGCTGAAACGCCCAGAGCGGCTAAAAGCCGAATCTTAGCACACATAGGCACACTACTGCATCCGGGTAATTCGTGCTGAGAACGGCTCAGAGAGCCCCTGAGAGGCGGGTCGTCAAATTCCTGTCTATACCATAAGGGAACGCATTTTTACCGTATCCGGATGCTCGACAATACCCCGTTCAGTGACGATAACATCGATCAGTTCTGCCGGCGTGATGTCGAAGGCCGGGTTCCAGGCCTGCGCGCCGTTGGCTGCCACAGGCTGTCCACCCGCACTGAGGACTTCCTGTTCCGCACGCATTTCGATGGGAATGTCCGCACCGCAGGCGGTACCCATATCCACGGTCGAAGACGGGGCAACGACCATGAATCTGACACCATGATGCCGCGCTGCCACCGCCGCGGCATAGGTACCGATCTTGTTAGCCACATCGCCATTGGCTGCAATCCGGTCTGAACCGACAATGACCCACTGCACCCTGCCCTGCTGCATCAACCAGGCGGCAGCGCCATCAACCAGAAGTGTTACAGGAATGCTGTCCTGTACCAGCTCCCAGGCGGTCAGTCTTGCACCCTGTAACCAGGGTCGCGTCTCGTCGGCATAAACGGCGTTGAGTTTATTATCCGACCAGGCGCTGCGAATAACCCCCAGCGCCGTCCCGTAACCGCCGGTCGCCAGTGAACCGGTATTGCAATGGGTAAGGACACTGCTGCCGTCATCGATACAGGCGGCACCCCGTTCGCCCATGGTGTAATTCGCCGCAATATCCTGTTCGTGTATCGCCTGCGCTTCGGACAACAGTACCGGCACGGGATTGCCGTTCAGCGAGAATGCCAGCTGCTGCATGCGTTCCACCGCCCAGACGAGGTTTACTGCAGTAGGACGCGACTGAGCAAGATTTTGCATATCGATTGCAAAGCCTGTACGCCAGTCAGAAGGCTGCCTTGCATACCGCTCGCGTGCTGCCAGAACCGCTGCATAGGCCGCGGTAATACCAATGGCCGGAGCACCGCGCACGACCATGTCACGAATCGCCCGTGCCACTGAAGCACAGTCGCACAGCACCAGCCAGGATTCTGCCAGCGGCAATTTTCGCTGATCGAGCAATTCGAGTCCTGCGTCTGTCCATGCCATGGCGCGAATCGCGTCGTGTAATTTTTCCAAACCGTACCTCCCTGAATAGACATCTGTCTATCTTGAGGAGCCTCTGATTAATGCGTCATTGCGAGGAGCGGAGCGACGCGGCAATCTCTAACAGACTGATTTCATAGTATGAGATTGCCCCGCTTCGCTCGCAATGACGCATTAACTCGCAATGACGCATTAATCAGAGGCTCCCTAAGCTAGTCAGCCATTGTAACAAGGTTGCATTTACATGCGTTTCAAATTCTAATTGCCCGCTGACATAAATAATCAAGCCGCAACAACGTGTTGTCTGCGCCAAGGAGCCAGTAAATGGAATCAATAAATATTGCAGGATTGAGTAACCCGGAAACGATCCAGAATGTGCTGATCCCCTGGGCCATTCAGATTGGCGTCGCCATCGCCATCTTCATCATCGGTCGTTGGGTGGCAAAATGGCTGACTGGCATAGTCGAGAAACTGATGAATAAGTCCAACCTGGACGTGATGCTGGTCAATTTCATCGGCAACCTGGTCTATACCGTCCTGCTGCTGGTGGTTGTCATGGCGGCCCTCGATCACCTCGGTATCGAAACCACCTCACTGCTTGCTGTGTTCGGCGCCGCCGGCCTGGCCATTGGCCTGGCCCTGAAAGATTCGCTGGCCAATTTCTCCTCCGGGGTAATGATCATCCTGTTCCGCCCGTTCAAGGTCGGTGACTTTGTCGAAGCAGGCGGAGCAACCGGCGTGATCGAGGAAGTACAGATGTTCGCCACCATCATGCGCACCGGTGACAACCGTGAAATCATTGTCCCGAACGGGCAGATCTATAGCGGCACCATTACCAATTATTCCGCCAGGCCGACACGTCGTATCGACCTGGTATTCGGTATTGGCTACGACGACGATATTGCGAAGGCCAAACAGATCATCAATGACATCATGAAGCAGGATGAGCGCATCCTGTCCGATCCCGAACCGGCTGTCGCCATGGCAGAACTGGCCGACAGCAGTGTGAACTTCAATGTTCGTCCCTGGGTCAAGAGCGGTGACTACTGGCCGGTGCATGCCGACCTGCTGGAAAAGGTCAAGCTTGCTTTTGATGCCAATGGCATCAGTATTCCTTACCCTCAGCAGGAAGTGCACATGCATAACGTAGACTGACACAGCTTACGGACACGCAGTATAAAGGGCAGCCTGTAATTAACGGGTTGCCTTTTTTTATGGCAGGCGCCGGATTGCTCCTCTTTAATGAAGCGACATTCGGGTCTTGAGGTATACTCCCTTTTCTCGACCAGAGCGCACAATAATGAAACAAACCGAGCTGCTGATACACGCCCGCTGGATTATTCCTGTTGAACCGGATACACAGACGCTGGAATATCACAGTATTGCCGTGGATGAAGGTCGTATTACCGCTCTGCTTCCCGGCAATGAGGCCCGCCAGTCATTCGAGGCGCAAACCACTATTGAGCTTGGTGATCACGCACTGATCCCCGGCCTGGTCAATGCCCATACCCACGCCGCCATGTCGCTGTTACGTGGTATCGCGGATGACCTGCCATTGATGGAATGGTTACAGCAACATATCTGGCCGGCAGAGCAGAAGTGGGTCAGCGAACAGTTTGTTCACGATGGCACACAACTCGCCATCGCCGAAATGCTGCGCAGCGGCACAACCTGTTTCAATGACATGTACTTCTTTCCGGAGGTCACTTCCCGGGTTGCATCGAGCTGTTTCATGCGCGCCTGCACCGGGTTGATCCTGCTTGATTTCCCGACCCGATATGCCGAGAACCCGGATGAATATTTCGCCAAAGGTCTTGCACTGCGTGACGAGACCAAACACCACCCGCTGATCAATCATGCGTTTGCACCACACGCACCCTACAGTGTGTCGGATGACCCTCTGAAAAAAGCACAAATGCTGGCCGATGAACTTGACCTGCCTGTGCACATTCACTTGCATGAAACCGCCAGTGAAATTGAAGACAGCATCAGGCAATACGGACAACGACCACTGGCGAGACTGGCGAAGCTTGGCCTGCTTTCTCCTGCCCTGACTGCCGTGCATATGACACAGCTGGAGGATAGCGAGATTGCACAGCTGGCGGAAAGTGGCGCCAGTGTCGTGCACTGCCCGGAATCCAACCAGAAGCTGGCGAGTGGTTTCTGCCCGGTTCACAAACTGCTTGATGCAGGGGTCAACGTGGCACTCGGGACCGATGGTGCCGCCAGCAACAATGACCTCGACATGACCGGCGAAATGCGTAGCGCCGCACTGCTTGGCAAGCTGGTGGCCGATGATGCCTGCGCGCTGCCCGCGCACACCGTGTTGCGCATGGCCACCCTGAACGGTGCACAGGCGTTGGGGCTGGCCGACCAGACAGGCTCGCTGCAAGCCGGCAAGTGGGCCGATATCACTGCCGTCGATCTTGGTGCGCTGGAGACACAGCCGGTCTACGACCCGGTATCACAACTGGTCTACGCGGCCGGCCGTGAACAGGTCAGCCACGTATGGGTGGCAGGTCAGCTGCTGATGCGCGACCGCCAGCTGACGCACCTCGACATTGATGACCTGCTACAACGCACACGTGGTTGGCAAACGCGTATCGCGGCAGGTGAACCCGGGCGCTGATTCCGGTATCTTGCACACCATGAATAACGCTACACACAATGTCGATGCGGCAGAAATCAGCAAGTTCGAGGCACTGGCCTCGCGCTGGTGGGACCCGAACAGCGAGTTTAAACCGCTGCACGACATCAATCCGTTGCGTATCGACTATATTGACCAGCGTGCGCCACTGGCAGGATGCAAGGTCATCGATGTAGGTTGTGGTGGCGGCCTGTTGTCAGAAGGTATGGCGCTACGCGGCGCGCTGGTGACCGGCATCGATATGGGCGAAGCACCGCTCACGGTGGCCAGACTGCACCAGCACGAGTCCGGTGTTCAGGTCGATTACCAGCGTATTACGGCTGAAAGTATGTCCGCCGGGCATCCGGGCGCATTCGATACGGTAACCTGCCTGGAAATGCTGGAGCACGTCCCCGACCCTGCATCTGTCATCCAGGCCTGTGCCGACCTGGTAAAGCCGGGTGGTGATGTATTCTTCTCTACGATCAACCGCAACCCCAAGGCTTATATGCTCGCCATTGTCGGCGCAGAATACCTGTTGCGCATGTTACCGCGCGGTACCCACGACTACCGGAAATTCATTCGCCCCTCGGAAATGGAGCGCTGGTCGCGCGGCGCCGGCCTGCAACTGCAGGATCTCACCGGCATGACCTATAACCCGCTCACCGGTGAATACCGTCTGGGTAATGATGTCGATGTGAACTACCTCGCCTGGTTCCGGAAGACCGACTGAATATGGCTGCACAGACAAGCGCCGTGCTGTTCGACCTGGACGGTACACTCCTCGACACTGCGCCAGACCTTGCTGCGGCACTGAATGCTACATTGCAGCTGAATGAACGTGATGCACTGCCCTTTGAGACCATTCGCCCGGTGGTATCACACGGCGGACGGGCACTGATAGAGCTTGGCTTCGGGATTGACTCGCAACACCCGGACTTCGAGCCGTTGCGCAAACAACTGCTGGATCTGTACCAGGCCAATCTCGCCGTACACACGGCTTTGTTCCCGGGTATGGGAGAGGTGCTGGACGAACTCGAACAACGCCATATCCGCTGGGGTGTGGTCACCAACAAGCCGGGCTGGCTGACTGACCCGCTGCTGGATGCGCTGAATCTTGCACAGCGCACCGCCTGCATAGTGTCTGGTGACACACTACCGGAACGCAAGCCCCACCCTGCCCCCCTGCTGCACGCCTGCAAACTGGTTGGTTGCCAGCCACAAGACGCTATATATATCGGTGACGCCGAACGCGATATCGAAGCCGGTCGCAATGCCGGTATGCGGACGCTGGTCGCACTTTTTGGCTACCTGATGGAACACGACCGCCCGGAAAACTGGGGCGCTGATGCACTTATTGAGCAACCGGCCGATATCCTTGAGCACCTCGACACCACACGCACACAAAGCCACGCCGGGTAACTGGACAGACTGTGATACCACTGTACGATGACAACCCGACCCGTACCACCCCGTATGTCACGATAGGCATCATCATCGCCTGCGTACTGGCATTCTTCTGGGAACTGTCACTGGGTAAACGGGTAGAACTGGCCGTGTACAGCCTTGGCATGACACCCGCGATTGTCTTTGGGGGCAAGCAACTGCTGCCGGAGCTGAGCATTGTGCCGGAATGGATGACGATTTTTACCTCCATGTTCCTGCACGGCGGCTGGATGCACCTGATCGGCAACATGCTGTACCTGTGGATTTTCGGTGACAACGTCGAGGATTCAATGGGACACGGACGTTTTCTGGTCTTCTACCTGGTCTGCGGTGTATTTGCTGTATTTGCCCAGGCTTTGCCCAATCCGGATTCCACTGTCCCGATGATCGGTGCCAGCGGTGCCATATCCGGCGTGCTCGGCGCCTATCTGCTCATGTACCCGCATGCACGCGTACTGGCCGCCATACCACTGGGATTCTTCCTGTACACCATGCGTATCCCCGCGGGACTGGTGCTGGGTTTCTGGTTTTTGTTGCAACTGGTCAGCTCGGCCGCCAGCAGCGGTCAACCGGGCGGTGTGGCATTCAGTGCACATATTGGCGGTTTCCTTGCCGGCATGGCACTGATCCCTTTCTTCAAGTACGCACGTATACCGCTGTTACCGCCACGTTAGCTATACCGTCATGCCAACTATACCGTCATGCCAACTATACCGTCATGCCAACTATACCGTCATGCCGGCGAAGGCCGGTATCCATGGTCCCGGGCAGATACTGGATTCCGGCATACGCCGGAATGACGGGAGCCTCGGAATGACGGGAGCCTCGGAATGACGGGGGCGCCGGAATGACGGGTCTCAAAGATAAACCGGTGTATCGCCGGGCTTCCACAGCGGGTGTTTTACCATCACCGATTTAAACAGCTCCGACGCCAGCCATTCATCCAGCCAGTTACGCAGATGCGGGTAAGGTGACTGATCAAACCAGTCCCGATCCACTCCGGCAAACTGGCGAATGAACGGAAACACGCCAATGTCGGCCAGTGTGGGGCGGTCGCCAAGCAGGTAGCGCGTTTCCGACAGAATTTCTTCCAGCTCTTCCAGAAATTCTTCACCACGCTTTCGGTAATATTCCTGCGGGTGCTCCGGGTAGCGCTCAAAATACTTGTAGCGATCCAGGTCTTCCTTGAAGGAAAAATCATTGATTTCCAGTAGCTGGTCTGCCGGAATCACATTCGCCTCGTCATCACCCAACCCGTTGTCCGGGTCATTGTGACGCAACGACCACAGCACAATATCCCAGCTCTCATCGATCACCTCACCACCTGGCGTCACCAGCACCGGCACTGTGTTCTTGGATGATGCCGCCGACAACTCAGCCGGCACGGCATTCAGATCCACTTCGCGCAGTTCAACGGGAAGACCGGAATATTTCAGTGCCAGTCGCGCGCGCATGGCGTAGGGACAGCGCCTGAAGCTGTACAGGATGTTTGGCGATGCCGACGGAATACTCATATTTCTCCAGTTTCAAAGCGGGTCATAGCGGCAAACGGATCGGCAAGGCTTTGCCGCCAGTCTCGCCTGCCACCGCGGCTCACTATATTACTTCATTTCATAACAAACACTTACCGATGTTTTCCAGGGTAATTCAAAAGCGGTTCGGAAATTGCTTAATACCTGTGCAAGTCTGTATGGAGCCATTTATGAAACAATCCACTCGCCTGATTTTACTGGCATCAGCCGTCGCTATTGCGGCAATGATGTTGATTTCACCCTCGCATATCGGTGCTTTCCTGAACCTGCCCGGCCTGGTTGTGGTCTTTGGCGGCACCCTGATCGCCACCTTTCTCAGCCGCCCGACGGTGGAAGTCATGGCTGTTCTGCGAAGCATCCCTGCCCTGTTGCGCGAGGAACCGCTGCCTGCCATAAAGCATGATATTGACCAGCTGCTGCAGTTTGCCAGCCGCTACCGGGTTGCCAGTGTACGTAATGCAGAGCGTGAACTCTCCCGCATCAAAAATCCGTTTGTGCGTGCCGGTCTGCAACAGGTCGTCGATCGCGCACCGGAACAGGAGCTGGAGAAAACCCTGCACTGGCGTCTGTCCAGTGTGCTGCGACGTGAACAGGGACGCATACAGATTATCAATACCATGGCCATTTTTGCACCGGCCTTCGGCATGCTTGGCACCCTGTTCGGGCTGGTCAATATGCTCTCTGGCCTGGGTGAAAGCGGCCTCCAGGAAATTGGTGGAAGTATGGCCTTCGCCATGATCACCACGGTGTACGGCATCATTGCCGCCAACCTGTTATTCAAACCCCTGGCCATCAAGCTTGAACGCCGGACAAGCCAGCGACTGATGCAAATGAAAACGCTGATGGAAGGTATTCTGATGATTTATCACAAACGTCATCCCGCACAGATTCGCGATGTACTTGAATCCATACAGCACGGCGCCACAAACGAAGCTGAAGCGGAACGTCAGCCCAACAACCTGACACTGGTCGGAGCCTGAACCAATAATGTCCGTTGCGTCAACATTGTCCCGGCAAACAACGCCGTCGTCAGGACAACCGGGAGATGACTCATTCCCCTGGGATCTTGACGCCGCACCCTCCGTGATGGAGAACGACACCTGGCTGTTGAGTTTTATCGATGTACTGACGCTGCTGCTGGCGCTGTTTGTTTTGTTGCTGGCGCAGGAACACCAGCGCAACAAGATACCGGGACATGAAATTCCCGATGCGCCGGCGCGTATTGATTTTGAATACAGGACTGCGCCGCCTGCAGCTGCTCAAACTACAGCTCCAGTTCCAGCTCCGGACCAGATCCACGTACTGAAACCGTTTGCCACTATTCAACTACCACCCCTACCACAAATTGTCACTCCCTTGAATCGACTGAAAATACCGGCACCTGAACGGAGCAGGAAAAGTGTGGAAAAGAAGAACGGGGTCAGCACGCCTGAGCCTGAAGCACAAATTGCAGCTCATGAGCATGCGCCGGTAGAGCAAGAAAATAATAGCGCCATAGATACGGAGCAGGAACATCCGGAAAACGTGGCAACGGTCACTTCACCGATCGACCGGTTGATGCAGAGCATTCATGCCAGCGGGCTGGCTGACCGTATTGATATCCAGACGCGCAGCAACAGTCTGCGCCTTGATATCGCCGACAGCATTCTGTTTGCCCCGGCTCGTACCGCACTTTCAGAAGACGGGGTGAAGCTGCTCGGTGAGCTGGCGTCCACGCTGAAGACCTTGCCCTGGTCACTGTCCGTGGAAGGTCATACCGACAACATTCCTATCAAGACATCTCGCTTCCCCTCCAACTGGGAACTTTCCACGGCACGCGCATCCAGTGTCGCTCGTGAACTGATCGAAAATGGTGTGGAGGCAGATCGCATCCGCGCCATTGGTTATGCGGATACACGACCGCGTGCCAGTAACGATTCACCGGAAGGTCGCAACCGGAACCGTCGGGTAACCTTTGTACTTGAACTGCAGGAGGAATAGACAGAACCGCTCCGGTTCAGGAGTCAGCAGGCAAATGGTGTCCGTAGCGTTTATAAAATGCCTTGATCCAGATAGGTGAAACCAGGGTAGTGTAGGCAATAACGATGATCATACCTGCGTAGACTTCTGCATCGAACACATTCGCCGTTCGCCCCAGTTCGGCAAAGATCAGACCTACCTCACCACGCGGCACCATTGCCATCCCGATCGCGATTTTCCGGTGACGGGTTTCCCTGATAAGCCAGGGCCCGACCATCTTGCCGACGACTGCAATTATCGCAATAGTAATCGAGAACACCCAGATAAATACTGATGACCAGTCGACAGCCCCCAGATCCAGAGACAGGCCTACCATCACAAAAAACAACGGTGTAAACAGCTGTATGATGGGTCGCATTTGCTGGTGCGTATGCTCGGCAAATTCCGGATCAATCGTAAGTGCCGCGCCAAACGGCAGGAAGAAACGACGTGAAAGGGCAATACCGGCAACAAAACCACCGAGCAATTCAGGTGCCCCCAGGGCGTGTGCCGCACTGGCAAAAATCAGTACCAGCGAGACAAGTACAATGGGCAAGAGACCGGGTACCTTGCTCTGAAAATGATAATGCTTGATGACAGGCACAAGCATTTTAGCCAGTACAGGCGCGATCAGGAAAAAGGCCCCGGCATACAATATAATCTTGCCGGTATTCATCAGGCTTATCGATCCACTGACAGAAAACTCAAACAACACCGCAAGCAGGAACACACCGAGCAGGTCGTCGATGACAGCCGCTCCCAGTACAACCTGCCCTTCCTGACTATGTATACGCCCCATATCCGACAGGACGCGCGCTGTAATGCCTATACTGGTAGCCGTCAGCGTACCCCCGACGAAAAGTGACACCATTACTGACAGGTCGAATACATACAGACTTAGAACAAACCCCAGTACAAACGGTAAAATGAACCCGGCCAGCGCAACCACGGCCGCACTGGACCCGGCTTTGACCAGCCGCCCGATATCGGTTTCCAGCCCCACCTCGAACAACAACAGGATAATTCCGATTTCCGCCAGCAGCGCGAGCACATCATTGGGCTCGACCCAGCCCAGCAGACTCGGCCCAAGCACAATACCCGCGACCAGCTCGCCGATAATAGGCGGTACATTGATACGAGTCGCTATTTCGGCAAAGGCCCGCGCCGCCAGAAGAATGAACGCGATATCAAGTAGTATTGAATTCGGTTCCATAGGACGCTTCTTGTTCCGCTGATCCTGGTGACAGGAGATTCCTGTATAACGGATAGTATCCGTCCGTGAAGGAAAGTCCAGGGACGCTCCGGGTATAGGTCTGACCGTATTTTATGTGGCAGGGGCAACCGCATCGGAATCGCGCAGGCCCAGGGACAAAATAGCCGCAGCAAGCACAAATCCGACTGACCACCACAGGCAGCCTGTCAGTCCCTGGTTCTGGTAGACCCAGCCGGACAGCACCGTCCCGAGCAGTCGACCACCGGCATTTGCCATGTAGTAAAACCCCACATTGACGGCCGCCTGGTCGTGCTGTGAATAGGCCAGCACCAGGAAGGAATGCACCGCCGAGTTGATGGCGAACACCAGCGCAAACAGGCCAAGTCCTGCCACCAGGACGGTCGCCGGGTCATAACCGGCCGTCAGACCCAGCGCAATACCCGCCGGAACAAGGACCAGGACAAATACCCAGAAGCGTGCCGTGTCCGCACCCGGGCCACGTCCACCGCCCCGTTTACGCAACAGGATCGGCACACTCGCCTGGACAATACCGTAGCCGATTACCCACAGGGCAAGAAAACCACCTACCCGCGCATTGTCCCAACCCAGTTGTGAAGCGAAGTACACCGGCAAGCCAACGACAAACCAGATATCGCGTGAACCAAACAGAAAAAACCGTGCTGCTGACAGCCAGTTGATATTGCGGCTGCGGGAAAACAACTGGCCAAAGCGTGTCTTCTTGCTGGAGCGACCCAGCTGGCGGGGCAACAACATCAATGTAGCCAGCAATACCAGTAACAAACTGCCTGCCAGTATGAACAACGCATGACGGAAACCCACCAGCGACAACAGCCAGCCACCGACAAAGAACCCAAAGCCCTTCAGCGCATTCTTGGAGCCGGTCAATACGGCGACCCACTTGAACAACCGCCCGTGCGCATCCTTTGGCAGCATCAACTTGACGCTGGCCTTGGCGCTCATCTTGTTCAGGTCCTTGGCGATACCGGACAGGGCCTGCGCCGCCATGACGTACGGCACACTGAGCCAGGCTTCGGGTACCGTCAGCATAGCCAGGGCAATCACCTGCAAACTCATGCCAAGGTGCATGGTCACATTCAAGCCGATACGCGAACCGACCCAGCCACCCAGCAGGTTGGTCAGTACGCCAAAGAATTCGTAGAACAAGAACAGGAAAGCGATTTCCAGCGGTGCATAACCCAGTCGGAAGAAGTACAGCACCACCAGCATACGGATGGCACCGTCGGTAATGGTGAAGGCCCAGTAGGACGCCGTCACTACCAGGTAGTTACGCAGACTTTCGCTCGAGGTGGATGCCGTATTCATGACGGGTGCCGCTCAGAGACTGGTGGCAACCTTGCACACCAGTTCCGCCAGGCCATTCAGCTTGCCGGTCAGTTCAGGAAAGATCTGCGTAATCGCCTTTGACGACCCGGTCGATGTCGGGATCAGTGACTCGTCACAGGCACGTGCCCGGCGCAGAACTTTATGCCCCTTATCGATAATAGTCTGGGTAGCGGAACAGGTCGTATCCCCCGCTGTTTCATTGATGTGTACAAATTCCAGCTCGTCACATCCCCGCGCCATGCGTAGTGCAAGGCACCGCATTCGGCCAAAGCCGTTGATTGCTGTGCATATTGCCACGGTGCCACTCCCCGCCTGGTCGTCATACCCGAAACAGGGTCAAATATACTTATTTTCATATATATGCACAACTGTATATACGAGTACCACCATGCTTGCGTTCTCACCTGAATACCGTCATTGCGATGCCTTGACCCGCAAGGGTAAGGCCTCGCAATGACGGGAGGCGGGTTGAGGCCGGCAGTATTTGGCTCAGGCAGTCAGGCGCAACAGGAGGCACCGGGGCGATCTGGCATGTCAACAAGCGCCTGTCGGTCGTCGGCAAAGGGCGCCTGCCCGGCAACGCCCTTTGCTGTTGCCTTCAGCACCTGTTTTACCCAGGCGGGCAGATTTTTGTGCAGACGGTAGTAAATCCACTGCCCTTCCCGTCGGGTCGAGACAATGCCGGCCTCACGAAGTTGCGCCAGGTGACGGGAAATCTTCGGCTGGATAATATCCAGCGCGCACATGAGTTCGCATACACACAACTCACCTTCCTGCACCAGCAACATCAGGCTGCGCAAGCGGGTGGGGTCGGCGAGTGCCTTGAAGAAAGTTTCTGCGCTCAGTTCCATAACAGCGAGTGTGAACCAGACGTTTGCAACGGGTCAACCTTTATACAGGCAACTGCAAGGCTCACTGCCCTTCGCAAGTTGATTTGGTGTATCGTACCGCTGTGCCAAAGGGAGAATCCAGAACATGGTTCGTAAACGACTGAAGCTGCTTGGCTTCAGCTTGCTGTTAGCCGTTATCGCTGTAGCCGCAGTGCTGTACCTGACTCGCCCCGGACCGGTCGAAGTCGTGGTCGCAACCATCACACGTGGCACTGTCGAGGACACCACTGCAAATACCCGCGCCGGCACAGTGAAAGCCTGTAAACGTGCCGCTATTTCTCCCGCCATTGGCGGCCAGATTGCCCACCTTCCTGTGCAGGACGGTGACACCGTCAAGGCTGGTGATGTTTTACTGGAATTATGGAACGATGACCTGCGTTCCCGCGTTACGCTCGCTGGCAGCCAGACCAAAGCCGCGCAGGCGCTGGCAAGGCAGACCTGTGTACTGTCCAGAGTGGCCCGGCGGGAAGCCGTGCGCTTACGTTCACTGCGAAGCAAGGGGCTGGCAACGGAAGAAGCCAGCGACAAGGCCGACGGTGAAGCCGAGGCCCAGGCCGCGGCCTGCGAAGCAGCCAATGCCAATACACGCGTCAACGAGGCCCAGCTTGCTGTGGCGCAGGCACTGCTGGACCGTACCCGCCTGACCGCACCATTTGACGGTATTGTCGCGGAGATCAATGGCGAAATCGGTGAGTTTGTCACACCTTCTCCGGTGGGTGTTCCCACACCTCCTGCGGTGGACCTGGTAGACATCAGCTGCCTGTATATCTCGGCACCGGTCGACGAGGTCGACGCGCCGGGCGTCAGAACGGGCATGCAGGCAAGAATTTCGCTCGACGCCTTCCCGGACCGGACCTTTGCCGGCAAGGTCCGGCGCATCGCGCCTTATGTCATCGACCGGGAAAAACAGGCGCGTGTAGTTGATGTCGAGGTAAATTTTGTCAATGCCGAAGACAGCAAAAACATGCTGCCCGGCTATAGCGCTGACATCGAGATTGTCCTGTCGAAACACGACGACACCTTGCGTATTCCTACCGAGGCGATTCTTGAAGGTGACAAAGTGTTTGTGGTTGGCAAGGACAATCTGCTGCGGGAACAGGCCATCGAAACCGGGCTGTTCAACTGGAACTACACCGAAGTCCTGTCTGGTCTCGATGCCGGAGAAAAGGTGGTGATTTCGGTTGACCGGGACGGTGTGGAAGACGGCGCCGAAGTGCGCATTGAATCGGCTAAAGATGGCCGTCATTGAACTCCGCCAGGTGCACCGGGATTTCCAGGTGGGTGACCAGACTGTGCATGCCCTGGACGATGTCAACCTGCACATTGAAGCCGGGGAGTATGTCTCTATTATGGGGCCCTCCGGGTCAGGTAAATCCACCCTGCTGAACCTGATCGGGTTACTGGACAGGGCTACCCGCGGCCAGTACTTGCTCAATGGTGAAGATGTAACCACACTGAGTGATGTCGCACAGGCCGAGGTGCGTAACCGCCAGATCGGATTTGTATTCCAGGCTTTCCATCTTGTGCCACGCCTGACTGCGGCGCAGAACATCGAACTGCCACTGATGCTCGCCGGAATAGACAAGGCGATTCGCGATGCGCGCGTCAGTGAAGCCCTGAAAGCACTGAATCTGGATACTCGCGCTCACCACAAACCTGACCAGCTGTCAGGCGGCCAGCGCCAGCGTGTCGCCATTGCGCGCGCCACCATCATGCAACCGAAAGTCCTGCTGGCGGATGAGCCAACCGGCAACCTGGACCGGAAATCCGGCCAGGATGTCATCGATATTATCGAATCGCTCAATGCCCGCGGCATCACCTTGCTGGTTGTGACTCACGATGCAGAAATCGGCAGTCGCGCACGCCGCCAGGTCCACATGCTCGACGGACGCATCGAAACTGACCGGACGAGGGGAGCGTAGCATGCACAGCCGTGACATCGGTGCCTTTGCCTGGCATGCCCTTACGGGCTACACCACACGAACGGTGCTGATGCTTATGGCCATGGCCATCGGTGTGGCGGCGGTGGTCATGCTGACTGCACTGGGTGAAGGTGCGCGCCGATATGTCGCCGGGCAATTCGCCTCACTGGGAACCAACCTGATTATTGTCATCCCCGGCCGGGCGGAAACGGCCGGCGTTTCTCCCAGTACATTGATGGGTGAAACACCGCGCGATCTCACCCTTGACGATGCCATGGCATTGACACGCAGCTACCGGGTACGACGTATTGCGCCGATCAATGTTGGCTCGGCTGATGCCAGCTGGAAAAGCCGAAGTCGTGAAGTCACGGTTTTTGGTACCACCAATGAACTGCTGGCACTACGTCACTGGACACTGGCAAAAGGCCGCTTCCTGCCTGACACGGATATCGATATCGCCAGCCCGGTGTGTGTGATTGGTACAAAAATCCGCGACGAACTGTTCGGGTCACAACCCGCGCTCGGCCAGTGGATGCGTATCGGCGACAGGCGTTTCCGGGTAATCGGAATCCTGGGCTCCGAAGGCCGCTCTATTGGCGTGGATGTACAGGAAACCGTCATGATCCCGGTCGCCTCGGCACAGCAGTTGTTCAACACCCCGTCGCTGTTTCGTATCCTGGTGGAAGCCAGAACCCGTGAAGCCATAGAACCTGTCAAACAGTTCATCCTCGATACGCTGAAGGAGCGCCACCAGGGCGAGGAAGATGTCACGGTGATTACGCAGGACGCCGT
Organism: Thiogranum longum; assembly: GCF_004339085.1. Classification (NCBI taxonomy): domain Bacteria; kingdom Pseudomonadati; phylum Pseudomonadota; class Gammaproteobacteria; order Chromatiales; family Ectothiorhodospiraceae; genus Thiogranum; species Thiogranum longum. The sequence goes on along the minus strand of NZ_SMFX01000001.1, from coordinate 1,295,803 downwards.
ACTGGCGACATTCGACCGGATTTTTACCGCACTGACGTATGCCGTCGGAGGGATAGCCGCCATAAGCCTGTTTGTTGCAGGCATTCTGATCATGAACGTAATGCTGGTCGCTGTATCGCAACGCACGGCTGAAATCGGGCTACTGAAAGCGCTGGGCGCTGCACCACGGCAGATCGTGGCACTGTTTCTCGCCGAAGCCTTTCTGTTATCGTCGCTGGGGGCACTGCTGGGCCTGTTGCTTGGCGAGCTGGGCAGCGTCATCGTCCGGCAGATGTTCCCGACCCTGCCAGCCTACCCGCCTGGATGGGCCACCCTGACCGCATTGCTGGTGGCATTGACCACAGGACTCCTGTTCAGCCTGTTGCCCGCCCGGCGTGCAGCGCGGCTGGACCCGGTACTGGCACTGTCCGGCAGGTAGTAAAAACTTGCTCGATATCAATTACAACCCATAAATATCTATCTACCATGTAGCTGTATCTGACAAACTGACAAACGAGGAAAAATCAATGCTGGGCGAAAAACACGACCTGATCCACGAGCTCCCTGAATACAAGGACCGCATTCATAACCTGAAAATATCCAACCGGCACTTTTCACACCAGTTCGAGAAATATCATGAATTAGACCATGAGATTCATCGTGTGGAGGAAGGTATCGAAACCACATCAGACGAGTACCTGGAAGAACTGAAGAAAAAGCGGCTTGCCCTGAAAGACGAGCTGTTTTCCATGCTAAAAAGCGAAAACTGATACGGGGTGTTCAATGACCGACTACACGGCATACGAAACCAGGTTGCGGGCCTTGCGCGAAGAAATGGTTGCGCGCATCAATGCGCTCGAAAAAGACCTCCATCACCAGGACCAGCCTGTCGAGAAGGACTTTGCCGAACAGGTGACCCAGGGGGAAAACGATGATGTACTGACCGCGCTGGATGATGAAGCCAGGGCCACAGTTCAGAAAATCGACGCCGCACTGCTACGCATCAAGGCCGGAACCTATGGTGTCTGCGAGCGTTGCGGGAACCCCATCGGCGAAAAACGGCTTGCCGCTGTACCCTACACGACAGTATGCATTGATTGTGCTGAAGGCTAACGGCATGGGTTCAGGCTGAAGCCCGTGCTGTTCCGTGATTTTATTACCCTGACCGGCAGCGCCCTGGTCGCGCACCGCATGCGCAGTTTTCTTACCATGCTGGGCATTGCGATCGGCATTGCCGCGGTGGTTCTGCTCACCTCTATCGGTGAGGGCATCCACCGCTTCGTACTGTCCGAGTTTACCCAGTTTGGTACGAATATTGTTGCCATCAATCCCGGACGTACCACCACGCACGGTGGTAGTGTCGGCGTATTCGGTACTGAACGGCCACTGACGATCGAGGATGCTGAAGCCCTCAAGCGTTTACCGAATGCAGCGTCCGTCGTCCCCTTCGTTCAGGGCAATGCTGAAGTGGAGGCAGCAGGACGGCGGCGGCGCACGACAATCTATGGCGCCGGCCCCGATATGCCGGTGGCATTCAGCATGCATGTAAAATCAGGTCGTTTCCTGCCAGCCGATGACCCGACTGCACCGCGTGCACTGGCTGTACTGGGAAGCAAGTTACGCCGGGAACTGTTTGGAGACAACAACCCGCTCGGGCAACGTATCGGCATTGGCGGCAACCGCTACCGCATCATTGGCGTCATGGAGCCCAAGGGCACCGTGCTCGGCTTTGACCTGGACGACACGGTGTATATCCCGGCCCAACGTGCGCTTGAGTTGTTCAATCGCAACTCGCTGTTCGAAATTGATGTGCTCTACCCGCCTGAAACCAGTGTCGACAAGGTGGTCAGTAGTATCCGGCGCACCCTCATCAACCGGCATGGCCGTGAGGACTTCACCATTACCACCCAGGCACAGATGCTTGAAGTCCTGGGTTCGATTCTGAATATCCTGACCTTCGCCGTGGGTGCAATAGGTGGCATTTCACTGCTTGTCGGTTCGATTGGCATTATCACTATTATGACTATTTCGGTAAATGAACGTCGCAGTGAAATCGGGCTGGTACGCGCACTGGGTGCACAACGTAGCCAGGTGCTATCGCTGTTTCTTGGTGAAGCCATCGTACTTGCGGCCGCGGGCGGGCTTACCGGCTTGATGCTGGGGGCAGGACTGGCGAGTGCGATCAGTTACGCCCTCCCCGACCTGCCGGTTCACACACCCTGGATATATGCCGTCATGGCTGAAGGCCTTGCCGTCGTCATCGGTATTGCTGCCGGTGTTCTGCCGGCACGCAATGCGGCACAGCTTGACCCGGTCGAGGCACTAAGAACCGAATAGGCAAAAAAATCCCCGCCGTAGCGGGGATTCATTATTGAACAACAAACCGGGAGCGCGGGTGGAGTCCTCAGGCTATGAGACCGTGCCCCCACGCTGCGCCGAGCTTTTAGAACACGTACTGGGCCTGCACAAAGACTTCATCCTCGTCATCGCCCTTGACACCGTTCACGTCCGAGTTCTGACGGTACGTGGCCTGCATCTTGATATCGTGCTTGTGCAGGTACCAGTTGGCACCAAAGGATGTACGGATCCACTCGGTGCCGTAGTTGTCGGCATCCTGCGACTGGTAACCGGCAACCAGCTCGAATTTGGCCGGTACAATCATGTAGCCGCCTTCGATGGCCCAGTTCTCAAGATCCGTTGAACCGTTCTCGTAGATACCACCGGTGAAGTTACCATCCACCGTATCCGCACTGATCTTGTTGTACTCGGCATCGACAGAGGCACCGGCTGCACGTAACGCACCACTGATCTCAAACCCGGTCACTTCATCAACGTCAGCCTTGCTGGCACTGGTTGAAACGCCACCCAGCGTGTAGGTGTTATTATCGTCATCGTTGCTCCAGCGGAATGCTGCTACACCAATGGTAGCCCGGGTGTCGCCCCTGAAGTCTCCCTGTGACATTTTCAGGATACCGAAGGGGTGGAAATCCACACGTGCCGCAGTAACCCAGCCTTCATTGAAGTCATCGTTGCGGTTAACCGGTGTATCGAAGTCCAGTTTTTTGGCATCCGGATCGATATTGGCCTGGGCAAACGTGGCGCCCCAGGTCAGGTTCTCCTTGTTGCTGCCTTTGAGGTGTAAACCCAGACTGCGATCCGGTGCGCCGTAGTTGTGATCGCCGACAAAAGTGCGCTCGACCAGCTGCTGCTTCTTGGACGACGTCAGGAACTCACGTGAAAAGGCCGTTTTTACATTACCCAGCAGAATCTTTGCCGCATCGAAACCCATGTACTCCATGTAGGCATCCTTGACAGCCACTTCGTTACTGCCTTCGGCCTTGCCAAAATCAAACTGGAACTTGCCCTTCCAGTCCTTGTGGATACTACCTTCGATGTAAGGACGGAAACGACGCAGGAACAATTCATCCGTGTCATCGCCATTGTCCGGGTCAGACTGATGGTACTGCATCTGGATGCGGCCACCCATCTTCAGGTATTTTTCACCCTCTTTGTAGACGGTAATGCCGGCTGCGTGGGCGGGTATGGCAATGCATATTCCCAATACTGACAGTATGCCTTGATGAACAGCGTTCATGCGCATGTGCTTCTCCTGATTAACTGTATTTGATTTGTGAGACGGGTTGTTAAGTGACAGGCGTACTTTATGTCGCCTGTATGACGGTGAAATGACATCTGTATGACGGGAATGTGACAAAAATCAGTACAGCAGGCAGCGAAGGGCCGGGAGATTGGGTATCATGCGCCCATGGAAATTACATGGATCATCGTTCTCCTCAGCGCCCTGCTCGCCGGCCTGGTGGGCTGGTTGGCTGCAAGTATGCGTGCACAGCGCAAACTCTCGGCACTGAAGGAGGAAAATGTGCGTGTGACGGCGCAGCTGGAAAGCGAACGCCGGGTAATGGAAGAAAAACTGCGTAGCTTTGAAACCGCGCGCACTCAACTGGAAGATTCCTTCAAGGCACTGGCCGGCGACATCATGAAATCCAGCAGCAGCGAATTCCTCAAACTGGCAGAAACCCGTTTCAGGGCCCTGCACGAGCAATCCAGTAACGAGTTCGACAAGCGTGAAAAAGCCGTTGAGAACCTGGTCAAGCCTATTCGCGAAACGCTGGACAAAACCGATCAGCAGATCCGGAAAATGGAAGAAGAGCGGCAAAAAAGTTTTGGCGCGCTCAACCAGCACCTTGAATTCATGAAATCAGCCCACGACCAGTTGCAGAACGAGACCCGCAACCTGGTCAAGGCGTTGAAACGCCCGGAAGTGCGTGGCCAGTGGGGTGAACTGACACTCAAGCGTCTGGCCGAGCTTGCCGGCATGGTCGAACACTGCGATTTCAAACAGCAGCACAGTATCGATAGCGAAGAAGGCAAGCAACGCCCGGATATGATTGTACGCATGCCTGGTGGACGTGAAGTTGTCGTGGATGCCAAGGCACCCATGGATGCCTACCTGTGCGCAGTCGAGGCAGAAGATGATGTAACGCGCGCGCAGGAACTGCAGCGCCACGCACGCAATGTCCGTGCGCGGGTACGAGAGCTGGCGAGCAAGGCCTACTGGCAAAACCTGTCGTCTTCACTCGATTTTGTCGTCCTGTTCATCCCCGGCGACCAGTTCCTCAGCGCCGCACTGGAACTGGATGCAACCCTGCTGGAGGATGCACTGACAGACCGTGTGGTGCTGGCAACGCCGTCCAGCCTGGTTGCCCTGCTACGTGCCATTGCCTATGGCTGGCGACAGGAATCGCTGGCTGAAAATGCCGAGCAGATACGCACAGTGGGTGAAGAACTGTATGAAAGACTGAGTACCTTTGCCGGTCATCTCGACAAGCTCGGCAGCGCATTGGGAAACAGCGTCAAACACTATAACAGCGCCGTTGGCTCCTTCGACAGCCGTATTCTTCCCAGCGCCAGGCGCTTCAATGAAATGGGCATACGTGGCAAGAAGGAGATAACGGAAGCAGCGCCCGTCGAACGATTGCCACGCGATGTACGTGACAGTGAAATAGCCGATAAACCGCCGGATGAAACCCATTAAGATACTTCCTTCCAATTACCTCCTGTCATTCCGGCGCATGTCGGAACCTGTAACATTCCGTGAACGGGAACCCGGTCAACGCCGGTATGACAATCCAATATGCCACGGCATGGTACAAACCAGGGTTTTCTGACGCCTTGGAAAGCCCATCTACTTACTGTACAACAGCTGATATTGCACAGGCCTATCGCAGTTGCCGGAAACTCGCGCAATCGCATTATGAAAATTTCCCGGTCGCTTCATTCCTGCTACCACGCCGGCTGCGCGACCCCGTTGCCGCTATCTATGCCTTTGCACGCCGTGCCGACGATATTGCCGACGAAGGAGATGCCGATGAAGCTGAACGGCTACTGCAACTCGAGGAAATGGGACAGGCCCTGCAGCTGATTGAACAGGGAACACCGCCACCCCAGCCGTTGTACACTGCACTGGCCGACACAATTGAAAACCACGCGCTACCCGTAGCACTGTTTCAGGACCTCCTCAGCGCCTTTCGCCAGGATGTAACCCGCAAGCGCTACGCCAACTTTGGTGAACTCATGGACTATTGCCGACGCTCAGCCAATCCGGTCGGTCGACTGTTGCTACACCTCAATCGCCAGGTTGATGAACGCAAGTTCGCCCGCTCTGATGCCATTTGCAGTGCGCTGCAACTGATCAATTTTTTGCAGGACATCCACCAGGATTACCAGGAAAACGACCGGATCTACTTACCACAGGACGAGATGCAGCGTTTTTCCGTCACCGAGGACACCATCCGGGACCGTCGAAACAGCTTCGAGCTGAAAGAACTGATCCGTTTCCAGGTCCGGCGTGCAGACAAGCTGCTGCGTGCAGGCAGCCCGCTGGGCCAGCAGCTGGGTGGGCGCTTCGGTCTGGAATTGCGCACCATCATCCTCGGAGGTGCCAGAGTGCTGGAAAAACTGTACGCACAGGATGATGTATTCGCACGGCCGCGGCTGGACCGGAAAGAGCGGATCGGCATCCTGTTTTCTGCTATTCGTCAGGGCTTCTGACGGCGCTGAAAAAGTACATTTCACTGGACCGGCAAAGCGGTTAGAATTTGTTTTTTTCATTCAATCAGGATGCCATGTCACCCGATCGATACTGTCAGGAAAAAGCCGCTGCAAGTGGCTCCAGCTTCTATTACAGCTTCCTGTTTCTACCACCTGAAAAACGCCAGGCCATCACAGCACTGTACGCTTTCTGCCGTGAAGTCGATGACGTGGTGGACGAATGTTCGGATGCCGGCATAGCACGTACCAAGCTGGACTGGTGGCGTAGCGAGATCGAGCACTGTTTCAAGGGTGACCCGACTCACCCGGTTACCTGCGCCCTGCTCAACCCTGTTCAGACACACAACCTGCCTGTCGAATATTTCCAGGAGATCATCGATGGCATGGCGATGGATCTCGACCAAACGCGTTACGAGACATTCCCGGACCTGGCCCTGTACTGCCACCGTGTCGCCGGCGTGGTCGGCCTGTTGTCAGCGGAAATTTTCGGCTACCGGGATCGCCACACCCTCAAGTACGCCGAAACACTGGGCACGGCTTTCCAGCTGACCAATATCCTTCGCGATGTACGTGAGGACGCCGAACGCGGTCGCATTTACCTGCCCCTCGATGAAATGCTCGAACACAAGGTCAACCCGCACGATCTGCTCGACCTCAAACCAGGTGAAGGCATGCGCGCCCTGTGCCACCAGCAGGCACAGCGTGCGCACGAATATTACCGGCGTGCCATCGATTACCTGCCTGATGCCGACCGCGAAGCACAACGAGGCGGTCTGATCATGGCCGCTATCTATCGCACCCTGCTGAAGGAAATCGAGGCAGATGACTACCGTGTTATGGAACACCGCGTGCGTTTGACACCCATACGTAAGCTCTGGATCGCCTGGAATACAGCCAGGTGCGAACGCCGCTGGCAACGTAAATACCGAAAACAGCCTGCACATGCCTGAACTGACTAACGACGAAGCGCCTGTCGTGATTGTTGGCGGCGGCTGGGCTGGCCTGAGTGCCGCTATCACGCTAACCCGCCGTAACGTGCCCGTGATGTTGCTGGAGTCCGCCCGCCAGCTCGGTGGGCGCGCACGCAGTATCCGCTTTGGCGAAACGGTAGTTGATAATGGCCAGCACCTGATGATTGGCGCCTACCAGTCAATGCTGTCGCTGTTACAGGATATTGGGCTGGACCTGGACAAGGTATTACTGCGCGAGCCCCTGTCGCTGACAACCTTTCACAAAGGACATGCCAGCCTGCAATTTCATACACCACGTCTGCCTGCCCCCCTTCACCTGTTATCGGCGATTCTGTTTGCACGCGGACTCGGCTTAAACGACAGACTACAGGCATTGCGCTTTGGCCGGCACCTGAAAACCTTGTATTTTTCCCCCAGCGATGACATCAGTGTTCAGGCCCTGCTACACAGTGAAAAGCAGACGCCAGCCATGATCCGGCGCTTGTGGGAACCACTCTGTATCGCCACGCTGAATACTCCGATCACCGAAGCGTCTGCTCGTATTTTCCTGCGTGTACTGAAAGACGCTTTCCTGCAAATGAACCGGCATTGCGATCTGTTATTCAGCCGCGTTGAACTCGGTAACCTGTTACCGACACCTGCTGCGGCCTGGCTGGAAACACATGGCGCTCAAACCCGGCTTGGCGAACGTGTCACCGGTCTTTCAGTAAACAACCCGTCAGCGCTTTCCGTCTGTATCGGGCAAAAACAACTCCCCGCCCGGCATATTGTACTGGCGACTCCGCATATCATCAGCCGGCGTCTGATGTCGCACCACCGGAAACTGAAAGCGCTTTGCAGGCACCTCGAGCAGCTGGGGAATGAGCCGATTATTACCCTGTATGTACAATACCCGGATACCGTTAGCCTCCCCCAACCCATGGTCGGTATCGAGGAAGGCCTTGCGCAATGGCTGTTCGATCGCCGTGTTTGTGGACAGCCCGGGCTGATTGCCGTAGTGATCAGCGCACGTGGAAAACACAGCAAACTGGACAACAGCACACTGGCCAGACACGTCATTGCAGAACTTGCTGAAACCTTCCCTGGCTGGCCCGGTCCATCAGAGCACCGGGTAATACGGGAAAAACGGGCTACTTTCTCGAGTCAGACCGGTATTGACGCGATTCGCCCGGGCAATCACACGCCGGTCGATGGACTCTGGCTGGCAGGTGATTACACAGACACCGGCCTGCCTGCCACACTCGAAGGTGCCATACGCAGCGGTGTAAACTGCGCCAACGCCATTATTAAAACCCTGGACTGACCGCTATGGAATCACGCGCTATGAATATACCGGACAACTGGCTGCCGCAAGACGGACTGCTGGACAAACGCATTATCCTGATTACCGGTGCTGCCGCCGGTATTGGCGCCGCTACCGCCAGGCGATGCGCCGCAGCCGGGGCTACCGTGATCCTGCTGGACAAGATTGTGCGTGGCCTGGAACAGGTCTATGACGAGATCGAATCTGCCGGTGGTGCACAACCCGCTATCTATCCGATGAACCTGGAAGGTGCCAGCGAAAAAGATTACACGGAGCTTGCCGAAACCATTGAACGCGAGTTCGGGCGCCTGGATGGCCTGGTGCACAACGCCGCCATGCTCGGCGCACTGGTGCCGGTCGCACATTTTGAATCCGAACTCTGGTACAGGATTATGCAGATCAATCTGAATGCCCCCTTTCTCTTGACACGTGCCTGCCTTGAACTGCTCATGAAAAGCGATGATGCCTCGGTTGTATTCAACAGCGATGCAGTTGGCAGGCACGGCAAGGCTTACTGGGGCGCCTATGGCGTCAGCAAGGCCGGACTGGAGAACCTGATGCAGGTTCTGGCCGATGAAATGGAAACCAATACCAGCGTGCGCTTTAACAGTTTTGACCCGGGACCGGTTGCCACCGGCCTGCGCGCTATCGCCTACCCCGGCGAAGCACCGGGCAAGGTACCCGGGCCAGACGAAGTCATTGAACCTCTCCTGTATCTGCTCAGCAGTGACAGCGAGAAAGTAACCGGCCAGCAGTTCAGCCTGAACTCGTCCGGCTAGTCCATCAGGTTGATATGCACGCCCTGTGCTTCCAGTGCTTCGGCACGCTTCTGGATATAGCGCTGAAAATTCGGTTGCTCCCGGTAAGCACCTGATGCCACATAATCCAGCACGGACTGGATATGAAATGTTCTGAGATAGGCCTCCGAGCGAAATACTTCCCTGCCCTCTGAATCAAACATCACCAGGGTCGGGACATACTGCACATTCAATGTCCTTGCCCACTTCGCCGCAGTCGTCCTTTTTCCATCAGGCGTCGTCAAAGGCGTTTTTGACCACATGTCGAGCAACACCACATCGAATTTGGAAAGCAGCTTGCGGCTTTCATCCCTGGCAAGAATGTCCTGGTGTAATTCATCACAGGCCGCACAGTCTTTCTGCTCAAATAACACCAGCAGGGGTTTTCCGGAAGCCCGCTTGTCCAGCCTGTAGGGTGGTTGCAACTCGTCAGGCGACCGATGCAGTTTCCCGCTGGACACGGATGGTGAACGCGCTTTCCAGAAGTCCGGGAAGCTGGTCTCCTTTTCCATGTGCTGACCGACATAGTCGATGACTGCACTGAACTTGTGAGGAGGATAATAGCCATTCAGGCGGAGTATCACCTTACCCTGCTCATCGAGAAACAACAGCGTGGGTGTGTACATCACCTTGAGTTCGGTGGCAAAATCCTTTTCTGTCGTTGGCTTGCCGTTGAGATCAGTCACTTCCAGCGCGCCCCACATATTAATGGCAATCACATCGAAGTACTTTTGGGTATTCTCGGCAATTTCCCGCTGCGCAAAATTGGTGTCCAGCAATTTCGCGCAGTACGGACAACCATCCTGGTAGAAATACAGCATCACCCGTTTGCCGGCCCGGGCAGCATCGGCAACATCCTCGCGCAGATCCAGGAATGAGTTTTTGAACCAGGCCGGTTTCTCGTGATAGCCGGGGTTTTCATAGTCAGATGCTTGCTCGGCAAAACCGACTGACTGGGCCAGCATAAAAAACAGTAGTGCCAATAATCCATGTTTCATCACATGTTTCCTCCAGGCTTGCTCGCCTGTGGCGAATCCGAACATATTGATTAGAGCAGCCAAACGTTGCAAGCGGTTTAAAAGCCGGAAAATTGGCGCCGGAAACCGGCAATCTGACGACGATGTATACGACGTATTTTTGACGTTTAGCCTCATAGCAAAAACGACTTTAAATGTATCTTATTGTTTTAATTTATATTTGTTATTTTAAATGACAATTGGCACAGAATTCGCAATAGCCATGTCACACATCCGAGCAACCTGGATATCAGCATGAACAAGCTACTGCCACAAACTGCAGACCTACTGAAAGACCCGTTAAAAACGGGAGATCGCAGCGTGCTCCAGGAACTGACCAGCAAGAAAGCACTGGAGATAACACAAAGCCTTCAGACAACCCTGGATCCTACCCGACTGATCGAGATTTTCAGTGCCGAAGTCGGTTCACTGATCGTTCACCATGGCGTCCGTTATCATAATGAAGATACGGGTATCGATCTGAAGCTGGGGCGTCAGGCACGCCACGCTTGCTCGTATAACCTGAACATCGGTGATGAGCCGCTCGGTAGCCTGACATTCCGTCGCAACCAGAAATTTTCCGATGCCGAATTCGAGGCGCTGGAGCAATTACTGTGCAGCCTGCTTTACCCGCTGCGTAACGGTCTGCTGTATGAAGATGCTATCCAGCTCGCACAGAAAGACCCGTTGACCGGTATTTGTAACCGCGCAGCACTCGATGAAATGCTCAAGCGCGAGCTGAGTCATGCACAGCGCAAGGATACTTCACTGTCATTACTGGTACTGGACATTGATCATTTCAAGAACATCAATGACCGTTACGGCCACATAACCGGAGACTGCGCACTGAAGTGTGTCGCCAACATGGTTGACGCCTGCAAACGTGATGGAGACCTGCTGTTCCGTTACGGTGGAGAGGAATTCGTGGTGCTGATGCGCGATACCGATCTGGCCGGTGCACATCTGCTGGCAGAACGTATTCGCCAGTACATTGCAGAAAACAGCTTTGACTGTTCCGGCGCCACACTGAGCATTACGGCAAGTATCGGTGTCAGCGAACTGAAACAGAACGATGACCCGACCGCCATGTTTACCCGCGCCGACAAGGCCCTGTACCGCGCCAAGAAGAATGGCCGCAACCAGGTCTGCATGGCGGCAAATAACTGAATTTTCCGAGTGACTCCTCTTCATCCCGCTTCGGCGGGATTTTTTTTTACATGCCGTTCCTGAATACTTCCAGGCTCGCAGCCCCGCTGGAGCGCACTTCCCGTAACGCCAGCGCGTATTCTTTCAAAACACCGAGCGCATAGGCGATACGCTCGCGGAAATAGCCATCCGCATCCGGGTTATTCTTTTCCGGGTCGTCATTCAGTACTGATTCCACGTTCCGCACGATTACCTGTTCGGGGATATAGCACAGTCGGTTGTTCTTGTAGCTGCTCATGCGTAACTCGGCGACCGGGTAAGCACCGCCATCGGCCGATGACACTGTCACGATCAATGCCGGCTTGTGTGCCAGCTCACCCTTGCCCCACATAAGAAAGAAATTTTTCAACCCGGCGGGCACCTGTCCATGCCACTCGGGTGCAATTACGACAAAACCGTCACTCGATGCCAGTTGTGTAGAGATTGGCGTCAAACGCGCCTGCCACTCAGGATTGCCTTCCCAGATACTTTCATCCCACAGGGGCAACGGATTGCCTTCAAGAGTAAACAGCCAGGTCTCGTCGCACAACTGTTTGTCTTTCAGGGTTCGCTCGATAAAACGTGCGACCTTTTCACTTTGTGAATTTTTCCTGTGGCTACCGCTGATAATACTGATTTTCATTGCGCAGGTTCCGTTATATTCTTGTCATTAGCGACGAAACAGCTCGACACGATTACGACCGTTTTGTTTGGCGGTGTATAATGCCTTGTCGGCCCGCTTCAGAACGTCCCCCGGCCTGTCATCCGGTTTCAGGCAATCATACCCGATACTGACCGTCACCTTCCCGAGTGGCTCACCGGTGTCCGTTCGCTTCAGGGTACTGTCACTGACCTGCTCGCGTATTGTCTCGGCAACCCTCTGTACGCCCGCAATAGGTGCATTCTCCACAATTACGGCAAATTCATCGCCGCCAAACCGCGCCACCAGATCCTTCCCCTTGAAGTTTTTCTTCAACACCGAGGAAACGTACTGGAGAATTTTATCACCAATCTGATGGCCGTGTTCATCGTTGATCTTTTTAAAATGGTCAATATCCACCATCAACAAACAGATTTTACTGAGTTGTTGCAGACTATCGTCCAATGACTCGGCCAGCCTTTCATCGAATGCGCGTCGATTTGCCAGACCGGTAAGAGGGTCCTTTACAGCTTCCTGCCGGACCCTGTCGAGTTCGGCGCGCAGGAGATCAATTTCATCGGCATGTGCTTTCAGCGTACCGGCAGTCTGTTGACTGGATTCAGCCACCCTGCCGGTATCCGATTTCAGGGTTGCCACGAGTTTGCGGATTGACCGCAGGTCATCCGCTGACTCGAGCCGGGTACTGCAACTCTGTAACAGATTACTGTACTTGCCGAGGTCCAGTCCGGTATCGATTACAATTTGAACCACATCAGCGAGCAGGCGACACACCTCGGACTCAATACGCTCAAGCGCTTCTACGCCGGGCGTTGCAACATAGCGCAGGAACAGCGCCTTGGCCCGTTCTGGATCATAGGGCTCATCACCACACTGGATCTTGTCCAGCGCAGTCACCAGCTCTTCCATACGCCCGAGCTGGTACTCATACCAGAGCGCGTAGTTGACAGGATTCATCGGGATGCCCAGCCGGGTCATCAACGGGAATACCAGGCGTGCGATTTCCTGAGCTTGTGCTACATCCTGCTGATACTGCATAGCTGATCCTTTCCCGACGAGCTGGTTTTATTTCTGTCGGCTGGCATATCGGGCAGCACGAACAGTTTCACAGCATTGAATCAGACAGGGTCAGCAAGATCAACATGTTCGTCGATAAAATGCCGTATCCAGCTGACAGGCCTGGCACCGCTGAAGCGACCCAGCTCTCCTCCCTTGTGAAACAGGATGACCGTAGGAAAGCCCCGCACACGGTAATGACCGGCGAGTTTCATGTTTTCACCTTCATCAACTTCCAGTTTGGCCAGTCGAACTGCGCCCTCAAGGTCGTTCAGGAGCCGTTCAAGGACAGGCGCAATCACCAGGCACGGTGCGCACCAGTCTGCCCAGAAGTCGACCAGTACGGGGGTTTCATAAGAACGTGCCAGTACATCGTTATCAAATGTCTCTAGAGAAGTATCGTAAATTATCATCCGAACATTGTAACAAATACCGGAATGTTGCAGTGTACGTATCGTAATAATGATTCAGCACAAAGGTTAAATATGAGCCGGAAATCACATAGACCACATATTCCTTCTCCCGCCAACCCGAAGCAGCGCCAGGAACCTTTGCCCTGGTGCCACCCGAAGTCACCGGAAGAAGACCCCGACGCCCCCGGCATGGTAGAGGCCATACTCAACAGCCCCAGCTATACCCCGGCAGACAGGGATCTTGACTTTCTGCAGCAGGACGATACCCGCAGTATTCGTCTGCAGCTCGACTATCTGAAACCGGAACTGCTATTGAGGCAGCATGGTGTAAAACACACTGTCGTCGTATTCGGCAGCACACGCATTGTTGAGCCAATCGCGGCAAAACAGAAAGTGGCTGCACTACGCAGCGCACTGGCCGACAAGCCGCAGGACAGCGAGCTTGAAAGACGGCTTGCGATTGCCGAACGTATCGAGGACAAGAGCCGGTATTACAGCGTAGCGCGTGAATTCGGCTCGCTGGTAGCTGATGCCAGCGGCTGCCCCGGTAATCCGGAATTTGTCGTCATGACCGGAGGCGGCCCCGGCATTATGGAAGCCGCGAACCGCGGTGCCTACGATGCGGGCCTGAAAACGGTGGGGTTAAACATTTCGCTACCGCATGAACAATACCCGAACCCGTATATCACACCTGAACTGTGCTTTCATTTTCATTATTTCGCATTGCGCAAGATGCACTTCCTGCTACGCGCCAAGGCGCTGGTCGCCCTGCCAGGTGGCTTTGGCACCTTTGACGAACTGTTCGAAACCCTGACCCTGATCCAGACCCGCAAGATCAAGCCGGTACCGGTTGTTCTCATCGGGGAACAATACTGGCGACGGGTACTGGATATCGACTTTATGGTTGAGGAAGGTGTCATTGACCTGGAAGACCGCGAACTGTTCTGGTATGCAGAAACAGCACAGGAAGCCTGGGACAGTATCAAAAGCTGGCATCTCAGCAACAATACCCCCCTGTAAACATTCGTCCACTAGCGTTATATCCCTGAAAAGATCCTGACAATATGGCAGTTCTGTAATTATCTGCTATACCTTGTAACTAACCGCACAAACAAATCGTGCGGCCTGAAATGGCATCACAGGCAACAGAACGGGAGTAAAAGTATGAATCTTGAGATAAACAAAAAAACCATCGAATGTAACGAGCAGGGCTTTCTGTGCGATCTGGATGAATGGAGTGAGGAGGTCAGCAGTGCACTGGCCAAACGTGACGGGGTCGAACTATTTGTCGATCACTGGGAACTGATCTGGTATTTCCGGGATTACTACAAGGAGAACCTGAGCAACCCCACCATGCACACTGTCATCCGCACGCTGGGGCACAAGGGCGATAAATTCCACGACCAGAAAGAATACGAGAGACATATCTACAAACTGTTTCCCAAAGACCCGGTTCATGAGGTCTGCAAGCTGGCAGGCTTGCCAATGCCTCCACCCGACACCTGATTTACCAAACGCTCTTCTTTGACCAGGCGTTGCGTGCAATAACAGGGTACGCAGCGCTTTTTTCTGGTCTGCCCTGTATGCTCTACCAGAACCCTTTGTCATCCTGTTCCCGGAGATGCGCTGCAATCACATCGAAACCGGCATCACTGGCAAGATCTGAAGCCTGTTGTCTTTTACTATTGCGAAGTGCAGGATTGGCCCCACTTTCCAGTAAGAGATCAACAACGGCCTGATGCCCTCGGGAAGCAGCAAGCATCAGCGCCGTGTTGCCACTGGCATTTCTTGTATCGAGTTCGATACCCGTGTCCAGCAGGCGGTTGACGACAGAAATGAACCCTTTCCCGGCTGCCAGCATCAATGCACTGTTACCTCCGCTGGCATAAGTACGCGGATCAGCGTTGCGCTCAAGCAAAAACCCTACAATAGCGTCGTGTCCATTCAGTGCCGCCCGGTGAAGAGGTGTATAGCCATCACCATCCGGCTGATCAATATTGCCGGTCCGCGTGATAAACAGCTTCACCAGTGGCAAGTTGCCGGTGTCAGCTGCGTACCACAAGGCATCGCGCCCGTTATCATCGGTGCAGTCCACACAGGCGCCCTGTTCAACCAGTTTTTTTGCTGATCGCACATCGCCATTTTGTGTCGCCCAGTGCAGTGGGCCAACCTTGCCTGTACTGCCCGTTTGCAGTGTTGACCCATTCTTCAGCAGCAACCCGACAAGGGATTTCTGGCCGGACTTCATGGCATGGTTCAGGGCTGTAATACCGTTCTCATCCGCAGTATCTGTCGCGCCCGCCATCAGGAGTTGCCGTACTATACGTTCATTTCCCTGCCTTGCCGCCAGCAATAACGCTGTTGATTCATTTGTGCTACGGGCATTGATATCGGCACCTGCAGCAATCAGGTCCTGTACAATTTCCTCATGTCCGCCCCATGCCGCACGAGCCAAAGCGGTATACCCCTCCTTGTCCCGCGTATTAACTGAAATGCCCTGTTTCAACAGGCTGCGCACGACGTCCTGCTGGCCTCTCCATGCCGCTTCCACAATCAGCGGTATATCATCTTCTCCGCGCCGGGCTGCAATCTCGCCCAATTGTCTTACGCGCTTGCTCTCATCATGTTTCGCGACTGGCGCAAGCTGTGCACCTGCATTAAGCAACAGCTTCTCGATAGCGGTATAGCCTCCGCTTTTTGCAAGATTTAGCGCAGCTCTCCCGTTACGATTACGCACACCGGGATCTGCGCCTTGCCGGAGAAGTATTTTTACAGTTTCCTTTTCGCCTGCCCGGGTCGCTACTATCAGCGCAGTATTGCCGCCCGCATCACGGGCATTAACATTTGCTCCTGCAGCGAGCAACAGGCTTGCAACCTTGTCATGCCCCCCGGCGGTGGCTTTCATCAATGCACTATCGCCCACGGCATCTTTTGCATGTATATCGGCGCCTTGCGCCAACAACTTTTTAACGAGAGCATCATGCCCCAACCCGGCAGCACGAATCAGTGGCGTCGCCTTGTTTGCATCCCGCGCATTGACCGGGACACCAGTCTCCAGTATCGCAATGACACGTGCGCTGTCTCCTTTTATAACAGCACGGTGCAGATCAGCCCCGGTGGCCTGCTTTTTTCTCTCATCTACCTTTGCGCCGAGTGTTCCTTCAAGCCTCGCACGGGCCTTGCGATGCCCCTGGTCAGCCGCAAGCTGTAACCAGTGTCTGGCTTCTTTTGTGCTCTGATTGACACCCCACCCGTTTTCATACATGACACCGAGATTGTATTGCGCTTTTACATGCCCCTGTTCTGCAGCCTTGCGGTACCAGTAAGCGGCTTTACGGTGGTCTTTTCCGGTACCTGTGCCTGCCCGGTACATGGCTGCGAGCTGGTACTGCGCGTCGACATGCCCCTGGTTACCCAACTCCCTCAACAGTTGATATGCCTGGGTATAGTCACGTGTACGTATGGCAAACAAGGCGTCGCTGTAGGCATCGGCAAGGACAGGTTCTGCCAGTACCAGCAGGCATAACAACAGAACCTGCCTCAACAGACTTTGTTCAGGTCTTGCCATGGTGTGTTTCGACTTCAATCCCGGTTTTTTGCAGGAACGGTGTTGGGAGAATACCCCCCGCAGATACGATGATGGCATCGTTGGGTAATTCGACAGTCTTTCCTTCCTGGTCAATTGTCACAGAAGACTCGCTGATAGAGAGCACATTGGAGTTAAAAATAACCTGTAAACGCCCGTTTGCAACGGCTTCATCTATACGTTTCCGGTTCTTGTCCCTGGCGCGAGAAAACGCACCCGAACGATAGGACAGGGCAACCGTGGTGCCAGGTTGTTCTGCCACGCTCACTGCAGCTTCCAGTGCACTGTCGCCACCACCGACTACAAGTACATGCTGCCCCCTGTACTGTTCGGCATCAATCAGGCGATAGACCACCTTGGACAGGGATTCGCCTTCCACACCGAGTTTACGCGGCGTGCCTCTACGACCGATCGCCAGCAATACCGTACGCGTCCGGTACGATGCTTTCGATGTCCGTACCAGATACCCCCCGGCCTCGGGTGTAATTTCTTCCAGTCGCTCTCCGTAATTGATATTAACGCCGGTTTCCTGTTCGGTCTTTTCCCAGAACGCCATCAGCGTTTCCTTGGTGGTTTCGGTGAACGACACCTTGCCGACCAGGGGAAGTTTTACGGGCGCGGTCATTACCAGTTTACCACGCGGGAAATGACTGACTGTTCCACCCAACGATTCCTGTTCGATCGTTACCGCACGCAGCCCGAGTTCCATTGCGCCAAGCGAGGCAGAGAATCCTGCCGGCCCTGCGCCAACGATCACCACATCCTGCCATTGATTATCCTTTACAGCACCGTCATACGCAGCAATGGATTGTATTGCCTGTCGTCCCTGCTCAACGGCATTTCGTATCAGGCCCATACCACCAAGCTCGCCAGCAATAAAAATGCCCGGCATGTTGGTTTCGAAATTGGGCTTGACCGCAGGTATATCAACGCCACGTTTTTCGGTACCGAACACCAGCGTGATCGCATCGAAAGGGCAAGCTTCCTTGCAAGCCCCGTGGCCGATACAGTGTGTGGCATTAATCAATGCCGCCTTGCCCGCTACCAGTCCGAGTACATTACCTTCCGGACAGGCACTGGCGCAGGAACCACATCCCATACATCGACCAGCATCAATCACCGGGTGCAACGAAGCAGGTTCTGTCAGGCCGGCGCGTTCGTTTTCTTCGAGCGCAGCCAGGCTTTGCGCGTGCAACCTCTGCCCGCGATGTACATACCAGAGCAGGATAAGTGCCAGCGGTAAAAAATATAGGGCAAACGTTGCGTTCATCGTAGCGTTGAAAATTGCGTCCAGTTAAAACGGGTAACGGCTGACTCATCGGCGCGCAGCGCTGTACCCTGATATTGATCGGGGTATAACGCCCGAAAATGTGATGTGCTGCACAAAGTTCCTGACACACTGCAGTTCATGTGCCATACCCTGAAACCCGGTTCATCGGCCGGAAGGGCGTTAATCTGGTACAAAACCTGTCTTCATCTGCCGACAGTCTTTCGATGGACGAATGGCCAATCCGCCTTAAAAACGCTATTTTTTGCACCGTTTTGTCGTCGCCGAATACCGACATGGGTCAAAATTTCAACCTCTATTGGCT
This sequence comes from Thiogranum longum, assembly GCF_004339085.1. Taxonomy (NCBI): domain Bacteria; kingdom Pseudomonadati; phylum Pseudomonadota; class Gammaproteobacteria; order Chromatiales; family Ectothiorhodospiraceae; genus Thiogranum; species Thiogranum longum. Next base: position 1,277,175 of record NZ_SMFX01000001.1, on the reverse strand, counting down.
GTTTACATAGATTGAGCCCATAAAAAAAACAAGCACTTACAGTTCTTTAGGCGGAATAAACCGCTAATCAGACCCACTTATTCTGGCACATTCATTGCAACTTGGGTGTAATTTCCCAATTTTTGTGACGCGATAGGCAGCATGGAAAACGCACTTCAAAAGACAATCTGCCTACCGTTATATAGCCAGGAGCCGTCCACCATGACCTGTGGATGTAAAAAACATCATGCCCGCTGAACTCGTTATACCCGTAACCGAAAAAGATACAGCATCACCGCAGCGCGGTTCGTTGATCGAACTGTACCGTCCTCGCATGCGTGGGATTTTGCTGGCTATGGGGTACCTGTCAATCCTCGCGATCATCGCTTACGGGTGGAAACACCGTATTGAGCAACCGCTGACTGCAGAAAATGGCGCAGGGTATGCGCTCGGCATCGTGGGCGGCACGCTGATGCTGTTATTACTACTTTACCCCTTGCGTAAACATGCGGGTTTTATGCGGCGAATGGGACCGGTGCGATTCTGGTTTCGCACCCACATGCTGTTCGGCATTATCGGGCCGGTTTGCATTCTCTTCCATAGTGGTTTCCAGCTTGGATCGCTGAACAGCAACATTGCACTGTTCTGTATGTTGCTGGTCGCGGGTAGCGGTCTGGTCGGTCGATACTTCTACACACGTATCCACCATGGCCTGTACGGACGCAAGGCAACGCTGGAGGAACTCACTCGCCATGCCGAGCTACTCAGCGGCTCTCTGGAAAGTCACCTCACAGACTACCCCCGGATTCGCAACCAAGTACGCGAGTTCGAGGCACTGGCGCACACAAAGCCGGCGGGGATCATTAGCAGCTTTTTAACCCTGGGCTCGCTGGGTTTCCGGACCTGGTTACTGTACCTGTCTTTATGGCGGCAGGTTCCATCAACCTTGCCGACTGCACAACGTAAAACATTACTCCGACATATCGGCGCACAACTCGAAAGCGTTCGAAAAGTGACAGAATTTCATTTTTACGAACGGCTGTTTTCTATCTGGCATGTACTGCACTTCCCGTTTTTCCTGATGCTGGTGCTATCCGGCGTAGTGCATGTCGTCGCGGTACACATGTACTAGCGGGGGCTGACAGATTACTGAATGGGTAACTGGATACGAATTATCATGATGACACTGACCGGACTCACGCTGGCATCTCCGCGCCTCATGCTGGCAGCGGATATCGAGACATTGCTGATGCCTGGCAAGGTTATCGAGGGTCATAAAAAACTCGAATCGGATTGCTCGCAATGCCACCTGCGTTTTCGTAAAGGTACGCAGGAACAACTTTGTCTGGATTGTCACAAAGAAGTCTCTGCAGATATCGCGAACAGCAAAGGTTTTCACGGGCAAATCGACGGTATTAAAAACAGGACCTGCAAGAGCTGCCACAGTGAGCACCTTGGCCGTAATGCCGATATCGTGCAACTGGATCCATTAACATTCAATCACACGAAAACAGATTTTCACCTGAAAGGTGCTCACACAACCATTGCCTGTACTACCTGCCATCTTGCGGGAAAGACCTGGTCTGAAGCACCTTCTGCCTGCAATGACTGCCACAAGGAAAGTGACCCACACAAGGGCAACCTGGGCAGCAAATGTAATGATTGCCATACACCTGCCCGTTGGGATCGCTTCGAGTTCGATCACGATTCGACAGATTTCCAGCTGCTTGGGGCGCATAAAAAAGTTCGTTGTGCCAGTTGCCATGTCAATGAACGCTACGAAGACACCCCGGACCGTTGCAACAGTTGTCACGCCATTAATGACGTACACGCCGGCGCAAATGGCAACAAGTGCGAAACCTGCCATAACGAGAAAAGCTGGGACAAGACCGATTTTGACCATGGGGACACTGATTTCCCGCTGCGTGGGAAACACAGAAAGGTTCGGTGTGAAGCCTGCCATACAGACCCCGTCAAGGACAAGAAACCGGAAACTGAATGTATCGCCTGCCATCGCAGTGATGACGCCCATCACGGAAATTACGGGAAACAGTGCGATAGCTGCCATAGCGAAAAAAGCTGGTCGACAACCCGTTTTGACCACGACCGGAAAACCGATTTTGCACTAACGGGAAAACACAAAACCATCTCCTGTGTTGCCTGCCACCAGGGTGATATACAGCAGGAAGAACTGTCTACGAGTTGCTTGAGCTGCCATGCCGGTGACGATGTTCACCATGGACAGGAAGGCAAGGCCTGCGAGCGCTGCCACCAGACACAAAGCTGGTCAGAACGTATTGTGTTCGACCATGATCTGACACGCTTCCCCCTGTTGGGACTGCACGCCACCGCACCCTGTGAAGAGTGCCACACCTCTGCGGCGTTCCGTGACACGTCCCGGTCCTGTATCAGTTGTCACCGTGATGACGATGACCACAAGTCGACACTCGGCACAAATTGCCAGCAGTGTCACAACCCGAACAGCTGGTCAGCCTGGCAATTTGATCATGCCGAGCAAACCGGTTTCCGGCTGGAAGGCGCGCATGAAGACCTGTCGTGCAAAGACTGCCATACCACACCGACCGAAGATGCACTGCCCGCCACAGCAAACAGCTGTAACAGCTGCCACCGGGCGGATGATATTCACAAAGGCCGTTTTGGACGCAACTGCGCCAGATGCCACAATACGGAGCGATTCAGCGATGTACATATCAACTGATCAACCTTACCTGCGCTACCGTTGTCACAGCCTTCTGGCTTCGGGCCGGCACTACCGCCTGCTGCAGCGCATACTGTTCACGCTGACCTTCATCGCGGCACTGTTCGCCACAGCCGGCGCTTACGCGAAGGACACAACGTTTGATCACTTTTCCACCGGGTTCCCGCTTGACGGCGGGCATCAGTCTGCTGATTGCGACGCCTGTCATATACGTGGTGTATTCAAAGGCACCCCGACGCGTTGCGCCAGCTGTCATAACAGCGCATCGCGGATGGAGGGCGAGAGCATGCCGACCAGCCATATCCGTACCACCGACAGCTGCCTGGACTGCCACACGACACGTGACTGGAAACAGGTTACCCGCATTGACCATATTGCTGTACTCGGTAGCTGTACTTCCTGCCATAACGGCACGGCAGCTCAGGGGAAATCTGCTTCGCATATCGCTTCCGGTAACAGCTGTGATGATTGTCACACCACCAACGGCTGGACCGGGGCCGTATTTGACCATAGCAGTATCGGTGGGAACTGCATCAGCTGTCACAATGGCGCCACGGCAACCGGGAAAAATGCCCGGCATATACAGACCAACAATCTGTGCCAGGACTGTCATCGGAGCCGCAGCTGGACACCTGTCATTCGCGTTGATCATGCCGATGTCATGGGAAGCTGTTCTACCTGCCACAACAACAGTACAGCAACCGGAAAGCCGGCAAATCACATTAACTCGGGTAACCAGTGCGAGGATTGCCACAATACCAACAACTGGTCATCGGCTTCTTTTGATCACAACAGCATCAGTGGAAACTGTTCCAGTTGTCATAATGGCACCACTGCAACGGGTAAAAATGCACAACATATCCAGACCAGCAACATTTGTGAAGACTGCCATCGCAGCAGCAGCTGGACACCGGTTATTCGTGTGGATCACACCGATGTTGTGGGCACCTGCTTCAGCTGCCACAACGGGAGTACTGCAACCGGGAAATCGGCATCTCATATCGCGTCCGGAAACACTTGCGATGATTGCCACACAAGCAACGCCTGGATTCCCGCTGTATTCGACCATAACAGCGTAGCTCCTGGAACCTGCAGCAGCTGCCACAACGGTGTTACCGCAACCGGGAAAACCGCCAATCACACCCAGACCAGCGCTCAATGCGACACCTGTCATTCAAACCGCGCCTGGTTACCGGCAAGCTTTGACCACAATAATGTCACCGGGTCCTGCTCATCCTGCCACAACGGCAGCACAGCAACCGGCAAGCCAGGTAATCATTTTGTGACTGCACTGCAATGCGACAGCTGTCACAACTCAACACGCTGGACACCGATTGACTTCCGGCATAGCTCGGGGAATTATCCCGGCGATCACAGAAGCAATATGGCCTGCACCTCGTGTCATCGCAGTAACGCACAGACCGTAACCTGGACTGCGCCGAGCTATCAGCCGGATTGTGCCGGTTGCCACGCGGGTGATTACGAATCCGGGCCGCACAAGAAGTCTGAAAACCCGGATATCAAATACAAGGTAGGCGAACTCCGTGACTGTTCCGGCAGCTGCCATACCTATACAGACAGCAGTCTGACCACCATCAAAAAGCGTCGAAGTGGTGAACACCGCGTCAGTGATGGCAGCTTTGACTGACATATCGTGATGATGAAAACGTTACGCAGGCTTTTTATAACGACAGGTCTCTGCCTGTCATTGCCAGGTGTTTTTTCCTGGACTGCGGCCGTCGCTGCTCCCGTGCCCAACAAGGTACTCGAAGAGGTGACAATCCAGGTTGTGGACGGAAAACCGGTACTTGAAGCAAAACTCTCGTTCCTGTTCAGTTACCTGGGACATTTCCCGATTGACGAAGGCAAAGAACTGCGCATTCGTCTGAAACCTGTTCAGGTTGCACCCGTGGACCGGGAAAGTGTTTCCGGTCGTGAAGGTATAAGCCCACAAGGTGCTGAACAGTATTCTGTTGACGAAGTAGTCTACGAAGGTGACGTGAAAGAAGGCCCCTGGCTGACCATACATTTCACCCGGCCCGTTCATTACCACGTTATACCCGGTCCGGACTACCGCAGTATAAAAGTTTTCCTCGACCCTTCCGACCAATGATAATGAATCATATAAAAGCTAATGGACTGCGCTTGCTGGCCTTCGCCGGGTTATTACTGGCATCTGTTTCAATTTTCGCTGCTGGTGTCATTGATACTGTCAGCATCGATGATAGCCGCAACCCGGCGACAATACGTGTCGAATTTAACGTGCCAATGCAGTACGTCACACATGCCCCTGAAAGGCGCGGCGATGAACTCCTGATCGAGTTACGCGCACTGAGCAATGGTCTCTTTTCACTGGAAACATTTTCCAATGAGCTTCAAACCGTTGTAGCCGAACGTGACACGCTGGTTCCACTGATTGAGGCACGCTATGATCCACTCGACACAGAACGCGGAACCTTGACGCTAAGGTTTTCACGCGAGGTCAGCTACAAGCTCTACCCGGGCAGCGACCGCCGTCACTTGCGACTGGAAGTTGTCACCAATGAAAATATCGTAAACAAACCTGCTGTCTTGCAACCGGAATCCAGCCGCCGAAGCCAGAGTAAATCCAGTCCCGAGGCCAATTATACCGAGCACTATGTCATCAACCTGGAGTCATCACTGCGTGACATCGCTGTACCTTCTGCAGGCGCCCTCCCCCTGAACCGGAACTTGACCCTGTACACAACGAAATTTCCGATTGATGGCCGTGTTTGGTCACGTTTGCGTGCCGGGTTCTTCGAAACCCGTGCGCAGGCCAGGGCTGCACTGAAGAAAGTCAAATCGCGCTACCCTGGCGCCTGGGTCGATTACGCCAGCGCCAGTGAAATAACAGCTGCACTCAAGCAGGCCGGGGGGGAAGCTGTTGTACGAAAACTGCGAGTACCAGGAATCACCCCTACCCTCCCTAAAACACCGGACGAAAAGATTGCCGAACTCATGGAACAGGCACGGCAGTCCATGGCAAAAAACGATATTAACCATGCGATTCAGCTGTACACAAAAATTCTTCGCTACCCGGACAACCCGTATCGCCAGGATGCACTGGAATTTCTTGGCGTAGCCAGGGAGCGAAAGGGACAGCTTGCTCATGCAGTTCGCGAATACAAACGTTACCTCGCCCTTTACCCGGATGGCGAAGATGCTGACCGGATTGCACAACGACTGGCGGGTATCACGACTGCAAAACAGGCATCACGAGAACCAACAGGCCGAAAACGTCGTTCCTCACGCAAGCCGGAATGGGATATCTATGGCGGCGTATCCCAGTTCTACCGGCGTGACGAAAGCACCACAGACGCTGCCGGTGATGTAGTGACCCAGTCATCACTGTCAACCGACCTTGATATTACAGCGCGCAAACGTGGTGAGCGATATGATATCCAGTCCCGGTTTACCGGTTCTTACCTGTACGATTTTCTAAGCGATGGGCCTGGTGACAGCAGTAGCATCAGCAGCCTGTATGCCGACATAAACCATAAATCCAGCGGGCTCTCCGCGCGGTTGGGACGCCAGTCCCGGAACACGGGTGGTGTACTGGGTCGTTTCGACGGGCTGCTTGCCGGTTACCAGCTCAATGACAGAATCCTTGTCAACGTCGTCGCCGGTTTTCCCGTTTTATCGACACGGGACCAGCTGAAGACCGAGCGTTACCTTTATGGTATCAGTGCCGATCTCGGAACTTTCGCCAACGCCTGGGATTTCAATGTCTTTTTAATCGAGCAGCAAAATGACGGTGTTCTTGATCGTCGTGCTGTCGGTGGCGAAGCGCGCTATTTCGACCCCAGGCTCTCACTGCTAAGCTTCGTCGACTACGATATCTCCTATTCGTCACTGAATACGCTGATCCTTCTCGGCACCTGGACACTGCCCGACCGAACAACTATTAATGCTTCAATCGACTACCGCAACAGCCCGATACTGACAACCTCGAATGCCTTGCAGGGACAGACGGTACCCGACATGAATGCATTACAGGATATCTTCACAGACGATGAAATCCGCGACCTGGCAGAAGATCGTACAGCCGACTCGACCAGCATCACACTGGGTGCCGCACACCCGCTAACCGATAAATACCAGATCAGTGGTGACATCACCCTATCGAAGTTATCTGACACCAGGGCATCCGGAGGTGTTGATGAAATCCCCGGAACTGACTACGAATTCTTCTACAACCTGCAGTTCATCGGCAGCAACCTGTTAATGCCGGGTGACGTTAGCGTGGCAGGGCTACGTTACTCGGACACTACCAGCAGTCACATTGCCTCGCTATCGCTGAACAGCCGCTTCCCGTTCCGTAAAGTCTGGCGTGTAAATCCCCGTATGAGGGTCGATTACCGGGACAATACCAGTAACAACTCCACACAATGGATCGCTGCACCGTCGATGCGTATCGACTACCGCTGGCGGAAACGCTACCGATTTGAAACAGAGTTCGGTGGAGAATGGTCTACCCAGGATTTACCCAATGATACCCAGGACACCTCCTCTTTCTTCTTCAATCTCGGTTATCGCGCTGATTTCTAGTGGACCTGGCAGATAAAGCACCGACACCGCACAGGGATAAAACATAAAAGCCGGGTATACTGTAACCATGTCGCAGGACAACTCACGTTTACCCGATGTCTTTTATACGGCAATCAGGCAGGAACTCGAAGCCCAGCCAGGCGGGATCAGGGAACACGATCTCATCAGTGCCCTGAAGGCCCGCGGGTTCTTCGAATTTCTGCCTCCACCCCCCGCTGACCCCATCCACTTGTTCCGCGCGCATTTCCTGCTTTTCAACGCCCTTTACACCCTCAGGGACAGACTGACATCCTCAAAACAGGGCTTGCTGGAAATTGGCCCGTTGAGTATTCGCTGCCTGCCCTGGTCAGCAGGCGAAGTATCGCTGACCACACCGGACCCGCTGCGCAGCTACTACCTGGACTGGAACAACCTGGACGGGGCAACGGAAGACGACGTCTGCAATCTGATTGCCTCATTCTGGAAGCAACTTGGCAAGTTTGATAATCGTGGTGAAGCACTCGCGGAACTGGGGCTCGCAGACCCGGTGGATGATGAAACCATCAAACTGACCTGGCGACGCCTGGCCATGGAGCATCACCCAGACAGGGGTGGCGATACGGATCGGCTGAAAACCATTAATGCGGCGATTGATCGTTTAATGAAATAATCAGTTTCTTTATTGTTTCAGTCGATAGCCGGTTTTAAACATCCAGCCGACAACCATCAGGCACACAACAAGGAACGCCAGCACCATAAACAGGCTGAGTCCGACGCTGACATCAGACACCTCGAAAAAACTCCAGCGAAATCCGCTGATGAGATACACCACGGGATTAAACAGTGTGACCGTCTGCCAGGCCGGCGGTAGCATGCTGACCGAGTAGAAGCTGCCGCCCAGGAAGACCAGCGGTGTGATAATCAGCAGCGGAATCAACTGCAGCTTCTCGAAATTATCTGCCCACAAGCCAATAATAAATCCGAACAGACTGAAAGAAATACAGGTCAGCACCAGGAAGCCGGTCATCCAGAACGGGTGTGCGATTTCCAGCGGCACAAAAAACCCGGCAGTGGCCAGGATAATCAGACCGATTATCAGGGATTTGGTGGCAGCCGCACCGACATAACCGATCAGAATTTCAAAAAATGAAACCGGGGCAGACATGACTTCATAGATCGTGCCGGTGAATTTCGGAAAGAAAATACCAAATGAGGCATTGGCGATGCTGTGTGTCAGTAATGCCAGCATAATCAGGCCCGGCACAATAAACAACCCGTAGGGTACACCCTCGACCTGCTGAATACGGGAGCCGATCGCCGAACCAAACACCACAAAATAGAGTGAAGTCGAGAGTACGGGTGAAACAAAACTTTGCAGCAGTGTTTCCCATGCCCTCAACATTTCGTGCTTGTAGATAACCTTGACTGCCTGCGTATTCATGATTTCGTGCTCACCAGGCTGACAAATATTTCTTCAAGACTGCTCTGCGTGGTTTGCAAATCCTTTATCAGCAGACCCGACTGACTGATGGCCTGGAGTAATTCGCTGAGCCCTGTATCGGTATTGAGCGGATCATAGGTATAGGTGAGTTGCCTGCCATCGGAAGACAGCTCCAGTGGCCAGCTGACCAGCGTCTCCGGGATTTGCGATAAAGGTGCATCGAGTTCGATAATCAACTGTCTTTTACCGAGCTTGTGCATCAGCGCTTTTTTGTCTTCGACAAGCAGTAATTCACCGTTGCTGATGACACCGACACGATCCGCTATGGCTTCAGCCTCTTCGATATAGTGGGTCGTCAGGATAATCGTGACGCCCGACTTGCGCAGGCGCTCTACCAGCGCCCACATATCCTTGCGTAACTCGACATCCACCCCTGCGGTGGGTTCATCCAGGAAGAGTACCGTCGGCTCATGCGACAAAGCCTTTCCAATCAGTACACGGCGCTTCATACCACCCGACAGCGCCATGAGTGGACTGTCTTTTTTGTCCCATAGTGATAACGTTTTCAACAACTGCTCAATATAGTCCGGTGCGGGTTTCTTCCCAAACAGCCCACGGCTGAAATTCACGGTATTCCAGACCGTTTCAAAAGCGCCCAGTGTCAGCTCCTGTGGCACCAGGCCAATCATCCCGCGCGTCACACGGTAACCACTGACAATATCATGACCACCGACCGTCACTGATCCCTCGCTGGCATTGACAATCCCGCAGATAATCGAGATCAGGGTCGTCTTGCCCGCCCCATTGGGGCCCAGCAATGCCAGGATTTCGCCGGGCGCAATATCCAGGCTGACACGCTTTAGCGCCTGGTGTCCGCTGGCGTAGATCTTGGACAGGTTAGAGACAGATACAATGGGTTGCATAACGTTGCTACAGGTGTTCCCTGATTTTGTCGGCTACCCTGAAGGCATTGGCATAGATCGTCCAGGTATAGGGCACGCTGCCTCCGGTTGGCATAAAACTGCCATCCGTTATATAGAGGTTATCAACATCGTGGGCCCGGCAGTCGGCATCCAGCACGGAGGTTTCAGGATCGTGGCCGAACCGGCAACCCCCGGCGACGAGGTTTTGTGGCGGTGAACCACTGATACTGGATCTTACGTTACTCGCACCCAGTGTTTCCAGCACGGTCCTGGCGCGCTCGTTAATATAGTGACCCACTTTCAGGTCATGTTCATGGTAACCGATGCGCACTTTGGCCACGGGTGTGTTCCATTTATCACGCACACGGCTATCCAGGCCGACAAAACAGTTGTCTGTCGGCAACCAGTCACAAAAGATTTCATAGCGTAAATACTGTGCATCGGTAAATACCGACTTCAAGCGTTGCTGGAGCGGACGCCCCCACACCAGCTTGTCATTATCACCCCATTTCTCACCCATAGCCTTTCCGATCGGGTTGGGGTGACGTAACAGGAAATCGACCGTACCGCCCTTGGCCTGCCCGCCAAGCGCCTTGTCGTTGATAAAATACCAGTCCTGTAAGCCACGGTTTACAAACGGGCCGCGGGTCTTCAGGGCTTCGGCCTCCGCATCACTCATATCAACGTACACAAGGTCACCGGTACCTGCTCCACCGGCAGAAAACAGCAGGTTCCTGCCGACCTGGGCGTGGCGATTGGCCAGGCCATCGGGATGTTTTGGCCCCGTCGAAGCCAGTAAAAGGCGGCTGGTTTCAATCGCCTGGCACGCGACAACAAATATCCTGGCGGTGACTTTTTTTACCGTGTTATCTGCATCGTAATATTCCGCCGCAACCACCTTCCCTTTGGCATTACTGGCCAGTTTATACACCTTCGCATGCGGCTGGATCCTGCAATGCCCCGTTGCAACCGCCCTGCCCAGCAGCGCGGCCCGTGCGCTGCCTTTTGCACCGGACGAACAACCGTAACTGCCACAGTAACCGGAATATTCACAACTGCGCCGCTGGCCTTCCGGCCTGGACAATATGGCACGTGGCGTAGGTAACGGGTGATAACCCAGCTTTCGGCAAGCCGCGTCTATCTGTCGGGAGACAGGGTGCTCGTGCGTCGGGGGATAAGGGAAATCGCGAGTTGATCGTGGTTCTGCCTGCGGGTGATCGACAAACCTCCCCGAGATACCCACTTCTGTTTCCACGCGTGTGTAATATGGCTCGAGATCGTCGTAACTGATCGGCCAGTCTGCCACATTTGCACCCTGAATCGGTCCAAACACAGACAGCAGACGGAAGTCTTTTGGCTTGAGGCGGTAGAAGAACCCGCTCATGAAATTGGACGATCCACCTACGCAGTTACCGTTCCAGAAATCCCAGCCCGAATCCGACGTGGCTTCACCGACCCAGTCCCCGTCACTGTCGAGGTCTTCGATAACATGCTGCTCGTCACTCAGTTCCGGGGTGTACACGCTGCGCCGGCAGCAGGCCAGTTCATCCTTGTAAAAATCTTTCTCTGTAAACCATGGCCCCTTTTCCAGCACCAGAACCGAATAACCGGCCTGCGCCAGTATCAGGGCAACCGGGCCACCCCCGGCGCCACTGCCGACGATACAGACATCAAAATCGTGGTCCATGCGGATCAGGCCTTGCGCTGGTAGTGTACCGGTGCGGCCAGCCTGTACCAGGTCTTGTCCGCCGGGGGTGTCGGGAAACCCGGCTGATGTTCCAGCCATTTCCAGCCAATGCCTTCCGGATTACCCCCGTACACCGGGTCTGCCAGTAAAGCCTCTATAAGGTAGGTCAGCAGCAGTGACAACCAGCGCTCGCCTGCCCTGCTCTGTTCGATCTCCCGCAACACAGTTTCCTGTTGTGTCGTATCGAGCGTTGCAAATGATTGCTGGTACTTTTCCTGTACCCGCTCATTCAGCCAACCCGCACCCTTGACAATAAACTTCCTCTCTTCACCATCGGTCGCGGGATTTTCGAGGCTGTTATACAGGTACACAATTGCCTTGATATCACTGGCGCCGGGGGTGTCTTGTGCCGCAGGAAACAGGTGCTGCTGAACGTCGGCAAGGGTTTTCCAGGGATCGGCTTTCAGCCAGTCTGGCTGTGGTTGCGATCTACCTGCGTCCAGACGCGCCTGTGCCAGTAGCGAAGCCGGGTAACTCGCGCCCAGCACACCCAGCATGGCGATTTGCTCCATGAAGGTGCGACGGGTGATCCTTTTACCCCGAGAAGTCATAACTAAATGCCTCGACAGCCTGCTTTATCACAAGACTATCACTGAATGGCACCGGGGAAAAAGAAATGTACCGGTATAGGCTCCGCCATCCCTGGCAGACACCCCTGTTAACTCTTCACTTCGATCCGCCTGACCCGGGCCGACTCGGCAATGGGTAAACGCACCGTCAGTACACCGCGCTTGTAACGGGCTTTTACACCCGAGGCGTCAACACGGCGTGGTAACGGGATTGTCCTTTCAAAGCTGCCGTAGGCGCACTCCATCACATGATACTGGCCACGCTTCTGCTCACGCTCCATACGTTTTTCACCCTGAACGACCAGCAAGTCGTTCACGACGCTGATATCGAAGTCATCCGGCTCCAGTCCGGGCACCTCTAACCGAACAACAACCTCGTCATCGCGCTCTTCGACTTCTGCTGCAACAACACCCCAGCGGATCGTTCGCTGCATCAGTTCGTCTTCGGCACTGCTGGGCTCGCCCCTGCGTTTTTGTAGCGGGTGAAAACGCGTAATCGCCTGCGATGCTTTCTGGCGCAGCTGATGCCACCCCTCTGCCAGAGATTCCCAGGCACGATCCAGCCCTTCTCCAAGATATGCCAGTCTGCTCATCGTTTTGCCTCCTGAATCCTGTTCCAGTTTCACGTTACTGCTTAATGGGGATTCAGGCGCTGAATTTCAATGTCTGACCCCGGACTTGACAGACTGGTATGATCGTCCTAATCTCTGGGACGATCATACCAGTCTGTCACTGCATAAGGAAAGCCGCACATGGAAACCCTCAACGTACTGGTCACGGGAGCGAACGGTTTTGTCGGCAGCCATATTCTTGAAGCACTGATGAAAAAGGCTGGCGTAAAACCTGTCGCAGCCTGCCGTGACAGACGAAAATTGCTACCGGCCTATGATGGCGAGATACGCGAGGGCGATCTGCAAGACAAGGCGTATCTTGAAACGCTGCTCGACAATATTGACGTGGTTTGCCACGCCGCTGCCTGGACTTCGGCATGGGGTTACCGCAAGGCGTCGGAGCAGTTGTTTTATCAACCAACAAAAGCACTCATCGAACAGTTACGAAAAAGCAACGTCTCCAGGTTTATTTTTCTCAGTTCGACAAGTGTTGCTGCACCCTATGCCTCGCAGGACCCGATGAGCCGTGCAGATGAAAGCCGCTTGAAGCTCTGGCCGCATATGCGCAATGTGGCGCGCATCGAAAACCACATGCGTGACTGCGACGTCCGTGGCTGCACCATGATCTCTTTACGCACCGGCCTGTTTGCAGGACGACGTTATGGCATCGGATTGTTGTCGTTACTGGTGCCGCGCCTGAAAACACATCTTGTCCCCTGGGTCAGTGGCGGTAAAACCGGCATGCCACTGATAGCCGGTGACGACATTGGTGAAGCATTTGCACTGACTGCCACCGCTACGGGGCTTGAGGGTTACCAGGGCTTTAACATTGTTGGCCCGACCGTCCCCACGGCACGCGAGGTCATTGGCTTTCTGAATGAAAGCTATCAGCTGCCAACACCACACTTCAGTGTTCCCTTTGCAGTCGCCTACCCTTTTGCCCGCAGCATGGAACTGCTGGATCCGGTTATGCCCCGGGAACCCCTGGTCACGCGCAGCATTATTCACCTGCTGGAAGAAACCGGTGCCAGTAATACACGGGCAACAGAAAAGCTGGGCTATCAACCGAAAATACACTGGAAGGAAGCCATTCGCATGCAGATGAACGAAATGGCAACACGGCAGCAAACACCCATGAAGATGTGCAAGCCCATTCCCTCCTGACATCGACAGGCAGATTTGGGTTAACCTTGTCACCATGAGCAGTCATCGCGGGCAAACACGGGACGAAATAATCGAGGCCGCCAGAACACTTTTCTACCGGCGCGGGTACGCCCGAACCTCGTTCAGCGACATCGTCAATCACACTGGCATACAACGTGGCAATATCTACCACTACTTCCGGACCAAGGACGACATCCTCGATGCCGTTATCCGTCAACTCGCCAGCGAATACCGTGCGGCACTATCGGCATGGGATACGGAACTTCCCGACCCGAAAGACCGCTTGCGACGTTTTGTGCACATGGTCATGTCGAACCGGGAGAACCTGATCCGGTATGGCTGTCCGATCGGCTCTCTCAATACCGAACTCGGAAAAGAAACCACCTGCGCAACCAGGGAAAGCGCCAGACAGCTGTTTGATCTGTTTCGTGACTGGCTGGAAGAACAGTTCAGCAAGCTGACTGATCCACAACAGGCCCGCTCACTTGCCCTCCACCTGCTGGGGCGTACCGAAGGCATCAGCCTCATGGGCCACGTTTACCATGACCCGGATTACATCAGCAGCGAAGTTAAAATGATTGAAAAATGGATCGATACACTATAGCTGCCAGTCGATAAACGCCAGGGCTCTGCACATCAGCTGCAACAAAGGGAAGAATGCTGTATGACCACTGTCGCCTTCTGGCGTAGCTGATGCCAGCCCTCTGCGAGAAATTACCATGCCCTATTTCTTGTCGGTGATCGCAACCTTGACGTCCCCGTCTACCTGCACACGGTGCGTCTTGTCCTTTACGCAGTTCATGGTCTTTTTGCCATTCATCTGGCAATCAACCTGGTGCGCACGGGTCCATCCGGTCTGTATTGCAAAACCCCTGTCTTCCTCATCGTCGTAACCAGCGCTGTCTTCATCATCAGGAACGTCCATGTCCTCAACACCCAACACCAGGTTGCTGTAGGAAATCGAGAAACCGCCCTTACTTTTACGCACTTCGGACTTTACCTTGTAGAGCACTGTCTGGTTACCACTCTCGCGCTTCAGTTCGTCGCTGAAACACACAAGCACATCGCCTTCCAGTTCGCATTCCGAAACGGCAGATGGCAGATATTCAACCGGTTTGTTACGAGCTGACCACTTGATGCGGGAAAGTTTTTGCAGAGGCGTGAGTCTGACGGGCGCCTTGACAACTTTTGGGCTGACCTTTGCAACCGTTTTTTTCGGTGCCTTCTTCGCCTTTGCGGCCTTTACCGTTTTTGCTTTTTTGATTGCATCTGCCCGGGCCTGCCTGCGCTGGGCGGATTCAACAGATGCACGCTGCGCTTCGGCAGCAGCCTTGCTGGCATTTTTCTTGCGGCGGGCTTGCATGCGGATCTCCTCCTGCATGTTAATAACCTTGCCACCCGCCATACTGAAACCGTTATCACCTGCCTTCTGATACCAGTTCATCGCCGTCTCATAGTTACGCGGAACACCCTTCCCTGATGCATACAGTTCACCCAGGTAGTACTGGGCCAGGGCACTGGTTTCACTGATGCTGTCCAGCAGATCGCGTGCTCGCTTGTAATCCTTCGAACCGCCATCACCTTTGATGAGCAGAATTGCAAGCCGTGCCTTTGCTTTTTCATTGGACTGTGCTGCAGATTTCTCGAGCCATTTTCTGCCCTCGTCCGGATCCAGCTTCACACCACGACCCTTCAGGTACATCATGCCAATATCGTACTGTGCCTTGCTGTCACCTGATTCTGCACGCTTCAGGGTCGCGGTAAATTTCTTTTTCTGACTCTTGATTCTTCGCAACTTGCTGGCTGCCTGCTCACTGCCATTTTCTGCAGCCCGCTCCAGCCATAACAGGGTTGCATCAAAATCCTGTTCTACGCCGCGCCCGTTAAGATACATGATAGCGACTTCGTACTGCGCATCAGGGTCACCGGCTTCAGCACTCTCCATCTGCTCCTTGAATAACTCGTCCCAGACCCTGGCATTACTTGCTGGAACCGCAAATATTCCTGAAAATGCCAGTATAATCAGTAGCCTGATATATGTAACACCTGATCCACTTGCCATGCCTGTTTCTCCCGGATTAAAAAATATCTACTGTGCTGCTGAAACGCCAGGCAAACACCCTTGTTGAAGCAGATGTAATCCAGAGGTGTTTTATTCAATATCAAACGTCAGGAGAGGAATTAAATGAATTTTGAGTCAACGGGCACATTACCTCTCCTGGCCTTCTACATCGGCTGTAACTCTTTAAACTGTTGTCTATACTGACCGCTGGTCATTTCGTAAGCTCGATGCGATGAAATATTCAGACGATGAAGTAAAACTGGCGGGAGGGAAATAGAACAGGCTGCTGCTCTAGCGAAACAGAAAGCGGGGTGTATTCAGATAGACCAGGAAGCGGGACAGCCATGAAGACCGTGAAGTGGTTTGCGTGGGATCACTGGCTGGCCCGGGTGAGGCAACAGGCGGCGAGTTCTGCTCACATTCCCGCTGCGCGTCACGTGCTCGCTGGAGATTATCAATACGCTCGGAGGCGCGGCGAAGCATGCTTGAATAGTCTTCATAGCCCGCCCTGCTTTCGTCGACGCGTGACGAGCGAAACATAACGCCGGATTTTTTCGGTGTGCTACACACTTTGAAAGTATTGCCTCCGCAAATGCACTTCACCCTGTAGTCAGGGTATCGGCACGGAAAGGGAGAACTTTGTGAAGCCTGTCACAATCCGGGGCAGGCAGGCTCAATCTGAAGGCTTGTCGGCAAATCGACCGACAGCGCAGCTGACAAATGATTTTGCTTTCGCTTTTACGGAATTAACACCACTGGTACTTCCCGACTCAGGGTATCCCAGCACCTCGAGCAGTACACAGACTTCAGCACGCGCCAGTTCATCTCCTGTTACACGCACAATGCCAAGCTCGACATCCACCTGGACCTCATCAACACTATCGAGGCCAGACAGGCGTTTTACAATCGTACCCGCACAGCCACTGCACTTGATGTTTTCAACTTCAATTTCGTAAGACATATCTCAATTACTTACCCCTGCACACTATTAGCTGTTCATTATATATAAAGGTCTATCAAAAAAGCACGCCCAATACGTTTGGGCGCGCTCATGATGGATCAGTACGCTGTTCCAAAATGTGGATCTACATCGTGGCGCAACCGGGGCAGCTTGGCGAGCAGGTGGATTGTGAACAATGGCCCGTAAGGAAATAATTTATATAGGTATTTTTTTCCACCCTTGCCCTTGAATGCCTTTAACAACACACGGTACAGTGGGTAGGCCCTCTGCGCCTCTTCACTGCTCAACTGGCCATACGGGCAGTCTTTGGTTTCAGTGTCTTTCCTGCACTCAGGGTCGTCAAGGCAGTTAACGTACTTCCAGTACACCTCTGAACTGACATAGCCCGGATCCTTTGTTTCACAACAGTAGGTGTAGAAATCAAACAGGAAATTAATAACTTCCCGGTGCTCGTCTGTCAGATCGATACCGACTTTTGAAGCATTGCTGTTGATACGCGCCATAATCTCATCGCGTGGTGTATCACGAACAATAACCGCTGGCGGGTAATCTGCCGGCGGAAGCGCGATGGGATCGAGGATTTCCAGCACGTCATCCAGTTTTTTGTCTCCGACACTCATTTTGAAACTCCTGTTCCAGTTAATAACAATGATTTATTTCACTTCCGGCTAACGGCTACATAGGGTCTTAAAACAAAAAATCAACCGGCGACGGGCAATTGTTTCCGAAAATCCTGCGAGAAAGGCGCATTGAAAAAAGGGGTATTCCGGTGCAGGCTATACTAATGTTTTTGAGCTCTTCTCTACTGTACTTGTGCTCACTGTTTACAGTGAAACAGTAAGTGTTAGTATTCAGATAAAATAGGAGGAAACAAGATGTCTGCCAGTCTGATAAAAGATGCCAAGAAGGTACTGGCCGGTAAGTCCGGTCGTCTTGAAGATGAGGAACTGGAACACCTCGCTCGCGAAATAACCAGGCTCGGATTCAAGATAGGTTTCGCGCGCGCTTATGCGGCGGGCCCGACACTGGTATCCATGCTGATCCATGAGCTGGAGCACAAAGAAGAACAGCTCAACCAGATTCACAAAGCGCTTGGTATCTGATTCTGGTACAAACTTCACCCGAAAACTGTTTCTGCTAACATGCGGGTTGTGGCGGGACGATTCAAAACTTCAATCAAGACACGCGTCCTGGTGGTTACGCTCCTCGCTTTGCTGGCAGGCAGCCTCCTCTATACCCTTCCGCTGCCACAACATGATGGAAACAACAAACAGGCCTCAACGGATATCGCAATTCCTGCGGACCTCCTGAGCACGCCTGTTGACTACGAGCACCAGGTCAGACCCGTTCTGGAACGACGCTGCGTGGTCTGCCATGGCTGTTATGATGCACCCTGTCAGCTAAAGCTTTCCTCGCATGAAGGCCTTCAACGCGGCGCCAGCGAAGAAGCGGTCTATAACCCGGCGCGGATTGACGCCATGCAGCCAACACGTCTGTTTGTGGACGCCAAAAGCACGGCTGAGTGGCGTTCCCGTGGTTTTCACCCGGTACTCAATGAGGGCCTGAAAACACCTGAACAAAACCTGAACAACTCGGTGCTATACCGACTGCTGAAACTGAAACGACAGCACCCACAGCCCCACTCGAAGCGACTTCCGGACAACTTCACCCTGGGGCTCAACCGTGAACAGACCTGTCCTGCCCTGGACGCAGTTGATGAATTTGCAGAGGAGCATCCGTCATGGGGGATGCCCTATGCCATGCCAGATCTGTCTGAACAGGAATACCAGACCCTTGTTTCGTGGCTTGCACAGGGTGCACGTGCGCCCGCACCCGCCGGCCCCTCTGCAGCGGTGGAGCCTCAAATCAATCGCTGGGAAGATTTCTTTAACCGGACATCCCGTAAACAACAACTGGTCAGCCGTTACCTCTATGAGCACCTGTTTCACGCACATATTCACTTTACCGACTCACCGGCGCGGGAATTTTACCGGCTGGTGCGTTCCCGCACACCACCGGGACAAGGCATTGACGAAATCCCGACTGTACGACCTTATGATGATCCGGGCCTTGCCCGATTCTACTACCGGCTGCGGAAATATGTCCCGAGCATTGTTGTAAAAAACCATATCGTCTATGAATTCTCTGGCCAGCGCATGCAGCGCTACCGTGAACTCTTTCTGGACCCGGTATATAAAGTGCAAAAACTGCCTTCCTACCAGCCGGAAACAGCCTCCAACCCCTTCAAGACTTTTATAGACCTGCCCATCAAATCGCGCTACCGGTTTCTCCTGGATGATGCACATTTTTTTGTCGAAGGGTTTATCAAAGGGCCGGTCTGTCGCGGGCAGATCGCACTCGATGTTATCGAAGACCGGTTCTGGGTCATGTTTTTTGACCCGGAGCAATCAGTATTCACCAATGATGCCCAGTTTGTCGGCAAGGTTGCCGACGACCTTCAGCTACCCTCGGAGCGCCGCAGTTCGCTGGATATCACCAGTATCTGGACCGATTACTGGAAACGCCAGCGGCGCTACCTGGAAACCAAGCAGGCCATGTTCGAGAAGATCAACACCCACGATATCGGGCACGCGATGGGCTATATCTGGGACGGTGACGGCAACAACCCCAATGCAGCGCTGACCGTGTTTCGGCATTTCGACAGTGGCTCTGTGTCTTATGGCCTGGCAGGTGTCAACCCGGAAACGGCCTGGATCATTGACTACCCCCTGTTCGAGCGCATTCACTACCTGCTGGTTGCCGGGTACAACGTCTACGGCAACCTGGTCCACCAGGTAAATACACGCGTGTATATGGACTTCCTGCGTATGGAGGGTGAGGATTATTTCCTGGCCTTCTTGCCGGCGGATCGACGCAAGGCCATACGTGACAGCTGGTATAGCGGCCTGCGCACCGGCGTGGAAGAACTATTCAACGCACCGCAAGCGTGGCTACAGGTAGAGTCTGTAAGCGGATACCGGACAGATGAACCGCAGCAGGAACTTTACCAATACATCAAGGAGCGTGTTGCCACCACCACACAACAGGCCATAAACATCAACCGCTGCGGCAGCAGGAATTGCCTGGCAGATTCAACAGACACTGACAGTGTACGCGTTGACAAGGCGATGAACGAGATTGCCCGGATACACGGCGCCAGGCTTCATGCCTTCCCGGACGTGGCCTATGTCAGGGTAAGGATGGACAAACCGGAGCAGGATCTGGCCTACACCCTGGTCCGCAACAATGCCTACAAGAACGTTTCATCTTTTATAGCAGACGAACATGACCGCGACAGATCGGATATTGATCAGGACACCATGACCGTTGTGAACTGGCTGGAAGGTTCGTACCCGAATTTCTTCTTCTCGGTACCTGTCTCCGAAATCGACGCGTTCGCCAGACACTGTGCATCGGTTCGTACTAAACAGGAATTTGAAGCATTCGTTGATAAATATGGTGTGAGACGAACCAATACTGCATTCTGGGAACTGGCCGACTGGTTCCAGGACGAACTGGCGCGAAAACAACCTGTCAGGGCAGGTTTACTGGATCTTAACCGTTACCAGAACCGCTGAAAAACTCCTTCCCTTCCCTGCCTGACCTTCATCCCGCCTGGGCCAGGCGGCGGTCGCAACGACACCAGGTACAGTCACAGTTTTCACGCGGCTGTAACAAAGGCTTGTTACCCCGCGACGCCATTATGTAGTACCAGGCTTTCTTCCACAGGGCGGGCGCATAGGCCCGCTTCATCCAGGCACGGGCATCATTTTCCCGGGCGTACTTGCGCAACGCCGTGGCATAACCCCGCTCACCCAGCCGTTCGTAAAACCAGCGGTTGGTTGCCGCTGCCTGATGGTAGGCCCGCAACCGTTTTTTCCAGACATGTTCATAACGGGCGGGATCACCCTCGGCCAGCGCCCGACCCGCCTCTACCCCGGATATCAGTGCCCAGCGAATGCCAAAACCAAACAGCGGGTCCTGAAACCCCGCGGATTCGCCCGCGTAGAGCATATTGCCTTTACGGGCAGTGCGCGGTAGCGAGAAGTTTCCACCACCGCCAAAACGGCGTGGATTCTTCATACGAACACCCACCTTTTCAGTAAAATATTCGACACACCGTTCCAGGTACTGACGCTCCTTGTGGAAGTCTTCAAACATGCAGGTTGCCAGCGTACCGCGACCTTTACAGACAAGCAGATAAGCGTAACCCTTTGGCGCCAGCTTATCGGAGATAGCTGCATAGGCACCATCCGCCATATCCGTATCGAACAGATAACCGGCGGCAATCGCGTCTGCACGGCGTGGGCCCTGGGTCACAATGCCACCTGACGGGAGTCGGTGCAGCTTTTCACCAAAGCGAATCACCACACCCGCATCCAGGGCCTGCTGCTTGAGCGAGGTATCGAGACAGCCTGCCTCACTACCACGCCGTATCAGGTAGAACAGGGGTTGTGTGGAGCGAAATTCACGTGGAACGCCATCAGGAGAAAAGCAGGTTACCGCGTAGAATGGCGTATGTTCAAAACTGGCCTCAATGCCCATCGTGGCCAGTTCCTCAAGTACATCGATTTCCGTGGTCCAGTTCTCCAGCCCCTGGAAGTCACCGTGGAAGCGTTTCCCAACATCCTCACGTCGTTCACAAACTCGAGCTTTGCGCCCGGAATGCGCCACGGCAATCGCTGCAGCAAGCCCCGCAGGGCCAGCACCTGATATTTCAATGGTATCCGTCATAAATGCAACCCTGAATGCAGCAATTAGAGTTCAATGGTTAACACAGTTCAAGGTTTTTCCAGCTCTTCCCGTCGGCGGTTGAACTCTTCCTCATCAATTTCACCACGCGCATAACGCGCTTTAAGTATTTCCATGGGACTTTTATCCTGCGGTGGTAACCCGCTACCCTGGCTTATGACCTTGACCACGGCAACGATAATTATGATCAACACTATCCAGAAAACCCACATACCCAGTCCCATACCAAATCCCCATCCACCGTCTGATCCGTGCATCATATTTCTCCTCAATGATTGTCAGGCCACAGAGCCACACCAGATTCAAACAGGATCCTCGCCAACAAGTACTTTTGTATCAGAAATAAACCGGTAGGGCGGTATCACCAGGTTTGTCGGTGCAGGTACGCCCTTGAATACTCTTCCTGCCAGATCAAAACGTGATCCATGGCAGGGGCAGAAATATCCCCCCAGCCAGTCACGTCCCAGGTCGGCAGGTGCGACATCCGGTCGGAACGTCGGCACACAGCCCAGGTGTGTACAAATACCGATCACAACCAGATACTCGGCTTTAATGGCACGAAATTCATTTTTCGCATAAGCCGGCTGTTGGGATTCGACCGCTGAGTCCGGATCACGCAGCTTGTCCCGGATAGTCGAAGAACGCAGGTCTTTCAGCATTTTCGGAGTGCGCCGAAGGACCCAGACCGGCTTCCCTCGCCAACTCACGGCAATCTGCTGCCCGGGTTCCAGTTTGCTAAAATCCACCATTACCGGCGCACCGGCCGAGCGCGCTTTTTCACTGGGGTTCCATGACTCAATGAACGGCACCACGGTAGCAACAACACCGACCCCACCCGCCACAGTGGCCGCGGCTATCAGCAAGCGCCGCCGCTTCTTGTCAATTGATTCAGTCATAACTGCATCCTCCCTGGTTTGCCACACAACCTACAACCTGTGCTCTGGGCACAGGTCAAGGATGCCTCCGTCAATCATCTAGTGGGACGACACACGGTTTACTGCGATTTTTCCGGTCATGCCCGCCTCAAGGTGGCCGGGTACAAGGCAGGCAAAATCAAACGTACCGGGCTGGCTGAATTGCCAGATCAGCTCACCTTGCTTCCCCGAATCCAGAGAAATCATATTCGATTCCGTGTGTTTCATCGTCGGCATGGTACGCATCATATCTGCGTGTTCCCTGAGCTCATCGACAGATCCGATGACCATTTCGTGCGTAATCTTCCCGTTGTTTCTGACAATAAAACGTACCGTCTCTCCTGCATCGAAGGTCATGTTGCCTGGTGCGAACCGCATACTATCTTCCATGCTTACTTCTATCGTACGCGTCACTTTTTCCGGGTCACCCGGTTTACCGGCATCCGCCTTATGGCTGCCTTCTTCTGCGTGATTCATGGAAGAGGTAGCATGATCGTGATGCCCTTTGGCATTCACTGCATTTCCGTGATGGGTATCAGTATGTCCACTACCCGCCATGGCAAAGGCAGGCAAGGTGGTAAACGCTATAATCGAAATCATCTTTTTCATTGTAAACCTCTCAGTCGTAGTCGTATTGTTAAATAATCAGAACCAGAACCGCAGACCGGCAACCAATCTTGCCTCACTTGCCTCTTGCCCGGCGCTCTGCGAAAAGTCTTTTGTATCACCATACTTCCTTGCCCATTCAAGCCCCACGTACGGGGCCAGCTCACGACGGACCTCATAGCGCAATCGCAAGCCTGCTTTCACTTCGGAAACCCCGCTACCCAGCCCACGCCGTGTATCGCGCTTTCCATACCAGTCGGCTTCAATTCTTGGCTGTAAAATGAGTTTCTGCGTCAGCAACAGGTCATACGTCGTTTCCAGATTTGCTGCCGTTCGTCCTCCTTCACCAACATACGCGGTCGCATCCACTTCAAACCAGTAAGGCGCCAATCCCTGCACACCAAAGGCCAGCCACCTTCTGTCAGTCCCGTCACCGCTATCGTAGCGAATGCCAAGCTGTGTATCCCAGTAAGTAGCCACTGCATGGCCCCATAACAACTCCGTACTGGCATCCTCGAGCCGGTTACTGTCAACGGTGCCTTCGGCCTTTAACACCGCACGGTCGTAATCCCGACCATACCAGGCCTGCAAGTCGTAGAAACCCGAGGTGATATCGCTTGTTCTGACAGTTTCCAGTCGATCCATAAGGACGAGGTAAAAGTTTTTCTCATCTGCAAATCGCGGACGTGGCACATCGCCGAAATCATAACCATCTGAATAAGCATATGGATCACGTGCATCAGCTGGTGGTGAACCACCCTGCATCAAAGGTGTTTTCACCTGGGGAGTTGATACCTGCGCCTGTACACCGGGTAGACCAAATACCAGTACAGCAGTCATCAGGTAAGTCGCTTGCCTGTTTATCATCGCAGTGCTCTCCGATACTCGCTTAAGCAACATCACGCCACAACCACTTCGCGGAACATTCCCGCATCCATGTGATAAAGAAGATGGCAGTGCCATGCCCAGCGACCGAGCGCATCTGCGGTCACAAGGAAACTGACGCGTTGCGCCGGCTGTACGCTGATAGTGTGGCGCCGGGCCAGAAATTCTCCATCCGCTGTTTCCTGTTCACTCCACATACCATGCAGATGCATGGGGTGTGTCATCATGGTGTCGTTATGCAGTATGACGCGCAGCCGCTCGCCATGGCGGAAATGCACCGGTGTGGACTTGCCGAACTCGAGACCATCGAGCGACCAGGTATAGCGCTCCATATTGCCAGTGAGATGGAGTTCAATTTCGCGTTCAGCGTCACGCGGATCGAGTGGCCCACCGATCGTGTGCAGGTCGGCATAGGTCAATACTCGCCTGCCGTTGTTGCGCAACCCGACACCGGGGTCATCCAGATTTGTGCGTGGCGTATCGACACGCATATCGACGCTGGGTCCGTATTCGGTTCTGGCGTGGCGGGCATGCACCTTGTTGTCACCCATTGCCATGGACCCATGATCCATCGCATCCATCGTCTGCATGCCGCTCATACTCTCTCGCGCCATACTCCCCATCATGTCTGCCATAGTCAGCCATTGCGGCTTGTCAAGCGCCGGTACTTCACCTTCCATATCGATACGTGGCGCCAGTGTTCCTCGCGCATAGCCGGTTCGATCCATGGACTGTGCAAAGATGGTGTAAGCCCTGTCATCCTTCGGCTCGACAATCACATCATAGGTCTCACCCGGTCCGAAACGGAACTCATCAACCGTAACCGGCTCTACATCCTGACCATCAACGTGCACAACCGTCATTTTCAGGCCGGGAATCCGAACATCAAAAAAACTCTGGGTCCCGCTGCCAATAAAACGTAACCGCACACGTTCACCACGCCTGAACAGGCCCGTCCAGTTACCCGAGGGTGTCGTCCCGTTCATCAGAAAGGTGTAGGTATACGCCGAAATATCCGCCAGGTCCGTAGGATTCATTCGCATACGGTTCCACATGCGCCTTTTGTCCATGGCTATACCCAGCCCCTTATCAGATACATCCTTAAGGAAATCACCGGCGGTGAGCTGATTGAAATTGTAGTAATCGCTTTGCTTCTTCAGTTTTGCAAAGACGGCAAGCGGATTCTCGTCGGTCCAGTCAGATAACTGGACGACATAATCACGATCTGCACGAATACGACCTCCCTCGGCGGGATCAATGATTATGGCGCCATACATACCGGTCTGTTCCTGAAAAGCTGTATGAGAGTGATACCAGTAGGTTCCCGATTGCCGGACTTTAAAACGGTAGACAAAGGTTTCACCTGGTGCGATGCCCGAAAAACTGACGCCCGGGACACCATCCATCTGGAAAGGGAGGATAATCCCGTGCCAATGTATCGATGTAGATACCGCAAGACGGTTCGTTACACGCAGGGTAATGGTGTCTCCCTCGCGCCAGCGCAGGATTGGCGCAGGTATTGAACCGTTGATCGTAGTCGCCAGGCGTGGCTTGCCGGTGTAGTTGACCATTGTCTCGGCTATAGTGAGATCAAATTCTTTTCCTGTGAGCACGGGGGCCATGCCTGTTTTTGTCCCGGCAGCCTGCTGAGCCCACACCGGGCTCAGCATGGGGGACAGGCCCAGCATGGCCCCTCCTGCAGCAAGACCCTGTACAAATCGGCGCCGTGAATGATCCGGGATGATATCTGCCTGCGCTAAAGTGCGTTTCATACGAGTATGATCCTCCGTTTAAATATTTCCTGGCAATCTGGCTGGTCAGTGGCGCACAAGCTAGCAGTACACTGCTTTCCCTGACATGACACAACCATTACAATTTTGTCATGGTTGTGTCATCTTCCCGCCATTCAACCCTGCTTAATATGGCGACTAACCCGGCCTGGCAGAAAGATTGGCAATGTTCCGTCACAACGGCCGGAATATCTGGAAGACCTTTTTATAACAACGGGTATTTGCGCGGATTACAGATGAAACTCCTGATCGTCGAAGACGAAAGCAAAATTGGCGATTACCTCCACCAGGGCCTCAGTGAGGCCGGATTTATCGTTGACCTCGCACGTAATGGGCTGGATGGCCATCATCAGGCCATGACTGAAGATTTTGACCTGCTGATCCTTGATGTCATGCTGCCTGACATCGATGGCTGGAAAATTCTCAAATCACTTCGCGAGGCTGGCAGAAATGTGCCGGTACTGTTTCTTACCGCACGAGACAGTGTTGATGACCGCGTCAAGGGACTGGAACTCGGTGCCGACGACTATCTGGTCAAACCATTCGCCTTCTCCGAACTGCTGGCACGGGTTCGAACCCTGCTGCGGCGCGGTGCAACGCCGGTAAATGAAACGAGGTTGAGCGTTGCCGATCTCGAACTCGATTTATTGCGAAGATGCGCAACACGTGCAGGGCAGAATATACAACTCACCGCCAAGGAATTTGCACTGCTGGAACTGCTGGTCAGACGGCAGGGCGAAGTACTACCCCGTTCCCTGATTGCATCACAGGTCTGGGACATGAACTTCGACAGCGACACCAACGTCATTGATGTCGCGATTCGTCGACTCCGCGCCAAGATAGACGAGAATTTTGAACCGAGGTTGATCCATACCCGTCGCGGCATGGGCTACATACTTGACCTTCAGGACGCGAGCTGAATCAGGGACAATGCGGCGCCCACATTCACTAACGCTACGACTCACCGTTTTATTCGGTGTCGTGGCCATTATCGTGTTCTCCGGGTTTGGCTGGCTGATCGAAAGCTCGATCAAACACCACTTCGCCATGGAAGATGCCAAAGAACTCGAAACCATGGCCCAGGCGGTTCACCAGGCAATAGTTTCAAGCACCGAAAATGATGACCCTTCCCTCCTCAGACAGCGATTTGGTGATCTACTGGTCGGGCATCACGACGCATCACTTTACATAACCGACCAGAACGGAAAAGTACACTATTCCAGTTCCGGGCCGGATCTGTCGATGCTTGAAGGCATTGCAGTAAAGACAGCCAAAGATGCCAACATACAGGAATGGACCGATGGCGAACATCGCTTTCATATCCTGGTTCGCAAGATGCGTGACAATACCGCACAAGGTAATCAGGTCTACACCATCGTTGCAGCACTGCCTATAGACTTTCACCTGCAGTTTCTCAAACGCTTTCGCCATACTCTGTGGCTCATGATCGCCAGTGGTTTCGCCATTACCAGCCTCATGGGCTGGGTCGTGGTTCGCTACGGACACGCACCACTGCATCAAATAATTACCCAAATACGCCACATCTCCGCGAATGAACTGAATACGCGTCTGTCGCCGGAAACGGTGCCGCGTGAACTGACCGATCTTGCTGTCTCGTTCAATGAAATGCTTGAGCGCATGGAAGAAGATTTTCGTCGCCTTTCCAATTTTTCTGCCGATATTGCGCATGATCTGCGTACGCCGGTGACCAACATGATGACCCAAACCCAGGTCGCCCTTTCGAAGCCACGTACGATCGAGGAATACAAGGAGATTCTCTTCTCGAATATCGAAGAATACGAGCACATGGCCCAGATGATCAACGACATGCTTTTCCTTGCAAAAGCAGACAATGACCCTGACGACATGAAAACAGCTGAGGTGGATCTGGCAAGTGAAGTGGAGACTCTGTTCGAGTTTTACGAGGCATGGGCCGAAGAGCATGGGGTTAAACTGAAACTTGAAGGCACTGCCAAGGTACCGGGTGATAGACTCATGCTGCAACGTGCATTGGGAAACCTGCTTTCCAATGCGATACGCCACGCATCTCCGGGAGCTACTGTACGGATAGAACTCAGTGCTACAGCTATGAACGAAGCCTATATCGTAATAGAAAACCCTGGCCCGTCAATATCACCCGAACACCTCCCCAAATTGTTCGATCGGTTCTATCGTGTCGACCCGGCCCGGCAGGAGGGTGGTACCGGACTGGGATTGGCCATCGTTAAATCCATCGTTGAAGCGCATGGCGGCAGCGTCAGTGTAACTTCGTCCGAAGGCATTACCCGTTTTCAGGTCATACTACCCACAGGCTAATGACCATGATGGTGAGGTTGCGGCTTTACCTCAAGGTTTTCAATCTCTGTTTCCTCAAGATACTTTACAAACCCCCGACTCAGACGTCTCGCCAGACTCTGTCCGAGGACTGCACCGGATTGCGCAATCGTCTCCTCGATCTGCGCTTCTGTTGCTTCGAGCAAGTCGTAAGTAATATCGACGATATCGCCTTCAACATCGACGCGCTTGATACCCATCATCGACTGGAGCTGTTTAATCAATCCCTCTCTGGCTTCAGCTGACAGTGGCTCCGACAGTTTCAGGCGCCGTCGCTTAAGCACTACCCGGCCTTCCTGTCTGGGGGATTTATGCCCGGCTGTACCTATATACAGATTAGGGTTATCTAAAAACCGCTGTTTGCATTGCTCGGAGCAAAATGAAAAATGCATCCCCAGGTAGTCGATAGACAACTCACGCGGATCCACCATCATGTCACAGACCGGATCCCTGACTTTTGTGTATTCAACACTCATAATTTCCTCACTTGTTGATTGTCCATATCGTTAATGCCACGACATGCACAAGTATAGAACCTGTGCACTACACACAGGTCAATACGGCAAATAACACTACCCCGAGTATAGATACAAAGATCATTTAATTCTTTACCATGCGCGCTATACTAGCGGAACCACGCTGGCCAACAGCAGTCTGACCAGAACCTCAAACAAAAACCAACAAGCGGGTTTCATGAAGACAAAGATCGTCATCATCGGCAATGGTTTCGCCTCCCTGTTTTTTATCGGTTACCTGTTATCACTACCGGTCTTCCCGGTTTTTGCATTCTTTGTGCGACGGATTTATTCACGCTACGACATTACCGTTATTGGCAATGGCCAGTTCATCTATTTCCCGGCCATACCTGAATTCATCACCGGCAAAAAAACGAAGGATGGCATCACGCTTGATATCCGACCCTGGCTGTGGCGTCGCAACATACATTTTATAGATGACCAGGTAGTCGATGTTCAGGATGGTGGAAGAACTGTACTGACCACACAGGGTCGTTACACCAACGATGCCCTGTTCATAGGCACAGGTCCGGCGTTCCGGGTCGATGATATTCCCGGCACAGGCATACATACCTTTTCACCCTGCGGCGGGCCGGATGACATGAATGCCTTCATGCAACGGCTGAACACCCTACAGGAAGGTATTATCTACGTGGGCTTCAAGCTCAATAAACTCGATGGCTTTGTTGCCGGCCGCGGTGGCCAGATGTACGAGTGCGCCTGCCTGTTTGACTATGCCCTGAAAGAAAAGGGCCTGCGCGACAAATTCGAAATTCATCTTTTTTCCCCGGACATTGCGCCGGGGGAAACCGGCGCCATCACCGATCGGCTGCTCGAGCGCGACATTATCCTCGACTACGGCTATGAGCCGGCGGAATTTATCGATGGCGGTATGCGAGACGTAGACGGCACTTTCAGAAAAGCGGACCTGATCCTGTTTACACCCGGCATCAGAGCACCAGACTGGGTACAGCAATCCTGTCTGCCGGTCTCCGTTGGCGGTCATATCGCGGTCGACAGGTTCGGCTGTGTACAGGGCCTGGACAAGGTTTTCGCTGCCGGTGATTGCAGTAATCATGAAAATCCACCGCCCTGGGTGCCTCACCAGGCTCACATGGCGCAATTGCGCTCACAAGCCGCGGCTAAAAATATGCGCGCTGTGTTAAAAGGCAAAGAACCCACACACACCTATCGCTTCGAACTTTCCTGCATTTTGAACATGGAGAACGATGCGATATGGCTGCATGCCGCCAACGATGATAAGCCGCCATTCTGGAATATTTTTCCGCGTCATTCGCGCAAACTCATCACCGTCAAGAACCTGTTTGAGCGACTGTACCTGTTTTATTTGCGTTACCTGTAGGCTGTCAGCATGCCTGCCAGGACTGACTGACAAGAGGACAGACAATAATGACTACCCTTGAAGAATACGGATTACTGCTGGGCCTGACAGTCGGCACCATCGGCTTTGTCCTCAGTCTGTATGCCCTTGCCAGCGCGTTTGGCAAAGCGCGCAAGGAACCGGGCAAGGAGGTACCCGCAACCGCTGGCCAGTTGTCACGCGACCCGGTCTGGGTGCGTTACCACGCCCGCTACTATGGCTACGCGTTACTGTTTTTATCCTTCGATATGGAAATGGCCTACATGTACCCCTGGGCAGTGGTATACAAGCAGGAAGGACTGGTTGCCCTGCTCGACATGGGCGTCTTTCTGGCCATTCTGTTTCTGGGATTACTCTACGGCTGGAGTCAGGGTGCGCTGCGGAGACAATAAATGATTACCGGCGCCCGACAGGGAAAACTGTCCGGATTACGGCGGCTGGTTGCTGGCGCGATGGCCCGTGATCTCAACGTATTCCTCATTCCCGGTCCCGACATTGCCCGCGCCCACGGCCTGGACATTGAAGCGGCCGGACTGCAGCGGGTCGCCAGCCCGCGCCACGCCAGTGTGCTGCTGGTGGTCGGCCCTATTCCCCCGGCGTTGCGGGAAGCCGCAGCCGTAGTTTATGCCCAGATGGTCCGCCCGCGGGCGTTGTTCGTACTGGGTACAGAAGACCTGTCGCCTTTACCAGGCGCTGACGTTGCAACGGGGCTTTCCCAGCAGAATTTGCTCGAAGGTGTGCGTCAACTGCGCCATGTATTTTCCGAAAGCGCCTTCCGCCCGGACGTATCGGACTTCGACGCGCCGGTACTGCAAGTCCGTATCGAATATACCTGCCCGATGCATCCGGAAGTCGTCCGGGACGAACCGGGGTCCTGCCCGAAGTGCGGCATGTTCCTGGTGCCACGCGAAGTCCAGGCCGGCGTTGGGCATACGCATGCGGATCAAGCACAGGCTGATGCCAGTGCGGATACGCAGGTGACACCAGCTCATGACTATCACCACATGGATCACGACGCAGCGGTCGAATATACCTGCCCCATGCACCCGGAAGTCGTACAGAGTGAACCCGGCTCCTGTCCCAAGTGCGGGATGGACCTGGAACCCCGCGAGATACAGGCTGAACCGGCGCACGATCATTCACATATGGATCACGATGCGGCAGTCGAATACACCTGTCCCATGCACCCGGAAGTCGTACAGAGTGAACCCGGTTCCTGTCCCAAGTGCGGGATGGACCTGGAACCCCGCGAGATAACGGCTGAACCGGCGCACGATCATCAACACATGAACCATAGCGCCATGGATCACGATGACATGGGCTTCATGTCCATGATCGACGTTACCAAAGACCTGCCACGCAGTGGTGATGGCCTGCAGATGGAATGGATTGATGCCCCCTTCGGGCCTTTTTTCCCGGGCCTGCCCGGCGGATTACTGCTGACACTGACACTCGACGGAGATACTGTCGCCGGGTCCGAAGCACTCGCGTTGAACGGAAACCGGGAACTGCTCTGCCACTCACCGATGGACGCCACGCACTTCATCGAAAGAATGGCCGACCTGGACCCACTGGCACCCGTTGCCTACCGGCTCCTTGCCTGCCAGGCACTGGAAAAGGCCGCTGGCGAAAAGGTGCCTGCCGAAACGGCACAGGCGCGTGCCGGCGCGCTGGAACGGGAACGTATCGTGAGCCACCTGGGCTGGCTGGCGCTGTTTGGGCAACAAACCGGTTTCGACTGGCTGGTGCAACGCGCAGCAGTACTGCAACTGGATTTCCGGCATGCCGACATGAAACAGGTCGCGGCGCTGAGACCAGCCATACAGTCCCTGATGAAACGCCTGCAACGAACGCCTTTACTGAAATCCCGAATAGCCGGTATCGGCCGGCTGGCGCAGGATACGGCACTGCGCGGTCCCGTGGCGCGCGCCTCTGGAATCAGTGACGATGCACGCAATACGGATAAGACCTTTATCACCTTGGGGTTCACACCAGCCAGGCGTAAAGAAGGCGATGCCCTGGCCCGCCTGCACGTCCGCCTTGATGAAATCACTCACAGCCTGATGCTCATTGAATCCGCTGGCGCCATCGCGGTACCGACACCCCCTCTTCCCGGTGAAGCATCCGGGAGCAGTGAAGCCAGCGTAGAAACACCCCGCGGCCCGGCCCGCCTGCAGCTGACACTGGAGACGGGGCAGGTCACTGCGGCACAACTGGAGACCCCATCCACGCACCACCTCACCCTCATTGCCCCGCTGACCGAACAACAGGAACTGGGTGATGCGCTGGTCGCCGTCGGTTCCCTCGACCTGTCTCCCTGGGAGGTGCGGCAATGACGACCGTGCTCCTGCTGCTGTTACTGGCATTCGGCGCCTACCTGGTCGCTGTCCTGGAAAACTGGACAACGTGCGGACGTTTTCGACTGGCCGCGCCGGTACTTGCCGGCATCGCCCTGCTGGGGCGGGAATCTATCCTGACGCGCAAACCCGACCGGATTTTCTTCGAGGTCGCCCCGGTGCTGCTGTTGCTCTCGGCAGTACTCGCGGCTGCCGTCGTACCGCTGACACCGAACCTGATCATCACCGACCTTGCCACCGGCGCACTGTTCATCAACGCCGCGCTGGTCTATGTACTGGTGGCCCTGCTGATGGCCGGCTGGGGGCCGGACGGCGCCTATGCCATGGTCGGTGGCTGGCGTTTTCTCGGCCAGCTTATTGCCTATTCCATGCTCATTGTGATGCCGATTACTGCGGTTGCGATGCGTGCCGAGTCATTATTTACCACACAAATCGTGATCTCACAGGCGCAGTTGTGGAATGTCCTCTATCAACCACTGGGCTTTGTGCTGTTTTTCATCGCGGCCATGGCACTGGCGTTTCTGCCACCGTTTGACCTGCCAACGGCGAAAGGTGAACTGGCCGGTGGCGTGGAAGCCGAATATACCGGCGTCCGACTGGCGGTGTTCCGGCTTGGACGCCTGGCGTTGATTATTACCCTGGCGGCAGCCACGGTGATTTTCTACCTCGGTGGATGGCAGGGTCCGTGGCTACCGCCCTGGGCCTGGAGTGCCATCAAGATACTGGCAGTGACCGCCACCATGCTGCTGGCCGGACGCATGATGCCGCGCATCCGCGAAGCACACCTGCTGGCCTGGTGCTGGAAGCTGGGCATCCCGCTGGCGCTGCTGAATATCTTCCTCGTCGGTGTCCTCGTACTGGTGTTTCCATAATGACGGCGCAAATGTTCTTTATCGGTTTCTTCGGGCTCGCCGCGGTGTGGTTCGGGGTTGTTGTGTTCCGCACGTTTTCGATGGTGCGCTCTGCGCTGGCGCTGCTGTTCTCACAGACCGCGCTTGGCGCCCTGTTCCTGACTATGCAGGCAGAGTTTCTCGGCGTATTGCAGATCATGATGATGGCCACGGAGATGAGCATCATGGCCATTTTTATGGTGATGTTCATGATGGATCCCGGAGGTCTCGGCGAGATGGAGATGACCCACCAGAAACGCCTGTCACTGGGCACCGGTATCGTTTCCTTTCTCGCTGCTGTAGCCGTCGCTGTGTTTGTGGACTGGGGACCGGTGGCCAACGCTGCACCGGGCGCTGCGCAACAGACGGTCGATCTCGGCCTTGAGCTGCTGGGACGATCGATGCTGATTTTTGAAACCGCCGGTATCACCATCCTCACTGCGATGATTGCAGCCACGGCGGTGTCCATAAACAAACCCCTGGATTCCGGCATACGCCGGAATGACGGTAAGGGTAAGGCATCAAAGAGACCGGCAAACGATGAGCATTGAACTCCTTCTCGCCCTGATGACCGGCGCGGCATTGTTCGGGGTCGGCGTCTACGGCGCCCTGTCACAGACCAACCTGGTGATGATCATGATGGGTATAGAACTGATGCTTGCCGCGGCCATGGTCAACCTGGTGGCGTTCTGGCGTTACCTTCACCCGGATAACCCGGCCGGGCAGATGTTTGTACTGATCATTATGACGGTGATGGCGATCGAGATGGCGGTGGGCTTCGGCATTGCCATAGCGCGCTTCCGCGCCAAAGGTTCGGTGGAAATGGAAGAAGCCGCGGAGTTGAAAGGATGAACCTGATTGCTATCGCCATCCTGGCGCCACTGTCCATGATGGTGTTGATCCTGTTACTGCGGCGTTTACCCGCTGCGCTGGCGTTACTGGGCGCTGCGGTCGGTCTGCTCGCCAGCATCGGATTACTGTCCAATGCCTTTAACGGCATGAGTAGCGAGCTGATCCTGCCCGGCCTGCCGGACATGCCACTACGCCTGGTCGCCACACCCCTGACCGCGCTGCTTTCCACACTGGTTGCTGTCGTCAGCAGCCTGGTGCTGGTCTACGCCGCCGGCTACATGAAACAGGACAACGAAAAGATCCGTTTCTTTGCCACCATGCTGCTGTTTGTCTCGGCCATGCAGACGCTGGTACTCGCCGGTGACTGGATCCTGCTGCTCGCAGCGTGGGAACTCATCGGCCTGAGCAGTTATCTGTTGATCGGTTTCTGGTACCGGCGACCGGGCGTCCGGTCCGCCGCCACCCGTGCCTTCCTGACTACCCGCAGCGCTGACCTTGGACTGTATATCGCGGTGTTCATCCTCATTGCCCATGCCGGCAGCAGCGATATCGCCGTTACGCTGAACACCGGGGGTAACACCGCAGTCGTGGCCGGGCTTTTATTGCTGGTCGCCGCCATGGGCAAGTCAGCGCAAACCCCGCTGCACGACTGGCTGCAACGCGCCATGGCCGGACCCACACCGGTGTCGGCACTGCTGCACTCAGCCACCCTGGTCGCGGCCGGCGCTATTCTGCTGATCCGCACGGCACCGATGCTGCCCGCGGAAACGCTGCTGGTGGCGGCTATCATCGGCGGCATTACCACCGTTGTGACCGGGATGATCGCGCTGGGCGAGCGTGACCTCAAGCGCCTGCTCGCTGCGTCGACCTCAAGTCAGTACGGCTTGATGCTGGTCGCAGTAGGTGCCGGTGTGCCGTTGGCAGCACTGTTGCACCTGATCGCGCACGCCGCGATCAAGAGTTCCCTGTTCCTCGGTGCCGGTGTGTTCCAGCATAGTCGTGAAAGCACCATGCTGACTGAGCTGAAAGGCGCCGGTCGTGACCGGCCGCTGGTATTTTCCGGTTTTGCACTGGCGGCACTGGCGCTGGCCGGCATCCCGCCGCTGAGCGGTTTCTTTTCCAAGGACGCCATCATTGCCGCTGCGCTGTCTTCACCCAACGCCTGGCTGCTGGCCTCGTTCGCGCTGGCCGGGACCCTGCTGACCGGTGCCTACATGGCCCGCGCGTTACGCATCCTGTGGCGTGGCGATCGTCAGCATCGCAATATCGCAGGGCTTGGCTGGATGGGCGCCGGACTGGCGGGACTGGTTACGCTGGCCGTCATTCTCGGCGCCGCCTTCCCGTCCATTGAGACCCTGCTGCACACTGCATTGTCCGAAAACACCCTTGCCCGGATCCTTGGACTGGGCGCTGCACTGAGTGGTCTGACGCTGGGCTGGTTCATCGCCGGGCGACGTCTGCTGGGACCGCTGCTGCCCTGGGCGCAACAGGGCTTTGCCATTGCCGGCGGTTTCGATACCTGGATGGTGCGCCCCGCCCTCGCCATGGCACGCAGCTGCGAACAACTGGAACGCGGCCTGTATAACACGGTACTTGCCGTGGGCCGGTCAGGCCTCGCCATGGGCCGTACCATACGCCGCAGTGACGACCAGGGCATCGACGGCCTGATCTTTTCACTGGTGCGCGGCACGGTCGCACTCGGCCAGCGCGCCCGTACCCTGCAGAGCGGCCTGATCCATCGCGAAATGGCCATCACCGTGGTCGGCACGGCACTGATTCTCGTCACCCTGCTGGTGACTTTACTGGTTTATTGATAAGGAGACGCACGCGTGCTTCCCATTGTGTCCATCACCCTGTTCCTGCCGCTTCTCGGCGCGCTGCTCGTTATGGCCTTGCGCAAGGCGCCGGCGCCGGTCGTGCATACCATCGGCATCAGTACCAGCGGGCTAACACTCGTGGGGGCTCTGTGGATGTGGTCGCGCGGCGTCAACGCAAGCGGTTTTGCCCAGCTCGAACAGTTTGAGTGGATGCCGGCCATCGGCGCGGCCTACCGCGTGGGCGTGGACGGCATCAGTCTGCCACTGGTGCTGCTGAGTGCGCTGCTGTTCTTCCTGAGCTTTATTTATTCAGCCAAAGTGAAGGAACGGCCACACGCCTATGTCGTGTTGATGTTGCTGCTGGAAACTGCCTCGATCGGTGCCTTCACGGCACTGGATGCGATCCTGTTCTATGTGTTCTTTGAAGTGTCACTGGTATCGATGTACTTCATGATTGCCGGCTGGGGTCACGAAGACCGCCAGCGTGCCGCGCTGATGTTCTTCATCTATACCCTGCTGGGCAGCCTGCCGCTATTACTCGCCATCCTCGGGCTGTACCTGGGCAGCGACCCGCATACCTTTGATATGCGCGTCTGGATCGATAGTCCACCGTTAAGCGGCAGCGCGGCCATGCTGGCACTGGTGGCCATGCTGTTCACGTTCGCGGTCAAGACGCCGGTGTTTCCGTTCCATACCTGGCTGCCGGCTGCGCACGTTCAGGCGCCTGCCGCCGGCAGTGTCATCCTCGCCGGGGTGATGTTGAAATTCGGCACCTACGGCCTGATACGTTTTGCCCTGCAGATGACACCGGATGCGTTTCGGGAGGCAGGTATTGTCATCCTGGTGTTCGGTGTCATCAGTGCCATCTACGGCGCCTTTGCCGCGCTGGCACAAACTGACCTCAAACGCCTGGTGGCCTATACCTCGGTCAATCATATGGGCTATATCATCGTTGGTGTTGCCATCGCCGCACTGGCTGTCGATCCTGCAGTGCGCGCCGTGGCCATGGACGGTTCGGTATTGCAGATGGTCAGTCACGGGCTGGTCACCGGCGCCCTGTTCATGCTGGTCGGTATGTTGCAGGACCGCGCCCACACGCGCGAGATGGACCGGTTCGGCGGCCTGCTTAAAATCGTACCGGTACTCGGCTGGTCCTTTGTGCTGGCTGCCTTCGCCTCGCTGGGCCTGCCGGGGCTGGCGCACTTTCCCGCCGAGTTCCAGATCTTCCTGGCGACACTGCGGGTCGAACCTGCTGCCGTGATCGTTATTCTCGGTATCGTCATTACCGCCGGCCTGTACCTGAGAGCGATTGGCAAGGTCTTCCTTGGCGAACCGCGCGAACAGTGGGCCGGCATGGGTGACCTGAATACCCGCGAAGTACTCGCCATCTGCCCACTGTTGATCCTGATCGTGGCGGTAGGCATTGCACCGGCCTGGGTGCTGGATGTCATTCACAAGACGACGGCCGCGTTGCAGTTCTGATGGCAGACGATCTTGCCCTGCTGATCCCCGAGATCACGCTCCTGCTGACCATCGTCTTCGCGCTGGTGGCCGAGATGCTGCGCCTGCCCCGTGTTGCACTGGCCGTCACACTGATCGGCCTGCTGCTCGCCACCGGCCTGACCCTGCCACTGCTGGGCACAGACACCAGCGTGTTCAGTGGCACCTATCGCATTGATACCTTGAGTGTCTGGGCCAAGCTCATCCTGTTACCTGCGACAGCGTTATCCGTTCTGCTGGTACGCGCAGAACTCGCGGGCAGTGATCGCGAAGGTACCGTCTATGTACTGGTCAGCCTGGTCACGCTGGGTTCACTGGTACTGGCCAGTGCCGGTGACACCATGCTGCTGGTGCTGGGTATATTGCTCTCCGGCCTGGCGTCCTTTGTGCTGGTCGCCTGGCTGCGTAACGCTATCGCTACTGAAGCCTCAATGAAGTTTTTCGTGTTTGCTTCGGTCACCGGCGCCATCATGATCTTTGGCCTCAGCTACTGGTTTGGCGGTACCGGTTCGACACTGCTCAGTGATCTGGCCCGCCTTGATACAAAACCGGTGATCGCCGCGGTTGGCCTGATTGGCGTCATCGTCGGACTGGGTTACAAGGCTTCACTGGTACCGTTTCATTTCTGGGCGCCGGATGCGTATGAAGGTGCACCCGTGTCGATCGCCGCTTATCTGTCAGTGGTTCCCAAGATAGGCGCTATCTTTGCTATCGCGCAAGTGGTACGCGATTTACCCCTGAACACAGGTTGGCCCCTGGTCATTGCCGTGGTTTCCGTACTGACCATGACCTACGGCTATCTGGCTGCGCTGGTGCAGAACAATGTTGTGCGACTGCTGGCCTACTCCTCCATTGCACAGGCCGGTTATTTTCTGCTCGGCATTGTCGCTGTTGGAACCAGCACGCTTGCGTTCGAATCCCTCGTTGTTTTTGCCGCCGCCTACGCCGCCATGAATCTGGGTGCTTTTACTGTGGTTATGTGCACCGGCCGAACGCTCGATACGTTCTCTGACATCGGGCGCAAAAAAGTGGCCATGAGCGTGGCGATGGTGGTGTTTCTGCTTTCCCTGGCCGGCATCCCGCCGCTGGCAGGTTTCGTCGGCAAATTTATGTTGTTCGGTGCCTCGATCGACGCGGGGTTCACCTGGCTGGCGGTAGTGGCAATTCTCAACAGTGTGTTGTCACTGGCGGTCTACCTGCGCGTTGTGGTGCCGATGTATCAGCAAGGCGGCGATGCAACGGAGCCACCTCCTGTACCAGCCGCTGAACCGATAATGCCATTGATAAGACTGGTGTGGATCATTGCTTTCATCTTTACATTGGGCATCGGGCTGGCGGCACAGAGTCTGCTCGGACAGCTTGTCTGACGGCTCATGGTGACAGGAACAGTATGGCTTGCACGTCGGGTTCCTGTCAGTTGTCCCCGTTTCCACACCGCCGTGCTGACCCTTGACACCGTACGCCGGTACAGCCTCTATTCTTACCGGTTAAATGTAAACCGTTCTTCAGTGCAGGTAGTGTGCCGGCATTGAAGTAACGCAACACACGGAAACCTGAGCCAGGAACACCTGGCGGGAGGGCACCATGGCACAACAATTCGATCTTGTCGTTATTGGCAGCGGCACCGCGGCTACTGTGAGCGCGACACACTGCCGTAAGGCCGGCTGGTCCGTCGCCGTTGTCGACCATCGTCCCTATGGCGGCACCTGTGCACTGCGCGGCTGCGACCCGAAGAAAATGCTGGTTGCAGCTGCCGAAGTCATGGACGGTATAGCCCGCATGGCGGATGTGAATGTCATTCAGGGGAAAGCGAGCATCGACTGGGCGGCATTGCAACGCTTCAAGCGCTCGTTCACCGACCCGGTGCCCGCGCGGCGCGAGCAGATGTTGCAGGAACAGGGTATCTCGACCTTTCACGGCAAAGCCTGCTTTACAGGCATCCGGCAGGTTCAGATCGGCGCCGAG
Source organism: Thiogranum longum (assembly GCF_004339085.1). Lineage (NCBI taxonomy): Bacteria > Pseudomonadati > Pseudomonadota > Gammaproteobacteria > Chromatiales > Ectothiorhodospiraceae > Thiogranum > Thiogranum longum. The sequence continues at coordinate 1,237,893 of NZ_SMFX01000001.1, read as the reverse complement.
ACCCTGGATGCAAAGCATATCGTCATTGCAGCCGGTGCGGAACCGGCGCCACTACCCGTCGATGGTGCCGGGCACCTGATGTTGAGTGACGCCTTCCTTGAACTCGAGACGCTGCCACAGCGGCTGGTATTTGTCGGCGGCGGCTTTATCGGCTTCGAATTCGCGCATGTGGCCGCGCGCGCGGGCGCCGATGTCGTTATCCTCAACCGCGGCCCACATCCACTCAAGCAGTTTGATCCGGACCTTGTCGCTGCACTCGTCGAACGAACTCAGGCGCTGGGGATCAGAGTGCTGTGCAATCACGAAGTCAGGGCAGTTGAACAAACCAGCGACGGTTACACCGTTCGCGCCGCCAGCCCGGATGGTAAGGCTGTTTTTGAAGCGGTCAATGTCATCCACAGCGGGGGACGTGTGCCGGCGGTTAGCGATCTCGACCTCGAAGCTGCGAATATCGCTCACGAGGGGCTGCGTATTTTGCGCAACGACTTTTTTCAGAGCACGTCCAATCCGGCGGTTTATGTCGTCGGCGATGCCGGCGCCCCGCCATTGCCGCTTACGCCTGTTGCTGCACTGGAAGCCGGCGCTGCTGCCGCCAATCTGCTGGAAGGGAATCACGCCACAGTCGACTACACAGGCATACCGACCGCGGTGTTCACGGAACCGGTGCTCGCACGGGTCGGTCTGCTGGAAGCAGAGGCGAAAGCACACGGACTCAGGTATCGCGTAAAGCACGAGACTGTTCCGGGCTGGTACAGTGCACGACGCATAAACGAATCGTGCTATGCATTCAAGGTGCTGGTCGAGGATGGGAGCGAGCGCGTGTTAGGCGCCCACGTAGTCGGTCCCGGTGCCGTCGAAATCATCAACCTGTTCGGGCTTGCCATGCGCACCGGCCTCAAGGCTACGGATCTCGCTTACGCCACCTTTACCTATCCAACCAGCGCATCTGACCTCGAATCGATGTTGCCATGAGCACCCACACCGGAATGCATCGAGGCTGCCCTCGGGCGTAAGTTACAGGGAAAAACGGCACTATGGGACTGTATGGACGAGCAATCACTCACCGCTGGGCTAACTGAAGTCGCTGACCACGCTCCCGGCAAACCCGGTATACCGCCCACCTGGAGCGGCGGACGCAAGAACGCCGTGGGTTGTTCGCTTGGCCCGTCACGCCTGTGGTTTACCCTCGGCCGCGGCATCATCAATGAAGTCTACTATCCACGCGTCGACCTGCCGCAGATCCGTGACCTCGGCTTCATCGTCGCCGATGGCGCCGGTTTCTGGGTGGAGGTCAAACGTCTGAATGCGTACACCATAAGCCAGCCCGAACCGGGCATCCCTGCCTACACGCTGGAACACCGGCACTCGCGTTTTACGCTGACACTGCGTATCTCACCCGACGCACAGCGTGATGTGCTGCTGATCGAATGCCGTCTGCAGGGTGATAAAGCACTGCGTCCCTTTGTACTGCTGGCGCCGCGACTGGGCGGAACCGGTTACGATAATCATGCAGCAACGGCACACTACCGTGGACGCCGTGTACTGTGGGCCGAACAGGGGCCGTTTGGCCTGGCACTGGCCGCTGTGGACGCACATCAGCATGACGCTATCCAGGAAGCCAGCGCCGGTTTTGTGGGTAGCAGCGATGGCTGGCAGGACTTCAATCGCAACGGCTCCATGCGTTGGCGTTACCAACAGGCCGGTCCCGGCAATGTTGCGTTGACCGGTGGTCTGCCCCGTCACTCAGTTCTGGCGCTCGGTTTTGCCAGCAGTCGCGAATCCGCTGCCACAGTCGCTCTTTCCGCCCTGCCAAGAGATTTTGGCAGCCCATGGCAGCAGCAAATAGATGATTGGCGTAACTGGCATTCAGACTGCGGCCTGCGTTGTGCACTCGACCTGGGCCTGCCCAATGCCCTGCACGATGAACTGAAAATCTCGGCAATGGTGCTGCGCACTCATCAGGACCAGATCTTTACCGGCGCCATGATCGCCAGCCTCAGTATTCCCTGGGGCGAAACGCGTAACAAGCGTGGCGGTTACCACCTGGTCTGGCCGCGTGACCTGGTGGAGAGTGCGGGTGCACTGTTGGTACTGGGCGCCGATGACAAGGCGCGTGAAATCCTGCGCTATCTCATTGCCACCCAGCTTGAAGACGGCCACTGGTACCAGAACCAGTGGCTGGGAGGGAAACCTTTCTGGCAAGGCACCCAACTCGATGAGATCGCCTTCCCGGTGTTGCTGGCGGCAGAACTGGCCGCGCGCGGTGCCCTGGACGGCATCGAGGTCGGTGACATGGTCTGCCGCGCGCTGATGTTTATTGCACATAATGGCCCTGCCACCGACCAGGATCGCTGGGAGGAAAATGCCGGCGTCAATACCTTCACCCTGGCGATCTGTATCGCCGCACTGGTCAGCGGCGCGGACTTTCTGGACGATCCGGACAGGGAAACGGCGTTGGCCATTGCTGACTTCTGGAACAGCCGGATCGAGTCCTGGACCGCTGTATACAACACTGCGCTGGCGCGACAACACGGCGTTAACGGCTATTACATTCGCACTGCCCCGCCGAAAGTCATTATGGATGAAGAAGCGCTAAGTGAGCAGTTACCGATCAAGAACCGGTTACAGGATCCCGGGCTGTCCGCAGCAGAACAGATCAGCACAGACTTCCTGCAACTGGTACGTTTCGGGCTGCGGCGTGCAGACGATCCGTTAGTCACTGACAGTGTCCGGGTTATCGATGCCCTGCTCAGGGTGGAGACACCGAACGGTCCGGCCTGGTATCGCTACAATGGCGACGGTTACGGTGAACACCGTGATGGGTCTGCATTTGATGGCACCGGTCACGGTCGCCCCTGGCCGTTGCTTACCGGAGAACGCGGCCACTACGAGTTGCTGGCCGGTAACGACCCCTTGCCATACCTGGGCGCCATGGCTGCGATGACAGGACTTGGCGGGATGCTGCCGGAACAGGTCTGGGACAGTGAACCTGTTCCCAAACACCGGCTGTACCCCGGTCGTGCGACAGGGTCAGCCATGCCGCTTGTGTGGGCTCATGCAGAATTTATCAAGCTGGCATATTCCCGCGCAGCCGGTCATCCGGTAGACAGGATCGATACGGTATGGCGCCGCTATGCTGGCCGGCGCCCGAAAGTCGATCTTGCGGTTTGGTCACCCGGGGCACCTGTTGAATCCATGCTACTCGGTGAGTCGCTGTGCTTGTGTCTGCCACAGCCCGCCACGATTCGCTTTCAGATCGGTAACACAGGCACGACCGGGACGTTGCACACAACACAGGCCGGTCTTGGCATGCACAGAACCACCTTGCCGGTTGAGGGGCTCGCTACCGGTGAATCAATACACTTTACCATCGAAACCGACGAGGTCGATGGCGCACTACAGGGCAATCACCGGATCAACATTGTCAGCCGCGCGCTTCACGGGTGAACAGGCGCCACATTAACCCCAAGGTTATACACCAGTTCACCACCAAAATAGGCCGCCGTCAGAAGGGTCCCGGTTCCCACCAGGGAAATGGCGAAGAACACCCAGCCTGTGGTCGCAGCCAACCGCATACCACGCCAGCGTGAAAACACTTGCCATACTGCAAGGCCAATCAATATCCACAGTGTTGTAAGGCCAAGCTCCTCATGCTGTTCCAGTGGCGCCTTGTCAAAGCCGAGGTCTACGGCTTTATCCAGTGCGATATCACCAAAGGTTGCAGCCACTATCGCCGCCAGGGCGGCCAGTACCAGTGCACTCAGACCAGCCGTGGGAAGGCAATCTCTCGATGCAAGATCACCTTTTCTTACCAGTACAAAAAAATCAATCGCAATCGCTGCCAGGAACAAAACGATCGGGAAATGAACCAGCATGGGATGTATATGTGCAATATCTATCATTAAGTAATCTCCTTGCGTCTGAATAGTATCATCGAAAACTGGCTCATTACCGCAGCGAAGCCGATCAACGCCTGGCCGGTAAAAATGACAACTGTCGCTGACCGGCGATATCAGCGCATAGGGACAATGATCAGCTGTTAAAATTAACGACCGGCCGTTTTACGCCCGCAATCGCCTGCCGAACAGACGCGCCACGAACGCCCTTCGCGCTGCAGTAACTCATCGGCTGCGGATGGCCCCCATTCTCCGGCGGCATAGTTCGGGAAATCGCGCGGCGGCAACGCGCTCCATACATCGAGTATCGGCTCCATCAGCTGCCAGGAGGTTTCGATAATATCCGCGCGCTTGAACAAGGTGGGATCGCCCTGCATGCAATCATAAATCAGTGTCTCATAGCCGGTACTGGGCTCATGTCCAAAGTAATCATCGTAGCTGAAATCCATTTCCACCGGACTCAACCGGAGTGCCTGGCCAGGTACCTTGGCATTAATTCCCAGGCTGATCCCTTCACTGGGTTGTATGCGCAATACCATGACATTGGGCTCAACCTGTCTGTCTTTCAGAACAGAACGTTTGAACGCGGCATTCGGCGCATGCCTGTACTGGATCATGACCTCGGTGAAACGACCGGGCAGGCGCTTGCCCGTACGCAGATAGAACGGCACACCGGCCCAGCGCCAGCTGTCGATCATAAGACTCAACGCAACAAAGGTTTCGGTCTCGGAATCCGGCGCAACACCCGGTTCCTGGCGATAGGCCGGCACACGCTTGCCGTCGGGCATGACACCGGTATCGTATTGGCCGCGTACGGTATGGGTCAGCACCTCTTCTGGTGTCAGCGGCTGAATAGCACGCAACACCTTGGCCTGCTCATTGCGGATTTCATCGGCATCGAAGGATATGGGGGGTTCCATAGCAATAATGGAAAGCACGGCCAGCAAATGATTGGGGATCATGTCCCGCAGCGCGCCGGCGCCTTCGTAATAACTGGCGCGATTTTCAACGCCCAGCGGTTCAGCAACGGTGATTTGCACATGATCGATATAACGACGGTTCCAGATGGGTTCGATAACCCCGTTGGCAAAACGGAACGTAAGGAAGTTCTGTACAGTCTCCTTGCCGAGATAATGATCAATCCGGTACAGCTGGCGCTCATCAAATACCTCCAGCAGCCTGCGATTCAGTACACGCGCGGATTGCAGGTCACGACCAAAGGGTTTTTCGATGACCAGGCGGCGCCAGTGACCGTCTTGCTCGGCAGCCAGGCCTGCACCGGCAATATGCCCGGCAATATCGCCAAAGAAGGTCGGTGGCGTTGCCATGTAAAACAGGTAATTGCCTGGCGTTTTGCACTGATCGTCCAGCTCACACAGCTTCTTCGCCAGCGCCTGGTAAGCCGCCGGATCCCGGAAATCACCTTGCAAGTAGTGACAACACTTGACCAGTCGGTTCCAGACATCCTGTGAATAGTCGCCATCGAGGTGCGCGCGACTTTCGCGATTCATCAGCTCACGGTACGTTTCGCTGCTGAAGTCTTCGCGACTGACGCCCAGGATGGCAAATTTTTCCGGCAGCTGGTTTGCCAGGGATAAATAATAAAGCGCAGGAAACAGTTTACGCTTGGCCAGATCTCCGGCTGCGCCGAATATCACCATAATGCAGGATGGCGCCGGAAGTGTATCGGTCTGTATTTCAGTGTCTGGCATGATGCATTACTCTCGATGGCATTATTTTTTATTTTCCTGGTGACCGCAAAATCCGCCGCGCACCACTCGCTTTATGACCGACGGTTCAGTACTTTGATTGCCCGTGAAACCGCATTTTATGCGCGGGCATCTTGCAGTGCATGCGCCACTGCATCGAGTAATTTTTCGTAGGCAAGGACAAATTTGTACAGACCTTCCGTCAACAGCGCATCGGTAACGTCATCCAGTGAGATACCTTCCTCTTCCAGTGTCGCCAGGTCTGCTTTTGCCTGCTCCAGGTGCTCTTCCAGCTGCGCCCGTACCGAGCCATGGTCACGAAATGCATCCAGTGTAGCCGGTGGTACCGTATTGACGGTTTCCGGTCCAATCAGGGACTCAATATAGAGTACATCACTATAGGCCGGGTTCTTTGTGCCGGTACTGGCCCACAACAGGCGCTGACTGCGAGCGCCTCGTGCGACAAGGGCTTCCCAGCGCTCGCCACTGAACAGGGCCCTGTATTGCTGGTAGGCAAGTTTGGCATTGCCGACGGCCGTCTTTCCCTTGAGCGCCTGCAAACGTGCTGTAACTTCCCCGGATGTAGCGGTTTCGAGCTTCTCATCCAGCAGCCGGTCTACTGCACTGTCTACCCGACTGACAAACAGGCTGGCCACACTGGCTACCCTGGATAAATCACCACCGGCCTTGTCCAGACGCTCCAGACCGCGCAGGTAGGCTTCAACCACCCGCGCATGAACCTTGCGCGAAAAAAGCAGCGTGACATTGACGTTGATCCCTTCCTCAAGCAGGGTCTCTACGGCAGGCATACCCGCTTCGGTAGCCGGAACCTTTATCATCAGGTTCTCACGGTCAACCGTACGCCACAAATAGCGCGCCGCCTGAATCGTACCCGCCGTGTCATGGGCCAACCGTGGTGAAACCTCAAGACTCACATACCCGTCTCTGCCCGTACTGGCGCGATAGACCGGATGCAGGATATCGGCGGCGGACCGGATATCATCAACAGCGATTCGCTTGTAAACAGACTCGGCATCACTGCCCTCCTGTTCTGCCAGTTCCCGTATCACCTCGATGTAATCATCACTTCCGGCAATGGCTTTCTCGAAAATAGCGGGATTAGACGTCATTCCCTTTACACCATCGTCCTCGATCAGCCGTTTGAGTCCACCATTAGCCAGCAGACTGCGGCGAATATAGTCCAGCCATACTGACTGGCCAGCTTCTTCCAGTTGCCTTACCGGGTTCATTCTCTCTCCTTTGGCATATATGGCGAATGTATCAATACCACCTGCAACGACCGCTGGCAGGCGACTGATTCGAGTGGTATACAGGCAAAAAGTTCCTGTCTATGTTATGTCAGGGCTACGCTTACGCGAGGCCGTCACGTTATAGATCGGCACCCAGATCAATGCGAAATACCAGCCATATGCCCAGGCTTCCACCAGCCCGATAAAGAAGCTTTTTACACTCAGCCACTCAAAGCCTGGAAGGAGATCCTGCCAGACTGTATACATCGCGTATCCCGGAAAAAGCAAATCAAAACCAACACACAATACAAACGTAATCGCCAGAAACAGACTGGTAGCGTTACCAACTGCATATATCGAGATTCTGTTTTTCATGCCTCATCTCCTGCACCCGGTCCGGGTGTATGAATACAGGTTCAGTTGTACAGGTCATCACGTCGCAGCGGTACAGGTTGCGGCTGATGCCGGTGGCCGGCCAGCACCTGGTGCAGGCTGATGCTTCCTTCGTCAAAATACCAGGCACAACCCGCCATATACAGGCGCCACAAACGGTACGTTACCTCACTTGAGCAGGCGATTGCCTCGTCACGCTTTCCCTCAAGCCTGTCAACCCAGTGGCGTAATGTAAGCGCGTAATGTCGCCGCAGACATTCAACGTCAAGCGGTTCAAAACCGGCCTGCTCCATAGCGTCAGTCACATCACTGATACGTGCCAGTTCGCCATCAGGAAAAATATAACGGTTCATGAAGCGGGTCATCGGCGTACGCTTCCAGCCAGTCTCGCTGGTGATGCCGTGATTCAGAAACAGGCCGTCGGGTTTAAGTACCCGTCGCACGGTACTGAAATAAGTCGGTAAATTTTTTATCCCTACATGTTCAAACATGCCCACACTTACGACGCGGTCATATTGCCTGTCATCCGGAAGTTTGCGGTAATCCAGTAATTCAATATGCACCTGCCCTTCCAGACCACTGTCATGCACTCTCGTCTGTGCCAGTTCAAGCTGGGCCTCGCTGAGCGTGATACCGTGCACCTTTACCCCGTAGTGGCGGGCAGCCCACAGTGCCAGGGCACCCCAGCCACAGCCAATATCCAGTAGTGTCTGGCCCGGTTTCAGGCGCAGTTTTCTGCATAGATAATCCAGTTTATCCCGCTGCGCCTCGGCCAGCGGCTGACTGTTACTGCGATAGTAGGCACAGGAATACACCATCTCAGGGTCAAGCCATAACGCATAGAAATCATTGCCGACATCGTAATGGTGGGCAATACTGGATCGGCTGTTCCGGTGCGCCGTCAGTTTTGCCCGCCGGAGTCGTGTAGACCCTATGCAGCGCCTTAGCCCTGGCAGACGTAGTACCTGTCGCACCAGGTGCAAGCGTGTAAGCAGGGACAGGTCCAGCTTTTTCAGGCTGTCCTCAAGCTCAAACAGGGATACAATGTCACCTTCCACATCAATTGCACCAGCCAGGTAGGCGTCGACAAGACGTAAAAGATTGCGATGAAGTATCAACTCACGTAATGCTCCAGGCTCCCTGAAAACTATAGTACAGGGCGCACCGGACTTCCCTTGCACAAGCGTGTTATCCCAGAGTCTGACAGCTATTTCACCCTGGTAATCCCTGAGCACTGTTGAAACGATATCTGCGCCAATCAACCCGCGACTGTCGCACTGCCTGGTACCCGGGCTGGGATCCTGTAATGAATCGAATTTTCTTCCTGAGAGCAGCATGCTGTCACCTCCATCAAGGTTATTCACATACTTCGTGGTTACACTTCTCTTTTCGGCGAATATGATAAACAGACTCAACGGGCAAAACAGCAACGATCCCATCACCGTCCAGACCCGTGTGAGCGGCCTCTACGATGGCTTCGGCAATCTCTTCTGCCTTGCCTTTCCCGATAAACACCTCGATACGAACATGCTCACACATCCAGTCCGGTTCATAGAAATTGGCATATTCACCGTAGCCCTTGACCTTGGTGACACTGACACCAGGTACACCCATGCTGCGCAGTTTTTCTTCCACCGCCTCGAGGCGCTCAGGTCGGAAGATAGCCGTTACTTTTCGAAAGTCCATAAATTTCTCCTTTATCAGATGCGTGCATTACGCAGGCGCAAGGCATTGCTGATGACTGATACCGAGCTGAAACTCATTGCAACCGCTGCAATCATGGGTGACAGCAGGATGCCGAATACCGGGTAGAGTACGCCGGCAGCAATCGGGACACCGAGCGAGTTATAGACAAAGGCAAAGAACAGGTTCTGCTTGATATTGCGCATCACCATACGGCTCAGGCGACGCGCCCGAACGATACCGCGCAGGTCACCTTTTACCAGGGTGACGCCGGCACTTTCCATTGCCACATCCGTACCGGTACCCATGGCGATACCGACATGTGCCTGGGCCAGTGCGGGAGCATCATTGATACCGTCACCGGCCATGGCGACGATGCGACCTTCATCCTGGAGTTTCTTCACAATGGCTGCTTTCTGATCCGGCAATACCTCAGCCTCTACCTGGTCAATATTCAACTTGCCGGCAACGGCCTGTGCGGTGGTTCGGCTGTCACCGGTCAGCATCACAATGCTGAGACCCTCCTTGTGAAGGTCCTCAATGGCTTCCGGTGTAGATGCCTTGATCGGGTCCGCTACGCCAATCAACCCGGCGGCTTTACCTTCTATTGCAACCAGCATGACCGTCTGACCTTCTGTCCGGCCTTTTTCAGCCAGTTGCGGCAACTCACCCGGGTCGATGGACAGGCTTTCCAGCAATTTCAGGTTCCCCAGTGCCACAGTTTGGCCATCCACCTTCCCGACAACCCCCTTACCGGTGAAGGATTCGAAATCCTCGGTCGAAGAGAGAGAGACACCTTCTTTTTCTTCAGCACCACGCACAATCGCTTCTGCCAGGGGATGCTCGCTGGCGCGCTCAAGACTGGCGCTCAGGCGCAGAATGTCGTGCTCCTTGTAACCATCGACCGCAACAACCGACACCAGTTGTGGCTTACCCTCGGTCAGCGTACCGGTCTTGTCGACCACCAGGGTGTCCACCTTGCGCATGACTTCCAGCGCCTCGGCGTTTTTGATCAATACACCCATCATCGCGCCCTTGCCGGTACCCACCATAATTGACATGGGTGTAGCCAGTCCCAGTGCGCACGGACAGGCAATGATCAACACGGCAACCGCATTGATCACAGCATTGGCCAGCGCCGGTTCCGGACCCCAGTTCCACCAGACAAAAAAGGTGAGAATAGAAATCAGTACCACCGCCGGCACAAAGTACGCGGCAACGATATCGGCGAGTTTCTGGATGGGTGCACGGGAACGCTGCGCTTCAGCCACCATCTTGACGATCTGTGCAAGCAACGTATCTGAACCTACCTTCTCGGCACGCATCAACAAGCTGCCGGTACCATTGACTGTTGCACCGATCAGCTTGTCGCCCGGTGCTTTCTCGACCGGGAGAGGTTCACCGGTAACCATGGATTCGTCCACGTTACTCAGACCATCCTGCACCGTGCCATCGACGGGAATCTTTTCACCGGGACGCACTCTCAGAATGTCACCCACTTTTACCTGCTCCATCGGGATATCTTCTTCAGAGCCATCTGCGCGAACAATACGTGCTGTTTTCGGCGCCAGGCCCAGCAACATTTTGATGGCGGTATTGGTCTGGCTACGGGCGCGTAATTCCATGACCTGGCCCAGCAGCACCAGGGCGGTAATCACAGCAGCCGCCTCGAAGTAGACCGGCACCACGCCGGATTCATTGAACACCGATGGCGGGAATATGCCCGGGAATACTGTTCCGGCCACACTATAGATCCAGGCCACCCCAACACCGATGCCAATCAGGGTGAACATGTTGAGGCTGCGGTTGATGATAGACTGCCAGCAGCGCACGAAAAATGGCCAGCCGCCCCACAATACCACCGGTGTCGCCAGTATCAGCTCAAGCCACTGTCGGGTATGTGGACTGACGATTTCCGCCACTGTATCTGGCCAGAACTCCGCCGCCATGGCGCTAAAGAATACCGGGATGGCCAGTAACGTACTCACCCGGAAGCGCCGGGTCATATAGTCCAGCTCGCTGGTGTCTTCTTCAACCTCCACGCTTCTTGGCTCCAGCGCCATACCGCACTTCGGGCAACTGCCGGGGTGGTCCTGGATAATTTCCGGGTGCATGGGACAGGTGTACTCGGTTTTTGTAGCCATCACCGGTACTGTCAACGGCTCCAGCGCCATGCCGCATTTTGGACAGGAGCCGGGGCCGGTCTGCTGTACCTCCGGGTGCATGGGACAGGTGTAAAGTGATGTATCGATATCACAGCTGTTATCTACACAGTAGCCACCGGGCTGGTTTTCTTCATCATTCGCCGGCTTTTCCGGGTGCAGGTACATCTCCGGCCTGGCCGTAAACTTCACACGGCACGAGTCACTGCAAAACAGGTACACCTTGCCCTCGTGGATATACCGGTGCTCTGTTTCTTCTGTAACTGTCATGCCACAGACAGGATCAGTCTGTGGATTTCCGCTACTTGTTGACTTGTTTGCATGCTCTGACATGGTGATTCCTTTTTTTATTTTCCGGAAAAACATCCCATCATATTGAAATAGCCAGGCCCGATACGGCTAACCGGGCTTCAGGCACTCCCTTAATTCATGTTCGGTTGGCAACTCACGAAACCTGACTTCACCATCCACGACCAGGTTCGGTGAATGCCGGATCTTGTATTTCTCCACCAGTTCCGGCTCGTCCTCGACATAAAACACCTTGTAGTCCACACCAAGGTCGTCCAGTTCACGCGCCAGGTTCCTGTAATGGGTGCAGTCTCTGGATGCGATTATCATTACGTCCATTTTTATCTCCTGTGTTGAGGTCAATTGATCATTCAGGTCAGGTACAACTCAATGTTTGTTTCCGGGCGACTCATTTTCATTTCCGGCAAACGATTCGATCAGGTGACAGACAGAATTACCGTCCGGGATGCCATCAGGCATGTTTTCCCACTGATCGAGCGCCTGTTCCATTCGGGTCTGTAATGCCATGAGTTCCTCCAGCTGCCGGCGATTTTCATCGATACGCTGGTTCAATATTTCACGCACGCGTGGGCAGGGTGATTTCCCCTGGTCGGAGTCATGCATGATTTCCCGAATCTCATTCAGTGTATAGCCCAGGCGCTTTGCCTGCCGAATAAAGCGTAGCCAGCCCACTTCACGATATTGATACAGGCGGTAACCGTTATCCGGGTTTCGCTTCGGTCGCAGCAGGCCCATACGGGTGTAGTAACGCACCGCATGAGGCGTAGCGCCGCTGCGATTTGCCAGGTCCGTTACAGTCAGTGTGTACATAACCTCTCCGCTTATTTCACAATTGCCATTTGATGGCCTTCCCCGGCTGGGAGGGCAATCTCGCCCAGTACTTTCAACGAATCCTGCTCCACAACCCAGATCTTTGGTTCGCTGCGACTGGAGACATAGAGCTTGCCGGTTCCATGAATCGTATTCAGGTGGTAGGGCGCCGGTGAAAGGCTGGTCTCACGGATCACCTTCCCGGTCTCGGAATCCAGGGCAATCAGCTTGTCACCCTGCTTGCTGCTGACAAACAGTGTCTTTCCATCGTCACCGATATCCAGGCCATGCAGGTTATTTCCAACCTGCCAGCTATCAACCACCTTGCCCGTTTTGATGGAAACGGCGGAAATCTTCCCAGCACGTGGATTAGTCACAAATAATCGACTTCCGTCCCCGGATAACACCATATGCGTCGGCCCGGGGCCTCCTTCAAGCGTACGAGTTACCGCCCATGTAGCGGTATCTATCTCGCTAATGGTTCCATTGCCGCTGTTCGTCACAAAGGTCCGTTTACCGTCCGGCGTAACCACGGCGTAGTTTGGTGCAGGACCCGTGCTGACGGTTTTGATGACCTGGTTACTCTGCATATCCACCACGCTAATACCACCACGCGTCGGGTGAGTGGAAATGACGTAGCGACCGTCCGGTGTAATCGCCTCGTGGTGCGTCCATCCGGACACAGGAATGGTCAGCATCACGTGCCCGTGGGCCGGGTGAATGAGAGCCAGCTTACTGTTGGGCGTGTCGGCGGACTGGCCCGCGGCAAGCGGTGTTTCACTCAGACTTCCTGCTACCAGGTATTCTCCATCCGGGGTCGCCACCAGTCCGTGTGGATTTTCGACGCCGGTAAAGGTGGCGGTTATTTTTCCGCTGGCGGCATCAACGGCAATAACCCTGTTGCCTGACCCCAGCGGGATATACACTGTTGGTGCAGCCAAAACCATCCCTGTTGTAACTGCCAGGGTGGCAACGAATAATCGGATCAAGTGCTTCATGGCTAACCTCCTTGATTACTGAATTCATCATGACTGGTGAATCGACTTTACAACCTGCACCTTGGACACAGGTCAAGGTTTTTATAACAGGCCGCCCGGGGCTCCATGAAAATAATCGGCTGAAACCCGGGTGCCGGGTAGTGGCGCTGAAAAAGATCGGCCACACAAGTGACGGCAAGCAACCGTCTGAAGGGAATTACACGATAGGCGGGGGTGACTCGGGAGTGATGTTCAAACCAGTATGGCGATCCTGCAGGACGGCTTTCATGTGCTCCTTGCCCATGGCAGGAAACTTCACAGCGCCTGTCAGCAAGGCAATGAGTGAAAAAGCTGTGAAATGGTGACAGCTGTCGCTATCCATCGAACTGCAATCGTCAACACGACAGGTGCAGGATACTTTTTCGGGTGACGCCTTTTGGCTAACTGCAGGCGCTCGTTCCTGCATGGCGTGAGGACATGGCGCCATACTGTCGCCACTGATAACTGACAGCTGACTTCCGGCCTGTACTGTCGCAAGTGCCACAGCAACCGGCGTGGTGGCCAGGCTCACCACCAATAGCACATTCAGCAATGTCCGGAAAACCGATTTCATAGCCCTGCCTGTCAAGCCCTCGTTGTTAATAACGAATTGTGTGGTTAAACCTAGCACAAACTCCCGGATTTATCAGTGTGACAGGCTAATATCTGTCAAAGTTTCAAGTTGTGTAAGCTGAATCTAACCGGGAGGCCCAATCAATGGGATCTGGAATAATATCGTTGATTGAATTCAGTCCATATACGCAAATGACAAAAGAGCATATTGCCGGCGCAGCCTGGCCTTCCGTCAATGCATACACGATATTACCTTTATTCTCGCGCGTAGTCAGACTGTCACCTGGGTTGCATCCCGGCCCGGGCGATCCGGATAGAGTCGTACTGTCGGGTTTTAGTAACCCTCTCGACCCGGAAAGCGACCATGCCACAGAATACTGATAGCTACGCTCAACAACCGATAGCTGAAACGCTGAGAGCCTTTGAAGTCAAGGCCGATCAGGGCCTTTCTGACGCCGAAGCAACCCGGCGCATCGAACAGTATGGCTATAACGAAATCGAGGAAAGGGAAGAATCGCTCTGGCACCGGATTTTTCGCCGCTTCTGGGGGCCGATTCCATGGATGATCGAGATTGCCGCGGTCCTCTCTGCCCTGGTGCAAAAATGGGAAGATTTCATCATCATCATGATTATGTTGCTGGTGAATGCTTTCCTGGATTTTTTCCAGGAGCACCGGGCTCTTAACGCGCTCAAGACACTGAAGCAAAGCCTCTCCCACGAGATCACCGTGTTACGCGATGGGAAATTCAAGACCATTCCGTCCCGGGAACTGGTACCTGGCGACATCATCAAGCTCAAGATCGGCAACATCGTGCCCGCAGATGTGCAGTTACTCTCAGGTGACTACCTGCTCATCGACCAGTCGGCACTGACCGGTGAATCCCTGCCAGTGAGCAAAAAGGCCAGTGAGACGGCCTATGCCAGCACCATCGTCAGGCAAGGCGAAATGCTGGCAGTCGTAGTGAACACTGGCAACAACACCAACTTCCATACCGTGGTGGCCCTGGTGGCCAAGGCATCGCTGGAGGAGCGCAGCCACTTCCAGAAAATGGTAATTCGTATCGGCGATTTTCTCATCCTGATCACCGCTGTCATGGTGGTATTGATCATCATGGTTGCGCTGTTCCGCGATGAAAACTTCCTGGAGATCCTTCGCTTCGCCCTGGTGTTGACCATAGCCTCCATCCCGGTCGCGTTACCGGCGGTGCTTTCAGTCACCATGGCAGTAGGCGCCCTGAACCTGGCGCGGCGCCAGGCCATCGTCAGCCGTCTTGCAGCGATTGAGGAGTTGGCGGGAGTGGATGTGTTCTGCTCCGACAAGACCGGCACGCTCACCAGGAACGAGATGCAGGTCGCCGAACCGGTAGTGCGTGAAGGCTTTCAGGAACGTGACCTGTTCCTGGTGGCGGCACTGGCCTCCCGGATCGAGAATAACGACCCCATTGAACTGCCCATCTTTCAGTACATCGATGAACATTTCCCCGACCTGGACTGGCGTGCCTGCCACCAGGTGCAGTTCACACCCTTTGACCCCGTACGCAAGCGTACGGAAGCACAGATTGAAAACGGCGATGAGCGATACATTGCCATGAAAGGTGCGGCCCAGGTGCTACTGGAACTGGCACAGCTTTCCGATGACGAGACCCGCGAAATCAATCAAACGGTGGAGCAACTCGCGACCAAGGGTTATCGCACACTGGCCGTAGGCCGCCAATACAAAGACACCCCACTGGAACTGTTGGGCCTGATCCCGATGTATGACCCACCACGCGAGGATTCCGTGCACGTCATCGCCGAGATGCAGAACAACGGCGTCAAGGTGAAGATGGTAACCGGTGACAACCTGGCCATCGCCAAAGAGATCGGGCGTCTGTTGAACCTTGAGCAACGCACTATCCGTTCGGCGCAACTGTCGGGTGCTGCCAGCAACGAGCTGCTGACTCTGGTTGAGGTGCTGACGACCGAGATTTATCACAACCTCAAAGGAGATGTGTCGCTTAAGGAAGCCAGACGTTTTGCCAGCAAGGTGATGGCGGGAGTGGAAACGCTCTACGATACCCGCCTGCTGGAGCGCGAGTTCCTGCACACCCACGAATCCGCCATCATCGAAATGATCGAGGAAGTGGACATCTTTGCCGAGGTAGTGCCGGAAGACAAATATCGAATTGTCGACACTTTGCAGAAAGGTGGTCACATCGTTGCCATGACAGGCGACGGCGTCAATGACGCCCCGGCACTGAAAAAGGCCGACTGTGGCTTTGCTGTTTCAAACGCCACCGATGCAGCGCGCGCAGCAGCGGACATTATCCTTACCGCACCCGGCCTGGGCGTCATTAACGAAGCGGTGAAGCAGGCGCGCATCACATTCGAACGCATGAAGAGCTATACCATCTTTCGTATCGCCGAGACCATTCGCATCATTCTGTTCATGACACTGGCGATTGTGGTATTTAATTTTTATCCTATCACTGCACTGATGATTATCGTTCTCGCATTACTGAATGATATCCCCATCCTTGCCATCGCTTACGACAACACCAAAGTGTCCAGCAAGCCGGTGCGCTGGAACATGCCGGAGATACTGACTGTCTCAAGCGTACTGGGGATCGGAGGTGTACTCTCGTCATTTCTCCTGTTCTACATCCTCATGCAACTAAATTTCTCGACAGAAATGATCCAGTCGATGTTTTTTGCCAAGTTGGTGATTGCCGGTCACGGTACGATCTATAACACCCGCATCGACGACTGGTTCTGGAAAAAACCTTACCCGTCCTGGCTGCTTTTCGGGGCCACGTTCTCTACCCGTATCCTTGGCACCCTGATTGCCGTCTATGGTTTTCTGATTACACCCATCGGCTGGAAATATGCCATGTTGATGTGGGTTTATGCCCTGTCGTGGTTTGTGTTCAACGATGTGCTGAAAATGCTGACCTACCGCGTGTTGCGGCGGGAGGGAATAACCACCTGATAGTGGTAAAGGAATCATACCTGGCCAGCATGTATGTACTGAAAACCGTTGGTAACCGCGATAAAACAAAACCCTGAGACCAGTAATAACATGACCTCCATTCAGTCAAACCAGCATATAAAAGGCCTTATCATTGGCCTGACCGCCGGTATGGGTGGCGGACTGGTTAGCCTGGGAGGCGGTACACTGGTTATCCCGATGCTGATGGGCTGGGCCGGGTTAAGTCCTGTCAATGCACGCGGCACCGCACTGTTCGTCAGCCTGTTCACAGCCTCCATGGCCGGGCTGGTCTATGCCCGCCACGGGATGTTCGATCTGCGAGTGATACTGTGGGTTGCCGTACCTGCATTGCTGGTTACCCCGCTGGCGGCTGCCTGGTCGGAAAACTGGCCAGCGGCACGCCTCAAGGCCGGCTTTGGCGTCGTGGTCATGCTGGGCGGACTACTGGTTATCTTTCGTGACCTGATCACAACCAGTGCGCTGGTGCCGGAAAATCTGCAACTGCCCTACCTGTTGGCGGTAGGCATTATCGAAGGACTGGTGGCCGGCGTCATCGGCATTAGTGGTGGCCCGGTACTGGCACCGCTGTTCGTATTTGGCCTGGGCATGCCGCAACAGCTGGCGCAGGGTTGCTCACTACTGGCCCGATTGCCCGCTGTGTTGACCGGCAGTTGGGAAAACTGGCGCCTTGGCAATGTGTGGATGAGCCTGGTTCCGTCCCTGGCATTCGGTGCCATTATCGGCGCCTGGCTCGGTAGCAGAATTGCACTGGCCTTGCCGGAACAGGGGTTACGCATCGCCTTTGGTATCTTACTGGTCCTGCTGGGGCTCCACTACCTGCATGGCAGTCGCAGAGCCCGCACACGCTTACCCGTTAGCGAATGGAAACCCTGATGCTCAATAGTAGTAGCCCAGGTAATAATATCACGTTATAAATGTACTGACTTGCAAGGAGCGTTAGATGCTTAAGATACTGAGTATAGAAATACTGTTGAGCGCAGTACTGGGTGCCATACTGTTTCGCCTTGTTTGCGCGTTGACCCGCAGCAACACGTTATCATGGGCCGCTGTCGTGATCTCGGCTGGCATCATCCTGTTCTTTGTCCCGGGCCATGTGGATGAGAGATTGATCGTTGAGTACGGTGGAAAGTTGCCACTACCCTATGAACTCAGCCCGTTGGTCGTCAATCTCCTGCGCTGCCTGGGACTGGTTGCCGGCGCCTGGCTGGCCTCGCTTGCCGTCGCGAAAAGAAAAAAGATGGGGCTTGAAGACGAACCGCCCTACGATGATTTCCCGTGACAGGCGTCCTGTCTATTGCCGCTCTGCCTGTTCCAGTGCACGGGTAAGGCGGGTCAGCTCAAACATTGCAGCCTCATGGGAGTTTCGAAATGACGCATGCCGCTCTCTTTCTTGCAGATGCAGATTCTTCTGCAACCGGTGTTCTTCCAGTAGCGTATCATCTATATCAGAGTATGGATTGCCTTTTTTCATAAGCGCCTGCAATCGCTTTTCATAGGCGCCTACGCGTTGCACATGATCTTTGACACGCCTGGCGTGTTCATCCAGCGAGCTGCCCTCGTCGGGCAAGGCGCGCTCCATTCTGAACAGCAGCAGTTTGAGATACCTTTCCTCACGTCGCCACTTTTCAACATCCTCCAGCCACGTGTCGTGTTCACTGCGCCATTTCTTTACTTCACGGTGGAGTTCCTCGATATTTTTCGGGGAATGCTTGCGGTTGGCAGGGTCTGTCTGCCCGGAGTCTTCATCCATCCTGCTTACTCCCCCTTTCATCGGAAAACCACTGTACCAGTCGTTGCTGAACCACTTCAACCTGCTCCAGCCCATTCATCAAGGTATGCAATCTTCCGTCATCCGACCTGGCAACCGCAATCGGTCCATTCCGGGCGCCAAGGTCCAGCGCCCTGTAATCATCCCGGTCTTCTTCGATGATTACGTCAATACGCAGGCCCCTCGCCGCGCAGCGAAGGCGCTTTTTCATACGAATCAGCTTATCTCTGTCGGTGCCAACGAGTGTAATTTTCATGTCCCGGTACTGAACGGCCGCCCTTCCCCGGCTTCCTCGTGCAACACACCATCACGCAGCCGGTAGAGGCGTTTGAACACCGGGATGATGTTCTCGTCATGCGTCACGACAATAATCGCCGTGTTGGATTCTGCCGCCATTTCGTGCAGCAACTGCATGACCGACATGGCCCGGTGGCTGTCCAGTGGCGCAGTCGGCTCATCGGCCAGAATAATCGAGGGCCGGTTGGCCAGTGCACGGGCTATGGCCACCCGCTGCTGTTCGCCGCCTGAAAGTTCTTCGATCCGTGCTGCAGCGCGATCGGTGATGTCCAGGATGTCGAGCAGTTCATTTGCCCGGTCATAAGCCTGGTGATTGGTCTGCCCCTGCAACATGGGCAGGATAGCAATGTTCTCGGTCGCATCCATAAAAGGGATCAGGTACGGGCGCTGGAAAATAAAGCCGATCCGGTCCCGCCGCAGGGTGCGCCGGTCACTGTATTGCCAGCCGCTATCGAAAAGCGTATCGCCCCCCAGCGTGATGCGCCCGCCGCTGGGGTCGATGATGGCGCCCAGGCACTGTAACAGGGTGGTCTTGCCGGAACCGCTGGGGCCGAGCAACCCTACCACCTCTGCCGGCTGTACATACATGCTGGCATCTTTCAGCGCCTGCACAGCCGATGCGCCCTTGCCATAGGTCTTGCTCAGATTCTCTACCTGTATGGCCGGCCCGGTCATGGTCAACCACCGATCGCCGAGCCGGGTGGAATACGCAGTGCCGCACGGATACCCGCCACGCTGGCGAGGATACAGATGACCAAAGTTATGATCAGCGCACGCAAGGTATCCTCCGTCAGCAACAGGACATGCTTCGGGAACAGGGGTGCCCAGTAGGTCACGGCCAGTTTGCCGGTGAGAAAACCGATCAGGCCCAGGCCAATGGCCTCCAGCAGGATCATGCGTGATATCAGACTATTGGGTGTTCCGATCAATTTAAGTACGGCAATCTCTTTCAGCTTGGTCTGGGTCATGGAGTAGACCGTCAGGGCCACAATGGCGGCACTGACCACCGTCAGGATTACCAGGAACAGCCCGATCTGCCTGGAGGCCATGGCAATCAACTGGCCGATGAGGATCTGTTCCATCTCTTCTCGCGGGTAGGCGGTCAGGCGCAGCCACTGTTCGATATCAGTTGCCACCTGCTGCGCATTTACCCCGGGCGCAAGCTGTACCAGCACAGTATTGACCCGGTGGTTGGAAAACAGTGTGTCTTCCAGGCCACCGAGCAGCGCCGGGTTGCCGGGCGGGTTGAGTCGGGGATTGTCTTCCAGCAGGCGCCGGTCACGAAACAACGCATCGTTGTCCTTGAGAAACTGGATTTCCTGGGCATCTTTCAGGGGCAGAAAAAGGATGGGGTCACCGGAAGGGGAACGCATCCCCCGGGTCAATCCCACCACCCGGTACACATGACGATGGACAGGGATCAGGTCGCCTACCCGGAAACCGCTGCGCTCGTCAGCCACCAATTCGTAGTGGGAACGGGTAACCGGCCTTCCAGCCGTCAGCTGCAGTCGATTCTGGCCTGGCTCAATACCCTCCAGCATCACCCGCACACTGCGGCCGGCATGACTTACCTCCAATGTGAGGTAGGCCACATTGGTCGCGCGCGTCACGCCATCGATGGCCAGGATTCCCCGGTAGATGTCGTCGGGCAGAGATGAAGGTTCTGCAAACGGGCCCAGCGTATTCTGCTGCACCACCCAGATATCGGCATCGGCAGCGCGCAACAACGCGCGGCCATCATCCACCATGCCACGAAATACGCCTGCCATGGTCAAGGTAACGCCAATCAGCAGGCCCAGCCCGATGCCCGTCAACACATAGCGACCAACGGTGTTTGAGATATCCCGGTAAGCCAGGCTAATCATGGTCGGTGGTTTTTAACCGCTTGTCCTCACTCAAGGGCTTTGGCGAGTAGCTCACCACAAGATCCTCCGGCGTGACGCCAGTGTGTATCTGTATTTTCCCGTCCAGGGTTCGACTGCCGGTTCTGACGGGCGCAAAGTGCGACTTGCCACTGACAATCAACCAGACGCCCGTCTGTCGCTCGTGCGTCTGTAAAGCCGCGGCAGGCAACCAATACGCATTCGGCACCTCCGGTGCATTGATCGTCACATTGGCCAATGTACCAACGGCCACACCTTCAGGAATCTCATCGAAAGCTACATCGACCCAGCGCTCCTCGGTGAGACTATCGGCAATCAATTCAACACGTGCCACGCTTCCGTTCAGAGGCTGTTTCGGCTGACTGCGCAACAGGATTTCCGCTGACTGTCCTTTGCGGATGTCCCCGCTGCCCCGCTGTTCGATGCGGGTGCGCACCCAAAGCGTGGCCGGTTCGATCAACCGCAACACTGTTGTACCCGCTACAATCACGGAGCCGGGCTCCACCTCACGCGCGGTCACCAGGCCCTCTACCGGACTGACCAGCTTCAGCTCCTCGATCTGCGCCTGCAGTGCCTTCAGGTCAGACTGCAAGCGCTGCAAGTCGTGACGTGCCCCTTCCAGATCAGCCTGGGCACCGCGCACCTGATCCGCTGCCGTCTTCGCATCCGTCTCCTTCGTCTCTGCCGCTTCGTGACTGATCTGGCTTTTTGCCAGCAGTTCCCGGTAGCGTTTGGCCTCACGTCGTGCCAGTGCAGATCGGCTGTTGGCCTCATCAAGCCGTGACTGGGCCGCCTCTACCTGGTGCTCACTCCGTTCGATACTCTTTTGAGCGCTCTGTAACCTGTCGGGCAGATCCACCGGGTCCATCTTGCCGAGCAGTTGGCCGGTGATGACCCGGTCGCCATGATCGACGTCCAGTTGCAATACCCTGCCAGTTCGCGTCGGGCCGATGGTGTAACTCCGCCGTGCTTCCACGGTGCCTACGCCAAATAGTGCAGGTTGCAGATTCCCCTGCGTCAGCCGCACCGTCTGCACCGACACCGGCGCGAGTGGGCCCTTGATCATAATCAATGCCAGCACGCCCGCAATTGCGAACAAAAGCAACAGACTGTATATCAAGCGCTTACTACGATTATTCAACAGGCATCCTGAAATCGGTTTTACGTTGTGTGTGCTGTCTGCAGCTGAAATCTTTCATCGGGATCAAAATCCTCAATCATTAACCCGACGCCATCCGGCTCACTGTGCACGATCATCCCTTTAACATAGTACTTGTCCGTACCGGCACCATTTCCAGGCAGAAATTCAATATCCATAGACCGGTTTCCGTGTTGCTGCTGATAGATAGTTTCCACAAAGACACCACTCGCCGAGATATTCCGGGTCTTCCCGACGGCCACCGGCACACCATTACTGTACAGCAGGACATTCAGCTGTGCATCGACACGTTTACTATAACGGTGTTCCATGGAAGGTGTCTCCTTAATGCAGTGATGAGTCAGATTGTTATATTGCAGTTGGCAAAGTGTATATTACTTTAGCAGCCCTGCCTGCCAGCGCCACCCCGGCAACCTTTACCCTGATGACCACGGCCACCACCCCGCTCAGCGCAGCGACGAAAAGCAGGCAGATGGTTTTCCTGTGAAGCACGCTGCAATTGCAAAAACACTGATTGCACATCGGCATAGTCCTGCGTCATATCCAGCAAACGGTTGTACAGTTCGGCATTTTCAATTTCTGCCTCGACACCCATTTGACACGCTTCAGTCTCCGAAGCAGGTATCTCAATCTGATCCATCCACGGGTCTTCCGGTACCGGGATGTCATAGTGTTCATACAAGGGTAACAATGCCTGAATATGACGTTCCTCGGCCTCTACGATATTCACGAATGGCCGAATTTCACCCCAGGTTTCGATAACTTTACGGTAGGTAGCCCGGGCCTTGTATTCATCATCAAGAGCCTCGTTCAATGCCTGTTCCAGTTTAGCCCTGCTCATTGCAGCCAGCTCTCCACTGTTTGTCTGTCAGGAATTCCGCCCGCATGAACAACCTTGCCATCAACAACCACACCGGGTGTCGACATCACGCCGTAGCCCATGATGTCCTTGATATCCTCGACTTTTTCCACCACGACATCGGCACCTTTGTCGCGGGCGATATCCTCGATAAGTTTCGCTGTCGTTTTGCAGTTGGCACAACCGCTTCCAAGCACTTTGAATGTTTTCATCACTTACTCCTTACGTCACTGAAATCGTAAACCGGGCCTAACTGGCCGGTTCACAGGATGCCGGAAATCCTGCCCCGATCAGGGCGGCTACAATCGCCTCGGGGTCGGGGCTACCTTCGATATGTGCGAGGTTATTCGCCAGATCAATACGCACGGCCTTTACCTCATCAAATGCCTTGATGACTTTTTGCGCACGGACAATGCTGTTGCCACAACAGATGCCGCCGACTTTAATTTGTACATCAGACTGGCTCATGTTTTTCTCCTGTTCGGGTTATAAAAATCTACAGTACGAAATTGAACACATAGCCCACCAACAATATGCCGGTGGAGACGACAGCTGCGAAGGTGGCAATCAACCGGGGCTTGAGCACCTTGCGCAGAATAATCATTTCGGGGGCCGACAACGCAATCACACTCATCATGAACGCCAGCACGGTACCCAGCGCGGCACCCTTGGCCAGCAAGGCCTGCACGACCGGGATAACCCCGGCGGCATTGGTGTACATGGGTACGCCGATCACGACCGCCAGCGGTACGGCCCACCAGGCATCACGCCCCATAATGCTGGCCATGAAATCTTCCGGCACATAACCATGAATGGCCGCACCCAGTGCGACACCCATGACGATATAGAGCCAGACCTTGCCGACAATTTCGCGTACATGTTTGAAACCGCTACCGATGCGTTCGGACCATTCCATACGGGTGTCGGGTGTTGCCACGTCTGTCTCGCTGTTTTGCAGCTCGCGCACCCAGTCTTCCAGGTGATGCTCCATCCCCAGTCGCCCGATTAACAGACCGGACAGGATAGCCACTGTCAGGCCCAGTCCCATGTACAGGGCAGCGATTTTCCACCCGAACAGGCCAAACAACAGTGCCAGTGCAATCTCGTTAACCATGGGTGCAGCGATCAGGAAGGAAAAGGTCACGCCGAGCGGGACACCGGCCTGCAGGAAGCCGATAAACAGGGGCACGGCCGAGCAGGAGCAGAAGGGTGTAACAATGCCCAGCCCGGCAGCCATGATGTTGCCTACGCCGGTACGCCTGCCGGACAACAACGCACGCGTCCGTTCAGGAGACACGAAGGTATGGATCACGCCCATCACGAACACAACACCCGTCAGCAGTAACAGCACCTTGGGCGTGTCATAAAAGAAAAATTGCAACGCACCGCCGAGATGGCTGTCACGTGCTACCGGCAACAGGCTGACCAGCAGTTCCGAAGCGGGCAGCAGGGATTGGTACAGTGCGAACCATGCCAGCGCTGCCAACACAAGGAATACCTGTGGCTGCCGACCGGGCCAGTGTTTCATTTTGAGGGCTATCGCTTGCATCGTGTGTCTCCGTCGTTACCCAGGGAGACGAATGAACCGGAAAAAGGATGCAGGGCGAGTCCGGAATCAGTTACTTTTTTTCGAGCGCGGTTCGAAGCAGCACACCTTGCCGGCCTCGTCGAAGCGCACCTGGCAGGCCTCGGTGAGGTGGGCGCGCAATCGCCGACGGGCTCGCTGGACGCGTGATTTTACCGCTGGAAGACTGATATTCTTTTGATTTGCATAGTCTTTTTGTTTCATGCCTTCGAGATCACAATGACTCAGGGCATCGCGATCCTCTTCATTCAGCTCAGAGAGGGCGCGCGGCAGACAAGCTGCCATGCTGGCGATGGCCACCGGCTCCTCACTGTCACTGGCAAGGTCCTCCGGTAATGCAACCTGCTCGCGGCTCAGCCGCAACCGGTCAGCCAGGGCATTGCGCGCCACCTGGAATAGCCAGGCGCGTGCGTTATCGAGTTGGCAAAAGCGCTGGTCCTGGCGCATGGCCTTGAGGAACAGATCCTGCAGCATGTCTTCGGCATCTGTCTGACTTCCCAGGCGACGGCGGAGCCAGGCCCGCAATTCATTTTCATGCGCATTCCAGGCTTTCATCAGACAATTCATTCGCAAGGCCTTCTATTCATACACTTGCGCTGCGTCGCAGGATACCTTTCAATTCAGTTCCCGGCGCCACCGTATTGTAGACGGTACCGTACTTGCGAATATTTTCGTGCATCAGTTCCAGCTTGCGATCATTTTCGTCGCTGTCCACTGTAATTTCATACTCGATGCGCATCATCTTTGGCGGCGAATCCTGACGTACGCCGTGCACTTTCACTGTCACACCGCGATAGTCAAAGTGAATCATGGGTGCGATACGTTCCAAATTTTTCAGGATACAGGCCGCTACAGCAGCCAGTAGCAACTCTGCCGGATTAAACGCATCGGGACGTCCATCCAGATCGGTATCAATAACCAGTTGCGCCTGTTTGCATTGCGCCAGGCTGCCGTGCGTATCAACACGTTGTGCAGTCACCTCGTATTCCAGCATCAGACTTCTCCCGGCAACCAGGGTAATTGGATCGTATCAGGCCCGATGTTCGCCATGGAGGTGCAAGTCAACCGGACAACATTCTTCATAGCCTGGGACGCCATCGCGGCGTTCATACCAGTCTTGTGTGCGACTCACGATGCCCACGACAATCAGCATCACCGGCACTTCGATAAGCACACCGACCACCGTAGCGAGCGCTGCACCGGACTGGAACCCGAACAGGGAGATCGCGGTGGCCACGGCCAGCTCGAAGAAGTTGCTGGCGCCGATCAGCGCGGAAGGCCCGGCAATACAATGTGGTGAGCGCACCGCACGGTTGAGCAGATAAGCGAGGCCGGCGTTAAAAAACACCTGGATCAGGATCGGCACTGCCAGTAGTGCAATAATCAATGGCTGGGCGATGATCTGATCACCCTGGAATCCGAATAGCAGTACCAGGGTGGTTAGCAGTGCCAGCAGCGAGACCGGGTGCATGCGGTCAAGTACCCGTTGCAAACGCAGATAACCGTGCTCGCCTTTCAGCAACGCGTTTCGCCAGACATTGGCAATCACTAACGGCACGACAATATAAACCAGCACCGACAGCAGCAGCGTTTCCCATGGCACCGTGATGGCTGACAGGCCGAGCAACAACCCGACAACAGGTGCAAAGGCAAAGATCATAATGACGTCGTTGAGCGCTACCTGTGACAGGGTGAAGTGTGGCTCTCCGTTCGACAGGTTGCTCCACACAAACACCATAGCCGTACAGGGTGCGGCCGCCAGGATGATAAGCCCGGCGATGTAACTGTCGATCTGTTCTGCCGGTAGCCAGGTCCGGAACAACCCGCCGATGAATAACCAGGCGAGCAAAGCCATGGAAAACGGTTTTACAGCCCAGTTGACGAACAGGGTTACGCTGACGCCTCGCCAGTGTGCGCGTACACCCTTGAGTGCATGCAGATCGACCTTGAGCAGCATGGGGATAATCATCAACCAGACCAGCACTGCAACCGGGAGGTTGACCTCTGCTATTTCCAGTCTGCCGATGGCATGGAAGGTCTCGCTGAAGAAATGGCCCAGTGCAATACCGGCAACAATGCACAGAAATACCCACACCGTCAGGTAACGTTCAAAGAACCCTATCCTGGCGCCGCCCGATTTTTTAGCCGCAACTTCACATTGTCCACTCATGCGACTGAATATATGTTTTTACGTATATATTGTCAACCGAATATTAATGCCTGGGCCAGCATACATGTCGGGTAATATCCTTCAATCGACCTCAACGGACTGCCGCGTCATCTCGATATCCTCAAGATCCCAGCCTTTCTTGTCAGCCATCGGTTTATAGGTCCAGCGATAGATGAGCCGGGCGGTCACCTTGATTGCACCCTTTTCCGGCAGGGTAAAGTGGAAGGTCGAGTGGTCGGTTTCGCGTGGCGGGATACGGGTATTGAACAGCTCATGATCCGCATTGAAGCCACCGGCGGGCACCATACCGGTTTTGGTGACAAACGGCCGGGCAAACATTTTGCCGGGATGGCCGGCAAAGTCACGTTCCGTGTTGCCGACGCCAGCCAGGGGCGGCAGTTTTTCCTGCTTTCCGCCCAGGTGCTGCAAATGATTGCCTGCGGCATCCTGCGCATCCACCACCAGGATAATATTTCGTAATGTTGCACCACCCGGCAGGGTGTGGCCGGCGCCACTGTTTGTCACGCTGGCATCGACCACCAGCACGCCATCCTTTTTACCGGCTTCCAGTTTCAGTGTGGCCGCCTTGTCCAGCATGTCCTTGCTGTGCCCGCCGTGGAACAGGTGTCGTCGGATTGTCTCGGCCTTGCGAACCTTGCCACCGATGGCCACAGGCCGATCTTTTCCACCCGTCGGCATGTGGCATTCCTGGCACTGCTGCGTAACAGCGCCCTTGTCATAGGCCGCCTTCCAGTCCGCATAGGTACTGATCGACAACAGGTGCTCCTGGTTCAAATGACACATGGCACAGAATTCCGATTTGAGATGGATCGGTGACATTACAGTCTTGTGCGCGGGTGAAACCGCATCGTCATAGGGGCCACGTTTGGTGTCACCGCGCGCCCGCGTCACGACATGGTTGATATCCGTGGTATAGCGGCCGGTGTCAGGATCACGAATCACCCTGACGTCTGCCACGGTATGGCAGAAATCGCAGGATATTCCCTGGCTACCCTTGTCGATAGCTTCGGTCAGGTCCACTTCATGGCCTTCGTTCAGCACCACATCCGGCGTATGGCAGTTCGCGCAATCACCTGGCTCATCCGGGTGAAAGCCCTTGTAGCCCATGCCGTCCTTTTCACCCTTGGCATTCAGCCCCAGGTAAAACTGCTGAAATACCTTGTCATGCGGGGTCTTTCCCATCATGGACTGGCTGTAATCCCTGAGCTGCTCCTGGTGGCAGGCACCACAATAGCTGTTAGGCTGGTACTGGTAAGCCGGGTCGTCCTTCACCTCATTTGCAGCGAATACCGGTATTGAAAAGAACAGTACTGCCAGATGGATCAATACCTTCATGAGTCATTCCTCTGCAGGGTTTCGTTGACTTCGCCAACCTGTATCCCGAGTGTGGCGAGCAGCTCTGCCAGCGGGGCTGGAGAACCTTTCAGTCATGCAGAATCAGTCGCTGACCGGCTATATCCACGTCGACAATCTGCCCGGTCTCCCTGGCCTGTTCTCCAATCTCCGCCATGGCAGGCATATTGTTGTTCTCGGCAAGCGCCGCAAAAACCCCCTGTGGCTGACAATCCAGCAACAAATCAGGTTCGCCTTCACATCCGCACGCCTGTGCATCGAAATCCAGCCTGAACCCGTCCGGTAACTGCAAAATCACCGGTTCTTCGCGCATCAGCTGCGCCTTGACCTTGACCAGTGTCGGCTTGTCATCCTGCCAGTCAATCTTTGGCATATTCCCGTAATCTCGCATTTTCATTGCCCCTGTGGTTGTATTCAGGATCAGGATCGCACCATAGGGCAGATATGCAAGCCTTTCTGTCACCCAGGTTGCATCGTACCGGTTTGCCCCCATGTACATTGCATGCCATGGGATCAGAACAGCCTTACAGGAGAGAAACATGAAAGACCCGCAGAAACACGACCCGCTTGACGCACTCGGTGAAGCCTATGAGAAAATGTACGAGCGTGCCGCACAGCGTTTCCACGAGGCGGAAGAAAAGACGGTACCGCTGCTGCACAAGCTGATTGATGAAGCCAAGGAGAAAGCGGTTGAACTGAAAGAGGTCTCTGCTGAAGATGCCGAGAAGCTGGCCGACTGGCTGAAGCGCGACATGAGTGAGGCCGTGGCCTATCTGTCAGAAACCGGGCACGAGCTTAAAGACTGGCTGGGTTTTGAAACCACCCTGCTCGAAAGCGGGATCTTCGACTTCCTGCTGAAAGCTGCCGACACAACGACCGTCAAGCTGCTGGAGCTTAAAGAGCAGGCCAGGGAGGCTTCCACGTTCCACACGGGAGAAATTACCGGTCCTGGTACGCTGACTTGTGACAATTGCGGCGAGAAGCTGCATTTTTACAAGACCGGCAAGGTTCCACCCTGCCCCAAGTGCCACGGAACCAGCTTCCATCGATAGCGGCGGCCACAGTTGCGATAACGAACCGGGAGGCAGGCGCTGAGTGGCCTGCTGAAACGCCTGCACCGCGCCTGGTTGCAGCATGTTCTGTTTCGCTCGCGCATTCCATACCCGCTATGGCATGAGGCGGTCTCTTCAGCACCGGTTGTGGCTCGACTGGGCCACCGGGAACTGCATCGACTGCGCAAACTGGCCAGCCTGTTCCTGCATGAAAAGGCCATTACCGGTGCAGGTGGACTGGAGGTCGATGACTTCATGCGGGTGTATATCGCAGCACAGGCCTGCCTGCTGATCCTGAACCTGGATCTCGATGACTTCCAGGGCTGGAGTGAGGTCATTGTCTACCCGGACACCTTTGTCATTAAACGGGAAGAATATGATGCCAGTGGTGTGGTGCACGAAACACGCAAGGCACTTGCCGGGGAAGCCTGGCAACGTGGCCCGGTCATCCTCTCCTGGTCGGATGCCCGGCCGGGGAGCCACCCGCATGGCCCGGCATCCAATGTCATCCTGCATGAGTTTTCCCACAAGCTCGACATGCTTAATGGGGCAGCGAACGGTATGCCGCCCCTGCACCGCGACATGGTACGCGAGGAATGGACGGCCTCACTGTCGCACGCCTACGAAAACCTGTACCACCAGGTCGAGCGTCATCACCACACGTCTATTGATCCTTATGCAGCCGAAAACCCGGCCGAGTTTTTCGCGGTGCTGACAGAAGTCTTTTTTGTGCAACCGGCGTTACTGCACAGGCTGTACCCGAAGGTGTACCGGCAATTGAGCCTGTTTTACCGGCAGGATCCACTTCAATACACTTAAGAGCGTGAAAAAACAGCGTGGTTCCGGCCTAGTAATGGTAGCTGTTTTCGATATCTTCAGCTGTCAGTACACCCAGCACACGCGGAATTCCCGGTACGGTCTGACTGATGACATACAAGGCTCCTGCACCGCTTTCCCGCATTTTTTCCTGTGCTTCCTGTAACGTTGCTCCCATATCGACAGGCAGGGTCTGCACCCGTTCTCCCGGTACATCGATCAGATCGTAGCTTTCCTGGTCGGGTGCATCCCTGCGGGCCCGCACAAGATCGACAGCTGGCAGCAACGTGTCCGCCCGCCCCGCTTCACGCACCAGGATCCACACTGGCTTCCCTGCCAGCGCCTCATCGACTTCGGCCGGAGACACCCGACGCGGCAGCGTCACCACCTGACGATTCATCACACTGCCCACACCGATACGACGCAATGACTGCGCAGCCGGATCATTTCGATAGTCAAGACCACGCGTGCGCAATAAACCCTGAAACACCGACTCGCGGCGACCGACATAGCCACTGGTGATCGTGGCAGCAACCACTACAAGCATACCCGGCAAGATCAGGTTGGGTTCCCCCGTCAGTTCCAGGATGGCAATCAAACCGGCCATAGGTGCCTGTAAGGTACCCGCCATCATGGCGCCCATACCTATAATGGCGTACAAGCCAAACGATGAAGCCTCGTTGATACCCAACATCGCACCGACAGCGCCCAGTAAACCACCAGCCGCCGCACCAATAAACAAGGTCGGCCCGATGATCCCGCCGGGTAGGCCAAGACCAATCCCGCCGGTGGTGGCAATGATCTTTACCACGAGAATGACAAACAACAATGTAATCGCCAGCTCACCGCGAAGCACATGGTTAACCGTATCATCACCAATACCCATCACTTCCGGAACCATCGCCCCGCACACACCGACCAGTAAACCGGCAAGCATCGGGCGTATCCAGGCAGGCATTTTTTCACCCTGCACCGAGACCCACTGAAACAGTGCACTGAAACCGGCGGCCAACAGACCGATGAGAACACCACAGACCAGGATATACGGCAGTTCGGAAAGCGCGCCCGGTGACAAATGCGGGACATCATACGCGAGGTCACTTCCAAACACGGCCCGCGTCAGTGCCGTGGCACTCACCGTGGCCAGGATAACCGGTGCAAAACCTGCAACCGAGTATTCCATTAACAAGACTTCCATAGCAAAGGCCGCCCCGGCCAGCGGAGTATTAAACGACGCAGCAATCCCTGCAGCCGCACCACAGGCTGCCAACACCCGCAAACTATTATTGGGTAAGCGCAAGGCCTGCGCAGGCAGGTTACTGCTGGCAGCACCCAGGTGGGCGCTTGGCCCTTCCCGCCCGACCGAGTGACCTGAAATCATTGTGATCGCACCACCCACAAACTGAACCAGTGCATTGCGCCAGGGCAAGCGACCCTGGTGATGCGCCAGTCGTTCCAGCACATGTAACACACCCACACTGTGTGTTTCTTTGCGTGTTACGCGAAACAGGAGGCCGATCAGTAACCCGCCGGTAACGGCAGCCCCCACCCGCCAGACAGGTGATATCGACTCGAAATTTTCAGCCACGTCGAACGGCAGCACCTTGACTTGCACATAATCGACCAACAGACGCAGTGCAATGACAGTGAGTGCTGCCAACGTACCTGCAATAAGACCCAGAATGGAAAACGGCAAAATGGCGTCGGGCCGGGAAAGCTGCAGACGGAAGGTTTCGAACCAGCGCTGGATACTGTGTGACATATAAAATCGGTTATGAGTACAGGATAGAATTCATCAAAGTATAAGCTTACCAGCCTGGCGGTACTGGTGCAGGGACATCTATTCGAATCCACGTAGGGCAATAAAGGTTCAATGCAACTGCTTAAGAGCTTCGCTGCTTATCAAGTCTGCTCCGAGCCGCTTTAGCACGGTTACGACCATAGCGTCACATCGCTTGCCTGCGAATTCGAAAACATGCAGGCCAGCAACATCCATCTGCTGATCAAGTGCTTCTTGCATCAGGTTCCGTGCCCGATGGTAGCGGGTCTTGACGAAAGCAGATACATAGGCTTCCTGAATTGCATCTTGTGCTGAGTCGTCATCACGTAAAATACTACGCGCCACACGAAAAAGCCGCGGGTTGTAACGCCGCATAATAATCTCATCAGCCAAGGTTTTATTTAACTATTTCGACCGGGAAACCTGCTGCTTTTCCAGGTATGCCAAACGGTTATCGTCAACCTGGACCTGATCTCCGATCGACCACTGCTGCTGTGGTGAGCGGACTATCCGGATGGTCCCGTCGTGTGACTTTATACGATACGCACGCCCATGAAGACCGGTGGTTTCCTGGACATTCCCGCCCAACCAGACGCTAGCGAAACCAACACCGATAGCACCAACCGGTCCTCCAACTGCCGCGCCAACCATGAAGCCTGCAAGTCCACCAAATGCCTTGCCCGGCAGAGTATCAGGCACTTCCTCGATCACGGTATCGTCGTGAACCGACCATCTTGGAAGAACCCACCCTTGGTATGCGTCCAGAGTCCTTTCATCGGCGTGGTTCGATAACCGCCATCAGGGCTACGCTCTGCCTGAAACGTATCGATACCGATTTCTTCGGGTTTGCGGATATTCCAGCCAGGCTCGGTAAAAAGTGGTGGGACATGACAGACATAGCATTGCGCCTTGCCATTGAAAATCTGCTCACCACATTGTGCCGCGAGGTGACCGAATAACTGCCCTTCACTACCCATAGCCAGGAGCGCTATCAGGGCGCTCCAATGCGGCACGCCTCCCCAACCCGTCCGGGTATGGGGATTCACGCCTGCCAGCCCGAATGCAGGCGGAATCAGAGGTGCAGCGGGAGGACTGACGCCCAATCGCGCAACCCTCGACGACTTGGCGACAACACCCTTATGTAACGGCCAGGCACGCGGCCGGTTTTTTTAGTGCCGTGGATGCTTCAGACCTGAAGCGGGGCAATACCTGTGACAATAGCTGCGATGCTGATTGCGACTACAACCGCAGAAAACCAGACGCTCAGCTTCACTCGACAGTAACGGCATTTAAGACAAGTTTTAGTCATTTCATGCACTCCCGGGCAAGTTGATTATGCGTTAAAAAAGGACCTGCATGACCACAGGCCCTTTAGCTTTGTTGGCGTCCCCAAGGGGAGTCGAACCCCTGTCGCCGCCGTGAAAGGGCGATGTCCTAGGCCTCTAGACGATGGGGACAGTTTTTACTGGCCGTCGGGTGGACCCGACAACTGTGAAACGACTGTACCGGCCAGCAGGGCAATAAAGCCCAGAGGAACCAGTGTCAGCAAATTCACTGCCAGACTGTCAGCATCCCTGAACAAGGCGGTGAAGCCTCCGATCAACCCGATGGCGATCAGAACAACTCCTGCATAGACCGTGTAACGGCCGATGTGCCTCATTGGATGCCACTTTCCGAACGATCAGGCAAACTGCCTGTAAATCTGGTGGAGCTAGGCGGGATCGAACCGCCGACCCCTTGCATGCCATGCAAGTGCTCTCCCAGCTGAGCTATAGCCCCGGAAAGTAAGGCGCGCACTTTACGTGACAGGCCCTGCCCTGTCAATAAAAAGGCGGGAATTCCGGGCGCTTTCGGGCAGTTTTTTTCAGCCACCTTTTTTCTCGATTTTCGCCCAGGAATCGCGCAGCGTCACGGTGCGGTTGAATACTGGCAGGCCGTGGCTCTGGTCAGGGTCGGCACAGAAATAGCCTTCCCGCTCAAACTGGAAAAAAGCGCCGGGCACGGCCTGTTTCAGGTTTGGTTCCAGGTAGCAGCGGGTCAGGGTCAGTAGCGATTCCGGGTTAAGGTGGTCAGTGAAATCACCGCCCTCCCTGTCGCTGCCCGGGTTCGGCTGGTTGAACAGGCGATCGTACAGGCGAATCTCTGCGGCAACC
Organism: Thiogranum longum; assembly: GCF_004339085.1. NCBI lineage: Bacteria > Pseudomonadati > Pseudomonadota > Gammaproteobacteria > Chromatiales > Ectothiorhodospiraceae > Thiogranum > Thiogranum longum. The sequence goes on along the minus strand of NZ_SMFX01000001.1, from coordinate 1,204,207 downwards.
GCGTGTGGTGCAGAGACCCAGTGAATGACCCCCTTCACCTTGCGGCCTTCCGGGTTTTTCGACAGGGTGTCCGGGTCGTAGCTGCAACGCAGTTCGATGATCTCACCGTCACCGTCCTTGATGACTTCATCGCAGCGAATCACGTAGGCATTGCGCAACCGCACTTCACCACCGGTGACCAGGCGCTTGAACTTTTTGTTGGGCGCCACTTCGAGGAAATCTTCATGATCGATATAAAGTTCGCGGGTGAAGGGTAGATCGCGAACGCCCATGGACTCATCCTGCGGGTGGTTGGCGGCCTGGAGTGTTTCGCACTGTGCTTCCGGGTAGTTTTCTAGAACAACCTTGAGCGGGTGCAGCACGGCCATACGACGCGGCGCACACGGGTTCAGGTCCTCGCGCACACAATTTTCCAGCACGCTCATTTCAACATTGTTGGTCGACTTGGTCACGCCGATGCGGTCACAGAAGTCACGGATCGACGCCGGCGTGTAACCACGCCGGCGCATGCCGGCCAGTGTCGGCATGCGCGGGTCATCCCAGCCCTCGACATGTCCCTCGTCAACCAGTTGGGTAAGCTTGCGCTTGCTGGTAATGGTGTATTCCAGTTCCAGCCGGGAGAACTCGATCTGCCGTGGATGGTGCTCGACATCCAGCGTATCGAGGAACCAGTCATACAGGGGACGATGGTCTTCAAATTCGAGGGTGCACAGGGAATGCGTAATGCCTTCGATGGCATCCGACAGACAGTGGGTGAAATCGTACATCGGGTAGATGCACCAGGCTTCGCCCGTCTGGTGGTGTAGCACGCCGTGACGGATACGGTAGATGGCCGGGTCACGCAGGTTCATGTTCGATGAGGCCATATCGATTTTTGCGCGCAGGATCTTTTCACCGTCCCTGAACTCACCGGCGCGCATACGCGCGAACAGGTCCAGGTTCTCCTCTACGCTGCGGGTACGGAAAGGACTGTCCTTGCCCGGTTCTGTGAGCGTGCCACGGTACTCACGGGTCTGCTCGGGGCTTAGATCGCAGACGTAGGCCTTGTCCTTTTTGATTAACTCAACGGCATACGCGTAGAGACGTTCAAAATAATCCGAAGCGTAGAACAGGCGGTCACCCCAGTCGTAGCCCAGCCAGTGCACATCCTTTTTAATGGCTTCGACAAACTCGACGTTCTCCTTGTGCGGATTGGTGTCGTCAAAGCGCAGGTTACAGGTGCCCTTGTAATCCTCGGCAATACCGAAGTTCAGGCAGATCGATTTTGCATGCCCGATGTGCAGGTAACCGTTCGGTTCCGGCGGAAACCGTGTCGCTACCCGGCCGCCGTGTTTGCCGCTGGCGATATCTGCATCGATAATATTGCGAATAAAATTGTTTGGTTTACCGGTTTCTTCATTAGTCATTGTAGTTATTCCTGCCCGGCGCGCTGACGGATAAAGTCGAGTGCCCGGTCGATACGCCGCAGGCACGCATCACGGCCCACCAGGTACAGGGTTTCATCGATACCCGGTGAAGCGGCGCGCCCGACCACGGCGACACGCAACGGCTGTGCGACCTTGCCCATTTTCAACTCCAGTGCCTCGGAGACTTCCTGCACAGTGCGGTGCAGGGCTTCCGGTTCCCATTCATCCAGTGCAGCCAGCGCATCACGGGCTTTCTCCAGCGGCTCCAGTGCCACCGGGCGCAAGTGTTTCTTTGCCGCCTTTTCGTCGAACGCATCGAAGTCCCGGTAAAAGAACTCACTGATCTCGGCCATCTCGACAAAGGTTTTCGCGCGTTCCTGCTGGACGCGTGTCACTTCGAGGATATCCGGCCCCTGCGTTACGTCAATCCCCCGCTTCTCCAGCTGTTCCGCCAGCAACGGGGCAAGCTTTGCAACATCGCTGTTCATGATGTATTGCTGGTTCAGCCAGGCCAGTTTTTCCGGGTTGAATACCGAGGCCGCACGGTTTACATCGGTTATATCGAACAGCTCGATCATTTCCTCACGGGTAAAGACCTCCTGGTCACCGTGTGACCAGCCGAGCCGCACCAGGTAGTTCACCAGCGCTTCGGGCAGGTAACCGTCTTCACGGTATTGCAACACACTGACGGCGCCGTGCCGCTTGGACAGACGCTTTCCATCAGACCCGAGTATCATCGGCACATGGGCATAGGTAGGTGGTTCAAGGCCCAGCGCACGAAAGATATTGATCTGGCGCGGTGTATTGTTGAGGTGATCGTCGCCGCGTATTACGTGCGATATCTTCATGTCACTGTCGTCGACCACAACGGTAAAGTTATAGGTTGGCGTGCCATCGGTACGCGCAAGAATCAGATCATCGAGTTCATCGTTACTGATCGTCACACGACCACGAATCATGTCATCGATCACCACCTCACCATCCTGCGGATTACGGAAGCGAATTACATAAGGGGCATCGGCCGATGGAGGTTCGACGCCTGCACGACAGGTACCGTCATAACGCGGCTTGATTTTTTGTTCCATCTGTTCGGCACGCAACGCATCCAGCCGTTCACGACTGCAATAACATTTGTAGGCCTTGTCCTCGTCCAGCAGTCGCTGAATCACATCCCGGTAGCGATCGAAGCGATCGGTCTGGTATATCGGCCCTTCGTCATAGTCCAGCCCCAGCCACGCCATACCGTCGAGTATCGCCTGCACCGATTCCGGAGTGGAGCGTTCCAGGTCGGTATCTTCGATGCGCAGTACAAAGGTGCCGCCGTGACGACGTGCGTACAACCAGGAAAACAACGCCGTACGCGCGCCACCTATGTGCAAATAGCCGGTCGGGCTTGGGGCAAAACGGGTTCTGACAGTCATGGAGATGCAGTAACTCTTTGTGAAAAGGGCGCATTGTAGCAAAGCGTTTACCGGAACAGCGTCACATTTCTCTGAATCCCTGCCTGCATTCCCTTGACTCTTGTTATTTTTGGGATATTATTCCCATTACTGGAGCGTAAAGCAGGGCATACCTCATGCTACAGCCCTCCAAACCTAAATTAAGCTCAAGGAGATTAATATGACTATCAATAAGTTAACCAAGGCTGCTGGTGCAATTGCTGTAGTGCTTGGACTGTCTGCCTGTGGTGGTGGCGGGAGTGGCACTACCAGTGCAACGGCTGGTGCTTCTTCGGTTGGCACCATCACCGGTTTTGGCAGCATATTCGTCAACGGTGTGGAATATGAAACGCGTGGCGCCAGCATCATTATTGATGGCAACCCGGGCACCGAATCTGATCTGGCCGTTGGCATGGTGGTCGAACTGACCGGCAGTGCGAGTGGCGCCACAGGTCGTGCGCTGACCATCAACGCCAGTGATGAACTGGAAGGCATTGTGCAGAGTAACAGTGTAGCGGCTGGCACAGGCACCATGGTGATCATGGGACAGACCGTTACTGTTGATCTCAACACCCTGTTCGAAAGCAAGGTTGCAGGTGTTACCACCATTGACCAGGTAGCCGCAGGACATATTGTTGAAGTCAGTGGTTACAGTGATGGAACCGGATCAGTGTTTGCAACCCGTGTCGAAGTCAAGGCGCCCGACCTGGCTACCTACCTTATTGATCACCCCAACGGCGTGGAAGTGAAAGGCGTGGTCAGCAATCTTGACCCTGCCATGCAGACCTTTGATATCGGCACCATGGCTGTCAGTTACGCCGGCGCGATTATCGATAATGATGTAACCCTTGCCGCCGACTTGTTTGTTGAAGTCAAAAGTGTTGCCGGTATTGATGGTAGCGGAGTACTGGTTGCCAGCAAGGTGGAGCTGGAAGACGACGGCGTGAAAGGCCGTCAGGGTGATGACGGTGAGGAATTTGAAATAAAGGCCGTCATCTCGTCGCCCTTTGACGGCACAAGTTTCAGCATGGACGGTACCACTGTCATCGTGACCGATAACACTGTGTTCCGAAGTGGCGACAGCAGTGGCCTGCAGACAGGTATTCTGGTTGAAGCTGAAGGTAACTTCAATGCTACCGGTGAGCTGGTTGCCGAAAAGATCAACTTCGAGGATGAAGGCGATACCGAGATCCAGGGTATTGTGGCCGACATCAATGCAACCGGCGTCAATAGCGGCACGGTTACATTACAGGATGGTTCGGTGATCACCGTGACCAACTCCACCATCATGAAGGACAGCCGCGATAACGGTATGACTCCTGACACACGTTTCAATCTGCAGGCGCTCGCCATCGGGGACTTCGTGGAAGTTCACCTGTTTGTCGATACCACCAGCGGTGACAGCGTGGCCGTCAAACTGGAACGCGACGACCCCTGACAGAGTATCCCCACCTTGTGGCGGATCGTACTTTCACGGTCCGCCACTTTTTTACCCGGGCAATACAGCCTTGTCCGTTGACCCGCCTCCCCCGCCGCTCTAGAATCCATCACTCGCACATGCCGGGCGATTAGCTCAGTTGGTTAGAGTGCCGCCTTCACACGGCGGAGGTCACTGGTTCGAATCCAGTATCGCCCACCAATTCCCGGCTCCCGGCTATTCCGTCATGCCCGGCCCCAGCAACACCGCAATCCAGCGCGTATCATCGCGTGACGCCAGTGCAATCTGCACCGAAATCGTCAACGGCACTGACAGGAACATCCCCACGGGTCCAAACACCCACCCCCAGAACACCAATGAAACAAATACGATCAGTGGTGACAGGCCGAGCTGGTTACCCATCCAGCGTGGTTCGAGAATACTGCCAATAACGATGTTCACAACCAGGAACAACCCCGCAACACCGAGTGCCCCACCCGCGCCGAACTGCAGCAGGGCCAGCAGTACTGCCGGAATGGCCGCAATGATCGACCCGATGTTGGGAATGAAATTCAGCAGAAAAGCAAAGAAGCCCCACAACATGGCAAAATCGACGCCCATAACCGACAGCCCGACAGACACCAGAAAACCGGTCAGGGCCGAGGTCAGTAACTTGATGCTCATGTAACTCTTTATATTGTCCAGCACTGTGTAGCTTTCTGTCAGGGAGTGCTCGGGGGAACGCAGTGCAGTACGCAGTTTTACGGGAAAGCTCGAAGCTTCCATAAGAATAAAGATCACCGTCAGCAGGATCAGGAAGGCGTTGGTCAGCACGTTGCCAAGGCCTTTCAACAGTCCCGAGACCAGTGCCATGGCAGAGCCCGGGTTGAAGAAACTCAGAAAAGTCCGATCGGATACGTCAATACCCTGGGCAGCAAGCCATTGCGCCAACTCCACCACCTTGTCCTGCAACCGCTCCTGGTACGAAGGCAGTGCCTCGCTGAAGGCATCCAGCGAGGTTCCCAGCAAGGCGGCCAGCGCTACACCGGCTGCGACAATGACAAGGATAATAACGAGCAATGCCAGTGGCATGGGCATGCCCTTGCGATTCAACCAGTTCAGGTAGGGCGCACTGATAATGGAGATAAATGCCGCCAGCAGGAACGGCACAATAATGGACTGTGCGGTTTTCATGCCGGCGACAATCACAACAAGGGCTGCGAGCCCAAGTACAAAACGCAGGGCTGTCGGCTGTGAATTTATATCAGACATGGTCTTGCGTATGTACCCGTAATACAGGTGCTACGCAGCGCCCGGCTGGCAGCATCGATATCCTGCCCGCCAATCTGCGCATTGCCTGTTGCCCCGTAAGTTATTAAGCATATTGGGGAATACTACCAACAACCGCATCTAAAGCAACCGCACACCCCGGCAGCAGCGATGCCGGCTAACGCCAGTATTTTCAGTATTCTGGCTCAAGAAGTCGACAAAATATGCCGATATGCCGTCAGGTAACCCTGATTGTTACCCCAAATCACGCAATGGAGCTCCAGGATGGCAATCGCACCACAATTCACTAAATTGCTGGATATGTGTCTGGATATGGAAATCAGTCATCTTCGGCCTCTTGTCGATCGCATGTTTGAAAATGCCGATGTCGCATTGCTTGATTTCGCTGAAAAAGCCCAGAACAACATGGCGCAATCGGTGTTCTTCGAGGCGATGAACGAAGTACGTAAACGGCGCAAGGCAATTGAGCAGGGCTTTTACAAGGAGCTTAAACGCAGCTACTCGGAGTTTCCTGTCTCGCCAGGCAACGAAGGGCTTGTCAATCCGGATGACGGTGCGCTGTCCCTGGTGAACCCTGAGGACATGGAACTTTCAGTCGCCATCCAGAACGCCAGCCAGAAACTCAGCAGCCGTATCATGGACCGCATCTTTGCGCTCAAACAACGACTGTCCATTGTAAATGGTGGCAACGCAATCGACGAGTCCCAGATACCTGGCGGACCTGCCTGGCTCGGTGCAGCTTTCCAGCATGCCGTCGGTGAACTGGAACTCGAAAACAAGGTTCGCGTTGTCTTTGTCGCATTGTTCGAAAAGTACGTGCTGATCAAGGTTGACAGTCTGTTCGATGAATACAACAAACGGCTTATCGAAGCAGATATATTGCCGAACCTGCGGTATGAAGTACGCAAGCAACCCGGCAGCGTTGAAATCATCCAGAAAGAAGTTGAACCGGGCAGCGAAACGGACCAACCCGACAATACCGATATGACAGCTGACACAGAACCCGAGCAGAGTCCGTCGGAACTCGGTGATGAACTGTTTGGTCGTATCTGTGAGTTAATGGCCGTCCGGCGCACAGCACCGGCGGGCCAGGCCGGCGGGGGTGGTATCGGCGGCGACGCGGCCATGGCAGCCGATAATGTTACACCCATTCATTCTCATGCCACTGCCGGCTACGCCGGATCCGCCCCGGTATCAGGCGGCGGTTATGGTGGAGGTGCTGCGCCGGGCACAGCTGGAGCACCTGTCGAAGGGGGCAATATGGGTGGTGAACCGGGTGGTGGTGGACATTCTCCACTATTGCCACGTATCAAGCAGGTACAGGCACGTATGTCGTCTGCATCGGCCACTGTCTCCAGCGACGAGTTCATCGAAAATATCGAAATTGACCAGACTTTGATAGACCGGCTGCAGACAACGCTCACCGAGGAACGCGACAAGGTTTATGGCGACATGGATCGCCGGAAACTCCCGGCTGCAGATACCAATGTTATCGAGCTGGTCGGGTTACTGTTTGAATACATGCTGAAAGAAGACAGTCTGCCCAACATCGTCAAGGCATTATTGAGTCGTCTGCACACTCCGTTGCTCAAGGCTGCAGTAATCGACAAATCTTTCTTCACCCGTTCACAGCACCCGGCCAGAAAGCTTCTCAATGATATGACTGCTGCCGGCATCAGCTGGGTCGATGAAGGCAATATCGAGCGCGGCATCTTTCCCAAGATGAAAGAAATCGTCGACCAGGTACTGAACGAGTTCGACGAGGACGTGGATATATTTGAGGGGCTGGTCACCGATTTCGGGGAAGCCGTCGCAGATCTCGAACAGCGATCCAGTCTTGTGGAAAAACGTACCACAGAAGCTGCCAACGGACAGGAGAAACTGCAGGCTGCACGACAACGCGCCCAGCAGGAAATACAGTCACTGCTCAGCGAGCACACCATTGCCGTGGATGCAAAGGAATTCCTGCAACGTATCTGGTCAGACAAGCTGACATTTATTTTGCTGCGCCAGCCAGATGCCGATAACAGTGATGACTGGCGCGATGCAATCCAGATTGCCGGGGCGGTCATTCGTTATGCTTCACCGATTGATAGCAACGGAGAACGTGAACAGCGCGAGCAATCACTGGAAGAGCACCAGAAATCCCTGCGGGAAGCATCTGCAACCTTGCAACAACCCGACAAGGAAAAACTTCTGACCCGGCTGTTTTCCAGCCAGAAAAAACTTGTTGATGAATACAGCCCTGCTGCCGAGGTACCCGTAGAAGTTGCTGAACCGGAACCGGTCAGGGCTGAACAGAAATCTGCAACTGCCAGCCTGTCACCGGAGCAGGAAACCATGATCCATGAACTTAAATCTGTTCCGTTCGGAACCTGGTTTGAATTTACCGGTGAAGGTGAGGCTGCACAGCGTGCAAAGTTATCGTGGCGCAGTACCGTGACAGAGAAATTTATGTTCGTGGACCAGATGGGCGTCAAAGCCGCCATCATCTCCATGACAGAGCTTGCCGACAACATGATCGCAGGCAAGGTGCGTGTTATCCATGACCAGAAGAAACCTTTTGTCGACCGGGCGCTGAATGCGATACACCGGATGCTCGACCATGGTACCCGACAGACAGCCCAGGCCTGACAAAGGAGAGCAGCCAATGAACAACGAAACCAACATTAAAGATGACGAGCAACGAAGGCTCACTCGCGTCTCCATACCGGAGCATCCGCAGATCTTTGATGTAAACAACAATACGGTAGCCGGGCAGCTCGTCAATCTTTCGATCGAGGGGCTGATGATGATGAGCCCTTCCCCGGTAAACCCGGGTACTTTACTGCAGTTCCGGATCCCGCTGCAGTGTTGTGAGAGCGTTGTCGATATACTGGTTGGCGTAGAAAGTCTGTGGTGTGATGATACCGACGAATCCGGGGTGTGCTGGACCGGGTTCCATATTATCGACATCTCGTCCGAGCACCTGGAAATCATCAGCACACTGGTTTACGACTGATGCCCTGGCCGGGCAAGCCCGTTACAATACAATAATTGCATACCGCCAGACAGCAGATATACTTGGCGTATGCCTGCTGGTTTCACCCTGCCGCTCACTGTTCTTGTTCGTACGTGCGGGCTGGTGCTGCTCACAGGGCTGTTCCTGTACTCTCCGCACACGTTGGCTGCAACCCCGAATCAGACTGCTCTTGACCTGACGAGCCAGCCGGTTGGCTATATTTCCCTGGTTCTGTTCAGCCTCGCCTACCTGCTGGTCATGTGTGAAGAATTCACACAGTTGCGAAAATCCAAACCGGTCATCCTCGCGGCCGGGATAATCTGGGCACTGGTAGCCTGGGAATACAGTCGAAACGGGATGCCCCTGGCTGCCTCCGAAGCACTGCGACACACATTGCTGGAGTTTGCAGAATTATTCCTGTTCCTGCTGGCTGCCATGACCTATGTCAACGCCATGAGCGAACGGCAGATTTTTGAGGCATTACGTTCCTGGCTGGCAAGAATGCATTGCAGCTACCGCCTGCTGTTCTGGATAACCGGCGTCATTGCCTTCTTTCTTTCTCCGGTCATCGATAACCTGACAACTGCACTTGTCATGTGCGCCGTTGTACTTGCCGTAGGCAAGGATAATACAAAGTTTATCAGCCTGGCCTGCACCAACATCGTCGTTGCTGCCAATGCCGGCGGCGCATTCAGTCCATTTGGCGACATCACTACACTTATGGTCTGGCAAAAGGGGCTGGTGGAATTCGACAATTTTTTACTGCTGTTCATTCCCTCTGCTGTAAATTTCCTGATACCGGCGCTCTGTATGCATGCCTTTATTCCGGACGAGACCCCGCACTCGGATGGAGCACGGATATCGATACGACGCGGAGGCATTATTATCGTGTTCCTGTTTGCTGCCACAATCGTAACGGCCATCAGTTTCCACAACTACCTGAACCTGCCCCCCATGCTGGGCATGATGACAGGACTGGCTTACCTCCAGTTTTTTAGTTACTACCTGAAAAGAACGCATCATAACCACACCCGAAATTCCTCGAACTTTGGAGCAGTGGGTGATGTGCTCCCGATAGCACACAAGGACAAACCTTTTGACATCTACCGCCGTCTTGCCCGCGCCGAGTGGGACACGCTGCTGTTTTTCTATGGTGTCGTACTATGTGTCGGTGGACTTGGCTTTATTGGCTACCTAGGACATTTTGCCGAACTGATGTACGGCCAGCTGGGCGCTACCACCGCCAATATTCTTGTCGGCATGCTATCCGCGGTCATCGACAACATACCGGTGATGTTTGCTGTGCTTTCGATGAATCCCGATATGCCGCTCGGCGAGTGGCTACTGGTAACCCTGACCACTGGCGTGGGGGGCAGCCTGCTATCCATCGGTTCTGCAGCCGGCGTGGCATTGATGGGTCAGGCACGCGGACGCTATACCTTCTTCACACACCTGAAATGGACTCCGGTGATTGCCCTGGGGTACGCCGCCAGCATTGCCACCCACCTGTGGCTGAATGCAAGCACCTGGTAGTACCGGTCAGTGAGTGCTGTCTTTCTGCCAGATCGCCTGGCCACCGGCCGCCTTCGACAGATTTTCAATACAGGCGTCATGTGCAGCAAGTTCATCGCTATCCGGGTGAATTACGCGCAGCGCAGGACGGTCGCTGTCGAGTCGTCGCACTGGCTGCGCCAGGTGGGCACCACTGGCAGACTCTTCACCGTCACCCAGTGACAGGGTGACCTGCCCGCCTGTCATGGCCAGATAAACGTCGGCCAGAATCTCCGCATCGAGCAGGGCGCCGTGAAGATCGCGGCTGGAATTGTCGATCATGTAGCGTTTACACAGCGCATCCAGATTATTCTTCTGCCCCGCATGCATACGGCGCGCCATTTTCAGGGTATCCAGTACTCCGCAGATATCGGCAACCTGGATGCCATGATCACACAACTGCAGCTCGTGGTTAATAAAACCCACATCGAATGGTGCGTTGTGGATTACCAGCTCAGCACCCCGAATGAATTCCACGAAGTCATCGACGACATCTTCAAATACCGGTTTGTCGGCAAGGAATTCATTGGTGATCCCGTGCACCTCGATAGCACCGGGATCGATTTCCCGGCCGGGCTGCAAATACTGGTGGAAGGTATTCCCGGTCAGTTTACGGCCAACCAGTTCGACACAACCGATTTCAATAATACGGTGGCCATCTTTGGGTTCCAGACCTGTAGTTTCTGTATCCAGTACAATTTGTCGCACGTCTTTATCTCCAGTGGCGCGGGCCGGGTTGTTACCGACTGCCCTGTTGTTCAATGCCGCGGTTGGCCAGTTCATCAGCACGTTCATTTTCGGGGTGTCCGCTATGACCTTTCACCCAATGCCAGGATACATCGTGTTGCTGTGTTGCTTCATCCAGGCGTTTCCACAAATCTACGTTCTTGACCGGCTTGCGCGCGGCCGTTTTCCAGCCGCGCTTTTTCCAGTTGGGCATCCATTCCGTTATACCGCTACGTACATAGACAGAGTCGGTTGTAAGATTGACCGTGCAAGGTCGTGTAAGGCTTTCCAGTGCCTGAATGGCTGCCATCAGCTCCATGCGATTATTGGTCGTCTCAGGCTCGCCGCCGAACAGTTCTCTTTCGTGTCCATTGTAACGTAACAATGCCCCCCATCCTCCCGGCCCCGGATTTCCCTTGCAGGCACCATCGGTAAAAATCTCCACGTCACCCCGGGCACCTTGCCGGGCTGTTGCAACCTCCTTCTCAGCCATGTCCTGGCAAACCTCCATCTCGTGATTCAATCACCCCGCCGGCAAGAATGGCGCGGCGCGGTCGCCAGCGTGGCTTGATCGGTGTCAGGGTCGCAACCCGTTTCTTCGCCACCAGCAGGTAGGACGCTGCCAACAGTGGCCAGCGCTCCCGGTGCAGACGTTCAAGAACGCCCCAACGATCCCTGCCAAGCCCATAACTCCAGGGTGGGTGTGGAAAGAGATAACGCGTGTGAACCGTGTCGAAGCCCAGTAATGACAACCAGTCTTTCAGCCGGGCAAGACCGATAAAGCGTAATGCCCACGGGCCAGCACGCTGCTTGCGGCCCAGCATACGGCGCAGACCCCACCAACCATAAGGATTGAACCCCAGAACGATGAGATGGCCTTCAGCAACCAGGCAACGATCGATTTCACGTAACACCTGGTGGGGATCCTCTGCGATCTCGAGCGCGTGTGGCAGTACAAAAGCATCAATACAATCAGACTGGTACGGCAGTTGCTCACTCTCCGAAAGCAGGTCGGGACGAAGCGCGAGTCCACTGCTGCTGCGCGTCTGTACGATTCTATGGATTATGCGGCTTGCTTGCAGTGAGTCGATCTCACAGCTCGGGTCTATTACTACCAGGTGATAACCGAATACATCACTCAGTACGTCGCGCAAAGCAGCCTGCTCGGCCTCTGCCAGATGACGCCCAAGCGGTCGCCCACACCACTCCCGCAGCATATCAAGCCGGGCAATGCCGCTATGAAAGTCTCTGTTTCTGACCATTACCGGCATGATCATAACGCATACCGGGGGATCAGCTACAGTGCTTGACGCGCCCGCTCGAGGCTGTCAGCATATCGGCTAATTTTTACTGAAATTCTTTACCGATCACCCACTTGTCGCTCAATGACACCGGCTCTCCGCCGATAGAGATATTATGCTCAAGCGAATCCGACTGCTGCTCCCGACAACCGCCCTGCTACTGTGCGCCTGCGCGACACAGCCGCCTGTCGCAGAGGGAATTTCGTCAGCTCCTGACCCGGTTGAACAAACCCTTTCGCGCCCCGGAGCGGGCGCCACCCTGCTTGCCTCGGCCCAGCCCCTGAGCGGTATTCTGTCCGATACACCCGCCGCACTGGCCTCGACCGACCTGTGGGAGTCCATGCGCCGGGATTTCGGACTGCCGGCGAACAATAACGAACGTGTTCGTACACAACGCAACTGGTACGCAAGACATCCCGAGTACATGCGTCGTGTCAGCCAGCGCGCCAGCCGCTATGCAGCCTACATTTTGCAGCAGGTCCAGCAACGTAACCTGCCCGCCGAGATTGCCTTGCTGCCTATTGTCGAAAGCGCCTACGATCCTTTCGCCTATTCACACGGACGCGCCGCCGGACTGTGGCAGTTCATCCCCGCCACAGGGAAGCGCTTCAAACTGAAACAGGACTGGTGGTACGACGGCCGGCGCGATCTGATCGAATCCACGCGCGCCGCACTCGACTATCTCGAATACCTGAACAAACGCTTCGATGGTGACTGGATGCTGGCGCTGGCTGCCTACAACTCCGGTGAAGGCACCGTTGGCAAGGCAATTCGCCGCAACCGCAAGAAAGGCAAACCGATCAGCTTCTGGGATCTTAACCTGCCTCGTGAAACACGTGACTATGTGCCCAAGCTGGTCGCCCTGAAGCAACTCGTCAATTCACCGGAAAAATATAACGTATCGCTTGAGCCGGTGGACATACAACCGGCATTCGACGTTATCGATACTGGTGGCCAGATCGATCTGGCCATTGCTGCGGATCTTGCCGGTATTGACCTTGACGCACTGTATCGCTTCAACCCCGGCTTCAACCAGTGGGCAACACCGCCGAAAGGACCGCACCGGCTGCTGATTCCAAATAGTCAGGCCGAACAATTTCGTGAAGCCATCGCCGGACTACCGCCGAAGAAACGTATTCAGTGGGTCCGCCACAAAGTGGTGAGTGGCCAGACACTCGGACATATTGCCCGACGCTACCACACTACGGTGGATGCACTGAAGGCCGCCAACCAGATTCGCGGCCACTCAATTCGTGCGGGTAACCACCTGCTGGTACCGGTGTCGAGCAAGGGACAGGAGAACTACCGTCTCAGCGCAAAACAGCGCCTGAACCGTAAACAAAACACTGACCGGAAGGGTCAACGCAGTCAGCATATTGTCACCCGGGGCGACACCTTCTGGGACCTGTCGAGGCAGTACAAAATCAGCATGCGCAAGCTGGCTTCCTGGAATGGCATGGCACCCGGCGACCCGCTGCGAGTGGGTCAAAAGCTGGTGTTGTGGACAAAACAGCCATCCCGGAACAGTGCACACCCGGGCACCCGGCAACAAGCCATTCACTACACGGTACGCAAAGGCGATTCCCTGTCACGCATTTCCAGCCGCTTCAAGGTTCGTGTCAGCGACCTGCGCCGCTGGAACGGCCTTTCAAAGAAAGGTTATCTACAGCCTGGCCAGCATCTGAAACTCTACATTGACGTCACACGCCAGACCGGCACCTGAATACATTCAAGAGTCAGTGTGCAGATGCCACTAGCCACCCCAGTGAACATGCAGCGGTGCCTGGTCAAGTTGTTCAATCACCTGCTGAATGTCGTCACAAACCGGTAAATGAGGCCAGGCTATCCATTGCCCGTCATCACGCTGCCAGAAAATATGCCAACGCGTTTCATTCAACTGAATTTTAACCACCGCCTGCCCTTCACAGTGAAGCAACAGGCTGTCCTCGACAGGCTGGCAACTCAGCTCACCACCCGGGGTACTGTGTTGCAGACAAAAGGCATCCAGTTGTTTTCTGGCGCGCTGCAGTGCCAGTACACCCAGGCTCATTTCAGCTCCTCCCCTGCCGGCCGGTAAACTTTTACCTGCTGGATAAATGCCTCACGTGCAACCGGGTCATCGAGGAGTATTTCATCGATTAATGGCAGGTCCGGCAAGCACGCTTGAATCGTTGCGGCGAAAATGCCCGGCGCCTGTCCGGTCACGTAGCCCTCGCTATTAAACAGGTCGGCATCTGTCAGACCACAACTGGGCGAACGGCTTTTAAAAATATAGCCATTGGCATCAGCCAGCTGAACTGCCAACTGTTGTGCGCAGGCCTGCAGCGCCGCGGTTACATCCAGTGACGGATTGTCTGCACCGAGTGCGTGTACGCCGTCATGCAGTTTTACCAGCTGGATGGGGGGACGAGGCACACCCAGACCGATAGCGACTTCGGGACATACGGGAAACCAGTCAAAACAGGTTGAAAGCAGGTCGGTGACACAATCACTGCGCTTGTGACCACCATCGTAACGTACAGGCTCACCCAACAGGCAACTGCTTACGGCTACACGTGGTCGATTCGGTTGTTCCACGACAACCGCCTGTCAGGCTTGTGCCCCGTGTGCCTGCGCACGTGCCAGTCGCGCGGCAGGGTCATTACAGTCCTCGTCCCAGCCCGCCATGTTGCGCACCAATAACTGTGACAGCGCCTCGATGTGATCCTGACGCTCATTCAGCGCCGGGATATAGTGATACTCACTTCCGCCACTTTCAATGAACGTCTCACGGTTCTGCACGGAAATCTCTTCCAGCGTTTCCAGACAATCGGCACTGAACCCGGGGCATACTACATCGACCCGACCAACACCTGCCGCCCCCCAGTCACGCAGGGTCTGATCGACATATGGCTTCAACCATTCCTCGCGACCGAAGCGCGACTGGAAAGCCAGAAACCACTGATCATCCTCAAGCCCGAGTGTTTCTGCGAGTAGCCTTCCTGTTTTCTGAACCTCGCAAAAATAGGGGTCGCCAGCCAGCAGACAGCGTCGCGGTATACCGTGAAAGGACATCAGCAACTTGTCCGGCCTGCCGTGTACATCCCAGTGCTCACGGATACTGGCTGCCAGCGCATTGATATAGGCAGGATCGTCATGATAGTGCTGTATAAAACGCAAGCCGGGCACCAGGCGTCGCTGACCCAGCACCCGGGTCACTTCATCGAAGACCGACGCTGTGGTAGTTGCCGAATACTGGGGGTAAAGCGGCAACACCAGCAGACGGCGCGCACCTCGCTGCCGTAATGTTTCCAGTCCTTCCTGGATAGAGGGAGAGCCATAGCGCATGGCCAGTACCGTTTCGACTCGGCCTGGTACAATCCCGGCCAGTTTTTTGGCTACCCGTTCCGTCTGTTTCTGCGGGATGACCAGCAAGGGCGAACCTTCCGGGGTCCAGACAGAACGGTACAGTGCGGCCACCTTGCGTGGGCGAATACGTAAAATGACACCGTGCAAGATCAACCACCACAGTGGTCGCCATATCTCGACAACCCGGGGGTCCCAAAGAAATTCGGCAAGATAGCGGCGTACGGAAGGGGCATCCGGTTTGTCCGGTGTACCGAGGTTAACCAACAACACACCGGTGCAATCCTGCGCGTCGTGTCTGAAATCAGTTTCGTCGCTGTAACGGCTCATGTAGAACCACACTTCGATGGAGTCATCTTTGACATGGCGGCTATCCTAGCAGATCACTACAGCAGTTGCCGCACCAGTTCACGCAATCGTGCGAGTGCCTGGTCGTGTCCGCCAAGTCCCGCATCACGCGCGCAAGTACTCCAATCCCGTTTCTGCAGGAAGCGGGCAATCAGCAGGCCGGCATCGGTATCAACCAACGTATCAAGTGTGTTTTCCGACATCAAACGGTTACACAGCCAGCCCCACAGCGCGCCGATAGCGGACTCCGGGAAGCGCCGCTCAAAGGCAAAGCGTCTGACATCCTCAAGATCATCATCATCCAGTGTTTGCATACTGTCCGGCGCATTACGCATCAGCGCAATAACCATTCTCGCCTCCAGATCACGCAAGCTGTCAGACAACTGGTGCGGGAAATGCCGAAGGAAGCGTTGTCGCGCCCGCGCACACAAATCCCCACCCGTTCTGCTCAGGGGCTTGAGTACAATCACGGAATGGCTACCGCTACTGGCGCCGCGTCGTTCGCTTATACGCACCGGAGTCCAGTCAGCATTCTGCCAGAAACGCAGCAAGTCATCGTTTGCACCAAAACTGCTTCCCAGGTAGTCAATTCCTTCTGCCGCCGCAGTGTCACGGATGCAGGCGATCAATCGTGACCCCAGACCACGGCCTTGCACTGCCGGGTGAACTGCAATACGCATAACTCGCTGCGCGCGTAGCGCCGGCGCATCGACCAGGCCAAGGTGCACAGCTAGCGTTTCCGGCAGCAGGTGGCCATGTGGTCTGCGCACATCGGCGCTAATATCCTGTGCGTCTTCTGTACTGAAGCCGCCCTCTTCTGCAACCAGCGCCGCTGCTGCGATATGGCCCTGTATGCGCATTAACCAGACTGAAAGGTTCGGCCCGTCCAGCAACTGACGCAAGTCGAAGGGACGGGTTTTATAATGTGCCAGCACCAGCAAACCAAACAGTTCACGTAACAGTGTCTCGTCTTCGATCAACTGGTCGCGCTCCACGCACGATATTTGAACATCGTCCAGGCATGCACTTTCCAGCACAGCATCTGGCGCCGCATTCGCGTCAAGCATCAGCAGGCGGAAGACCAGCGGCTCCAGCGGGTCACCCTCTCCCCAGCGAACCGGTGTATTAAGCATGACGGTTTTCCAGCTGTTGGTACAGCGATCGAGCACGTTGTTGAAACGCACGGCAAAACCACGGCCAGTACCCTCATAGCCATGTACGGTTGTCGAAAATGCCATGCGTGGATAACGCTTCAACAGCTGTTCCAGCAAGGGCGCAGAAATGGCTGCAGCCTCGTCTACCAGTAACAGGTCGGCATCGCAGTCGCTGCGAACCAGGACATCTGGCGGCATGTAGCGTAACAACTGGCACTGCTCTGGGGTCAGCAGTGCAGAAGCACGTTCCATCACGGCCTCAACAGCCTGGCGGCGTGGCGCAGTCACCACGACACGGAGCTGACGCTCACTGATTAAACGGGCCGCAGCGATACCGAACGCAGCAGACTTGCCGCGCCCGCGGTCGGATTGCAGTACTACGGGGCGTCGCCGGTGTCCGCTGACAACGTGTATAACCGCTTCTACAGCGTATTGCTGGTCTTGTGTACGACAGGGTGAAAGATCAACCGTCTGTTGCTGTGCAGGCATTTCGTGAATTACAGGCCGGCGTTTTACTTCGCCTGACTCTATCCACAGACTACCCGCATCCTGCTGCAGTAGCCGGGTCAAACGCCGCAGGTAGCGGCCACTGATCTCAGAAACGGAAAACTGCGCCACCGCAATCCGTGTGTACTCCGGGTCAGACCAGGTTGACCAGTCGGCTGCCGACGGGGTAAGCAGAAACAGCAACCCCCCACCTCGCAATGTGCCACTCAGGGCGCCGAAGGCATCCGGATCGAAGCCCGACCAGGCATTGAAAACCAGTGCATCGCATTCCCGACCCAGCTGCTGGAAAGCTTCACGACCCTGGCTGACCTGTATATCCGCAGGTGCGCCATCCCCGTGCCAGTGAATATTGATACCCGGCTGCTGTTTGAGCAGTCGACCGGCCAATGCCGATACATCTGCCACATCGCCACTCAGCCACACCATGCGTCGGTGAAACTGATCACGTACTGATGCCCACAAGGCATCGACACATTCATCGATTCCGGCAGTGCTCTGTGGTGTAACGGGTTTCTGCTCGCAGGCCATGACGGGATTCTCCCAGAAACCCCGTACCCGCGCGAATCCCTGTGGCCTTATCAGCTTTTTTTCTGTTTCCTGCCCCGTACCGGGGCAATGTGGAGCGCACGCCCGTGCAATGCAAGCGCCGCCTCGTGGAATGACTCCGACAGTGTCGGGTGTGCAAACACCATTAATGCAATGTCTTCCGCACTACCACCCAATTGCATGGTTATGACCGCTTCGGCAACCAGCTCCGAAGCCTGTGCCCCGATGGCGTGCACCCCCAGCAGACGGTCGGTCTTTTCATCCGCCAGTAGCTTGATAAATCCTTCCGTATGACCCATTGCGCGTGCCCGTCCATTGGCGGCAAACGGGAACAATCCGCTGCGATAAGCCACACCCAGGGCACGAAGTGCCTGCTCGGTCTGCCCGACCCAGGCAATCTCCGGCAGGGTGTAGATCACCGAGGGAATGGTATTGTAGTCAATGTGCCCTACCTGGCCGGAAATCTGTTCGGCAACCATCAGGCCTTCTTCCGACCCCTTATGCGCCAGCATCGGGCCCCGCACTGCATCACCGATTGCCCACACACCCGGGAGATTGGTCGAACACCGTTCGTCTACATGGATAAAACCCCATTCATCGAACAACAGGCCGGATTCATCCGAAGCCAGGTTTTCTGTGTTGGGGTGACGCCCTACGGCAACGACGAGTCGATCGAACTGCATGGAATGTTCGCCATCCGCATCCTGATACTCCAGTTCCACTTTATCATTTTTCACTGCACAGGCTGTCACACGACTGCCCAGCCGTATATCCAGGCCCTGCCCGGTGAAACTGCGCAGCGCCTGTGTTGCCACCTGTTCGTCTGCAACAGGCAGGAAACTGTCCTGCGCCTCCAGCAATACAACCTGCTCACTACCAAGACGTTTCCATACACTGCCCAGCTCGAGCCCGATAACACCGGCGCCTATAATACCCAGTCTCGCCGGGACGTTATCGAATGCCAGTGCGTCGGAGGAGTCAACAATGTATTTTCCGTCATGCGTAATACCGGGTAACTGTACCGGTGAAGAACCAGGGGCCAGAATGATATGCCCGGCACGCAGCGATATTTCATCTTCACCCTGCCGAACCAGGACTTCACGGTCTGCACCAAGCTGTGCACGTCCCTGTATGTGTGTCACACCGTTGGCCCTGAATAACTGCGCAATGCCCTGGGTCAGTTCATGCACTACCTGCTGTTTACGCTGCATCATGACATCGAGGTCAAGACTGACACCCGTCACGTTGATGCCATGTGCATCCAGCCCCTGCCGGGCATGTGCATACTGCTCCGAGGACTCAAGCAGTGCCTTGGAGGGAATGCAACCGACATTGAGGCAGGTTCCACCCAGTGCAGGCTTTCCGTCCGTATCAGTCCAGTCATCGATACAGGCTGTTTTCAAGCCGAGTTGCGCGCAGCGAATCGCGGCCACGTAACCGGCCGGCCCCGCACCCACGACTATGACCTGGTATTCATTCGACATTCAGTTCACACACCCAGCATCAGCCGTGCCGGGTCCTCAAGCATATCCTTGATCGTCACCAGGAACTGAACGGCTTCACGCCCGTCAACCAGCCGGTGATCATAGGAGAGTGCAATATTCATCATTGGCCGGATAACGACCTCGCCATCCTCTGCCACGGGTCGATCCTGGATCTTGTGCAGTCCAAGTATGCCACTTTGGGGCGGGTTCAGAATGGGTGTTGATAACAATGATCCGAATACACCACCATTGGTCAGGGTAAAGGTTCCACCGGTAATATCTTCCAGCGACAGGGAGCCATCCCGTGCCTTGCCCGCATAGTCACGTATCTGTATCTCGACATCCGCCATGGCCATACGGTCGGCATCACGCAGTACGGGCACGACCAGGCCACGTGGCGATGATACTGCAACACCAATATCGAAAAATCCGTGATAGACGATATCTGTTCCGTCAATCGACGCATTGAGCTCGGGAAAACGACGCAGTCCCTCGATGGCCGCCTTGACAAAGAATGACATGAAACCGAGACGAACCCCGTAGCGTTTCTCAAAGGCATCCCGGTGGCGGGCACGCAGGTCCATGACCGGCTGCATGTTGACCTCGTTAAAGGTCGTCAGCATCGCTGCATTGTGTTGTGCTTCCAGAAGGCGTTCGGCGATACGCGCTCGCAGGCGCGTCATCGGTACGCGCTGCTCCGGACGGTCTGCGTTTATCGCAGCGGGTTCTTCACTGCGAGCAAGCGCAGGTGTCTGGTCTGCCGAAGCAACCTGAACAGAATTTTCAGCCGGAGTTTTCCGGTCTGGCTCAGGTGCCTGCTCCAGCGCCGCCAGCACGTCTTCCTTGAGAATGCGGTGACCGCTGCCGGTGGCAGGGATGGAGTGGATATCCAGCCCGTTCTCCTCAATCAGCTTTCTCGCCGCCGGTGTTGCGAATGGCATTTCGTCCTGTTCAGCTGTAGCAGTCACTCCGGCAGTTTCCGGCATATCCGCAACATCCTGTGCCGCTTCCTCACGCATGCGCCCGATTACCTGTCCGGAAGTGACTACCGCACCGGCATCTTCAAGGATTTCTTCAAGTACACCCTCTTTTGGCGCCGGGACTTCAAACACCACCTTGTCTGTTTCAATATCTACCAGCGACTCATCCCGCTTCACCGTATCGCCGGGTTTTTTGTTCCACGACAAAATGGTTCCATCCGCAACGGATTCGGGGAAAACAGGAACCTTGAGTTCAATCGACATCACGTATCCCTTCAGGTATCGGTTTGTTTAAGAACGGGATCAGATCCAAGCGCTTCTGATACAAGCTTGTGCTGCTGCTGCAAATGCAACCAGGCATATCCGACCGCAGGTGCGGCTGAAAATGGTCGCCCGATATAGCGTAATCGCGAGGGGTCCGGCAGCGTTGCATCCAGGTGATGTTTAATCGAGAACCATGCACCCTGATTTTGTGGCTCTTCCTGGCACCAGATAATTTCATTCGCATTCGGGTATCGCTCCAGCTGTTTATGCAATTGCGCCTTGGGGAACGGGTATAAACGCTCGACACGCAGTATGGCGATATCCTTGATTTTCTGCTCGCGGCGTTTTTCCAGCAGCTCGTAGTACACCTTGCCGCTGCACAACACGACACGCCTGACCGTACTATCGGACAACTCATCCACCTCGGGGATCACAGGCTGGAAGTCCCCTTCACTGAGATCTTCCAGGGTGCTGACCGCAAGACGGTGCCGCAACAGGCTTTTGGGCGACATGACTACAAGTGGCTTGCGGCATTCGAGCATAATCTGGCGGCGTAAAAGATGGAAAATCTGGGCCGGTGTGGTTGGTACGCAAACCTGCATGTTGTGCTCGGCACACAGCTGCAGGTAACGCTCCAGGCGTGCCGAAGAATGTTCCGGCCCCTGGCCTTCCAAACCGTGCGGTAACAGCATGACAAGGCCGCAAAGCCGGTTCCATTTTTGTTCACCGGCGCTGATGAACTGGTCGATGACAACCTGTGCATTGTTGGCAAAGTCACCGAACTGTGCTTCCCAGATCACCAGTGTATTCGGGTCAGTGGTTGCATAACCATACTCGAAAGCCAGCACAGCCTCTTCCGACAACAGTGAATTTATAACCAGAAAATTAGCCTGTCCTTCACGGATATTACGCAGTGGAATATAAGCCGAACCATCTTTCTGACAATACAATACTGCATGACGATGGAAAAACGTGCCGCGCCCGCTGTCCTGCCCGGACAGTCGCACCGGGTAACCTTCGTCCACCAGCGAGGCGTAGGCCAGCGTTTCCGCGAAGCCCCAGTCTATCGGCAAGGCACCGGCCGCCATTTTGCGCCGGTTACTGATAATCTTGCCCACGTTCGGGTTCAGCTCAAAACCATCCGGCATATGATCCAGGCTGCGCCACAACTGGCGCAATCGTTCAATGGAAACGGTGGTGTCCAGAAATGCAGTACAGGCCTGCGCCAGGTAAGGCTCCCAGTCTACCGCCCAGGGGTAACGGGCTTCTTCCCTGGTCATCAGTCCGTCTACGGCTGTCTCACCGCGGTCAAGACGATCACGACAGGCATCCATTATCTGTTTCGGAACAGTTTCGTGACACACGCCCTCTTTTACCAGGCGTTCCGCATAAAGTGCGCGCGGTGTTTTGTGATCGCGAATGGCCGCGTACATTACAGGCTGGGTCGCCGTCGGTTCATCGGCTTCGCTGTGGCCATGACGGCGGTAGCATACGAGGTCAATCACCACGTCCTTGTGGAAATTCATCCGGTAGTCCAGTGCCAGTTGTGTCACGCTAATAACGGCATCCGGGTCATCACCGTTAACGTGAAGAATAGGTGCATTGACCATCTTGGCAATATCCGTGCAGTACAGGGTTGAGCGCGCATCCTTCTGACTACTGGTGGTAAAACCGATCTGGTTATTGACAACGATGTGCACGGTTCCCTTGGTGGAATACCCGCGAGACTGTGACATGTTGATGGTTTCCATCACCACGCCCTGCCCGGCAAATGCTGCATCGCCATGAATCAGGATCGGGACAACACGACGGCCTTCATCATCGCCACTACGTTGCTGGCGTGCGCGCACTGAACCCTCTACCACTGGTCCGACAATTTCCAGGTGGGAAGGGTTGAAGGCGAGATTGACATGCACCCTGCCGTTTTCGGTTCGCAGATCTGACGAGAAACCCTGGTGATATTTTACATCGCCAGAACCGTTAAAATGTTTTCCGGCCTTGCCTTCGAACTCTTCAAACAGCTCGGCAGCTGTTTTGCCCACAATATTGATCAACACATTGAGGCGACCACGGTGTGCCATGCCGATACTGGCTTCCTTAACACCATGTGTGGCGCCACGCCGGATCAATTCATCGAGTAACGGAATCAGTGAATCGCCACCTTCCAGCGAAAAACGTTTCTGCCCGACATAGCGGGTATGCAGGTAACGCTCAAGCCCTTCTGCAGCCGTCAGGCGTTGCAGGATATGCAGTCGCGCCTCGGCCTCAAGCGACGCGCGCCCTCCCGCGCGCTCGATACGCTCCTGTATCCAGCGTTTTTCCTGCGTTTCGGTAATATGCATGTATTCGGCACCGATGCTGCCACAGTAGATTTCATGGAGCTTCGTGACGATATCGCGCAGGGTGGCACGCTCGCCAATGGCCAGGGAACCGGTATCGAACAGGGTATCGAGGTCAGCCTCGGCAAGGCCATGGAATTCAGGTGTCAGTTCTGCAAGATCCGGTTTCTCGCGCAAACCCAACGGGTCAATATCGGCAACCTGGTGCGCACGGAAGCGGAATGCGTTGATCAGCTGCAGGACGCGGATCTGCTTTTCTTCATGCACGGGGGCGCCCGGCTTGCAGGGCTCAGAACGGCGTACTGCAAACGGCTGCCGCGTCATGGCACGGAACGTTTCACGAATGGTCGAGTGTGACGGCTCGGCACCGTGACCGTTGACCCGTGGCAGCGTCTGGAAGAAGGTCCGCCACTGCTCAGGCACATTGGCCGGATCCGTCAAATAACGCTCGTAGAGATCTTCGAGGTACGCCGCATTGTGACCCGCGAGTTGCGAATCTTCCCAGAACTCCAGCAAGCCCTTGGGCCGGGTGATGTCATCCATTCTTGGTTGTCCCTGCCAGTTGAGCGACGGCTTTCCGACACTTGTTAACTATAGGCAAGAGTTACGCCAACTCCATGGGTTAGACCGGGTTTCTAACCAGAGTTTTAGACCGGGAACAGAATGAATGCAAGTAAAACGGGTGCACAGACATCGGGTATGCGACCAATGCCTGAAACCAGCTTCTCAGTCGCTGTACAACCCGAGCGGGTCCCCGGGATCGACACCCTCCATGAAGGGCATCCTGCGGTCACTGTGGGTCACCTGGTAGACCAGCCCTATCCAGTTACCGACCACGGCTTCCGCAGTATCGTGCCAGGTGTTATCCAGCAGGCTGACCAGTTGCGCCTCGGGGAAATCCGGCCTGTCCATATTTTCCCTGCGCACTGCGTCCAGCCGAAGCCGGTACTCGTTCAGTACAGCCTGTGCACGTGGACCGAGATAATTGGCCGGGAATGGGGGATAGCCATCGCGCTGACCACCTAACCACAGGAATACCTCTCGTTTGTATTCTTTCAGCAACGAGACGGTGTCGTACTCGGGATGCCCCTGGAAAAATACAACACGCAATCCATCCGCGCTGGTCGCAAGGTGTACGCCTACTTCACTCTCCACCAGTACATGCAGACCGGCGTCACGAAACTGTTCCGGTGTCACTGCATTCCAGCGAGAATGCGGGACATCGAAACGCGTGTTGACGTCATTGACCAGCGGGTGCAGCTTGTCTACCACGCGGTGCGGAAACACACCCCAGACCTTGTCATCCTGCGGGACGCGTACCTTGTTATGCCGGAACTGCAATACGGCATGGGTTGCCAGGCAGGAACACAATGTTGAAGTAACATGCTCAAACGACCAGTCCACAACCGCCTTCAACGGCTCCCAGAATGGCTGATCTCCCAGCCGGGGGCCGACCACATTGGCGCCGGTGATAATCAGTGCATCCAGCCCTTCATCCCGGATTTTTTCGAACGGCTCGTAATAGGCGTCGATGTATGCCTGCGCCTCTTTGCCGCGCTCCAGTTCCGGCAGGGTAAAGGGATGCACATAAAACTGGGCAATCGGGTTACTTTCACCGACCAGGCGAAAGAACTGTCGTTCGGTCGCCGCCAGTGCCGCATCGGGCATCATGTTCAGCAAACCGATGTGCAGTTCACGAATATCCTGCTGTGACGCACGGTTTGGTGCGAGCACGCGCGTTCCTTCCTGCTTGAGGCGCTTGAAGGTCGGCAATTCATTGTGGGCAACCAGTGGCATGATGCGTCAGTCCGTACGTTCGATAACGGTTTCCAGGAGGTTGAGGAAATCCTTCTCATCACGCACCTGCGCGACTTCCTGTGAAGTCACGGTATAACCGTGCGGTCTGGCAATCGCCTCATAACGGGGAATTCGCGAATGAAACAGGCGCGGGAAAACCCAGCGGGTAAAATCATCCGGATCCATCTCTGCTGCATACGCCAGCCCCTGTTCCGCCAGGTAGATATCCAGCTGCTCGCTGAGGAACCCGGGACGGTAATACAGTGGCTTTGGATCACTCTGCGCGCGCGCTATGAGCTTCGCCTCTTCTTCCTTGTCCGTTACCTGGATATAGAGAATCAGCGTGTGCTCAACCAACAGGTCGATCACTGAAGGCTCCTCCAGCTCACACAGGCTGCCGCCTACATCATTGACAAAATGCGGGTAGCCGTAAATCTGCTGGGCCTTGTGAATAAAAGCCGGCACATCACGCATGGCGGCAATCTCGGCATCGTGATACGCGGCCTGGCGACGCACGAACTCATCCAGTGGCACACCGCCCCGTTCGGGATCACCCAGCTTGCCGACAAAACTCAGCACTGGCCCCAGGTCATTGACCTTGATGTTGTTACGGATATAAATCCAGTCGCGACGCAACAGGTTTTTCAGGAAAGGCACCTGCATGGCCTGCTGCTTGATCAGGTCAAGAATCGCTTCGTCAAGATAGCGGGTACCAATACGGTAATCACCGGAATAATGGAACCAGTCGTGTCCGCACAGCAGCGACGACAGGTAGGTCTTGCCGACCCCCGACATCCCCAACAGGGTTACCTTCTTGTGCTTCCAGGCCCGAAACCCGTCGATATCGAATTTCACCGCTACCACTCCGAAACGTGAGAAAGCGTTTGATTATGCGGTATTTACACCAGGTCTGGAAGCCTGCGGGAGCGCGGATTGGCCAGTTTGTTTTTCAGCCGCGTTAATAACACGCCTCTACAGGTCGCCTGCCACGCAGGAATCCGCTCAATCTATACCGGTCATTAGCGGACGCTTCCCGCTTCCGCCGCCGCCATGCAGGTGGTGATTTTCAGGTGGTGTACTTCAGTATCGATACTCTCCCAACCCGTCGTCCGGTACCCGACATTGCCGAACTGGCCCGGCTGATTTTCCGGCGGGTCAACAACATCCATTCTGTCGCGCAAATATAACCACGGCTGAATGGAAAAATCCTCGGGAATATCCAGCCCAAGAGAAACAGAACCATAGTCACTGTGTACTGACAGGTGCGTACCGTTGATCGTATTGAAGCGGGATTCTTCAGCAGACATCTGCCCATCCACACGCAGGCTGGACGTGGTGTACGGCGAACGAATCACCTGTTCCGGTAGTGCCGGATCATTGCGCCAGTCGACCGTGGTCAGTG
Source organism: Thiogranum longum (assembly GCF_004339085.1). Lineage (NCBI taxonomy): Bacteria > Pseudomonadati > Pseudomonadota > Gammaproteobacteria > Chromatiales > Ectothiorhodospiraceae > Thiogranum > Thiogranum longum. The sequence continues at coordinate 1,177,910 of NZ_SMFX01000001.1, read as the reverse complement.
TTTCAACGTCACTGAAAAAGAGCCCCAGGTTAAACGGTATATTTACGATGGTATCCATGACAAAGCTGTCCGGCATCATTATGTAGTCGATATACAGTGTCGGGGTTTTCAGTTTCCACATGATGCGAACGCGGTTTTCCGTACGCCGTATCACGCGTAGCGGTCCGACCTTGACCCGGGTCAGGCGAGAACTGTAGTCCCTTGTCGTGCGTCTGAACGAAATGAAACCGAACATCTTCCCCTGGTGGCGGATCTTCATGGTATCAAGCAGGTTCGGCGTCCAGTCACCGGCTGGGGTTCTCCACTGGAAGCTGTCGATTATGAACGGGTGTTGAGGGGAAAAGCCGATTTTGTAAATACCGCTTTCGACACGGTCTGCTGCTGTCTCGTAAGTCATATGATTGTTACCCGATACACCCCTTACAGGGCTGGACAGCACAGCGTAGACCCAGCCTGACGGCCCGCCCATTGCATCGATGACCTCGATCTCGACCAGTGCCCCTTCGCCGCTGTTCGGTGTGTTTGCCGGGTACCTGGTGCCGCGATCAGCCAGCCTGAAAACGATTTCATCATTCGGCCCCAACACCGGTAGCTGGCGGCCTGGCTCAGGTTTGTCGTCCAGCAGATAGCGTCCGTCACCATCACGTTGGTCTATTTGCAATCGTATCGGGGATAGTTGTTTCTCACGATAACTCAGCAAACCGATCCGGTTTACCGGTGTGCCGAGCAAAGCCGGCAGTTTGTCGGCGGACATAACCGCCAGCGCATCAGCTGACCTGCAACCCGAAACCGATATCGCACCGGACTGCGCCATGGCAACCGTTCCTGTGGCCAGACCCGCTCCACCCAGACAACAGGCGAACAACCATATACAGTAGTGGCGCATCACAACGTCCCCCGATTCTTTTGATGTAGACGGTTACTACTTGCTTGCAAGTCTAGCGCCCGATGTAGAAAATGTCTACTTAATGAGTAAAAACTACCATCATGGAAATCTCCGCCAGGCACTGATCCAGGCGGCAGTACCGGTACTGAAGAAAAAAGGCCTTGTCGGTCTCAGTTTACGGGGACTGGCAACGGCGCTGGGCGTCAGTCATGGCGCACCCTATCGTCATTTCAGCAATAAGACTGCATTACTGGAAGCCATTGCCGCAACCGGGTTTGTGGCACTGCAGGATATTTGTCAGGAAGCAGAACGCAGGTTTCCGGAAGATCCGCGAAAACAGCTGTATGAAGCCGGTATGGGATACATTTTTTATGTTGCCCGGAACCCGGAAATTGCTGACCTCATGTTCAGACCTGGCCTGTCACCCGAGACCAGTGGCGCAGACATTCAGCAGGCAATCGACGCGGCAGTAGGCAGTCTGTCCTCTATTATCGAGAACGGAAAACGTGAAAAGCTGTACTCCGATCATGAAACCATGGACCTGGTGCTGACCAGCCTGGCGACAGTCCACGGCCTCGCAATGTTCATTGCCAGCGGCATGTTGATCGACCCGGCGGCGCCGAAGGACAGGATCGAGGCACTGGGGAAAAGGGTCTATGACATCCTGATGCACGGGATGGAAAACGCGGATTCGGACTGCGGTCCCTGAGCCTGGAATCTGGCCGGAAATTTCATTCCGGAGGACTTTCCTGTATGGTTGGTCGCTGTTTTTTTACTTGCAGACCCAGCGGGTCGAGGATTGCTTCATGCCGATTGAGCAAAACAAGGTCGTCACCTTGAATTACACCCTGAAAGATAAAGATGGCAACGTCATCGACGAGTCCAAAGACGGCACCTTTGCCTACTTGCACGGCGCCAATAACATTATACCCGGACTGGAAAATGCCCTGACCGGCAAGAACGCTGGCGACAAAATGGATGTTGCAGTGACCGCAGCAGAAGGCTACGGCGAACGCGATGCTGAAAAGACCCAGACTGTTCCGCGCAACATGTTCCCGGATGATGTCGAAATCGAAACCGGCATGCAGTTTCACGCCCAGGGCCCTGGCGGAGAGACACTGGTTGTAACCGTGGTCAAGGTCGAAGATGACACCGTCACGGTCGATGGCAACCACCCGCTGGCCGGTGTTGATCTTAACTTCGACGTTGAAGTCATGGATGTTCGTGATGCGTCAGAAGAAGAACTCCAGCACGGCCATGTACATGGCCCGGATGGACACGACCACGACTGATCACCCGTCAGCCGGGTTTACACCGGGGAACCCTGCACATACCGTTATGCCGGCCCAGGCCGGTATAACGGGGCAGGATATTGCCTGAACCTGTTTCAGCTTCCATCCCCGCAGTTCTCAATCTCGAACTCCAGCGTCGAGTGAGTAATATCAAACATATCACCCAGACGATCCTTTAATGCAGCCTTGATTCTGGCAGTATCTTCAAAGCGATCAATGACAATATGCGCCTCCAGCGCGCTACGGTGTTCATCAATTTGCCACAGGTGAATGTGGTGTACATTCCGCACCCCCTCCACCGCTTCCATCGCCGCCCTGACATCCGCAATCGACACACCTTCCGGTGTGCCTTCCATCAGCAGATGGATGGTTTGCGGTAGCATGCCGAACGCCTGGTACAGCACATAGGCCGCGATCACCAGCGTCAACAGCGTATCCGTCCAGTACCAGCCGTACAGCAGGATCAGAGTACCTGCGATTACCACGCCCACCGAGGCCAGCGCGTCCGAGACATTGTGCAGGAAGGCAGCGCGGATATTCATGCTGTTTTTTGACATGGTCCAGGTCAGTATTGCGGTAGCCACATCCACTACCAGCGCGACACCGGCAACAATTACGACAATCCAGCCCTCTATAACCTGTGGCTGAAAGATCCGCCACACCGCCTCGTAGAGCAGGTAAATCCCGATAATCACCAGCGACACCAGGTTTACCAGTGCCGCGATCACCTCGGCGCGCCGGTAACCGAATGTTCGCAAGTCATCAGCAGGCTGTCGCCCGATCCTGCGTGCCAGCCATGCAATCAGCAGCGAGCTTGCATCACTGAAGTTGTGCAAGGCATCGGCCACCAGTGACAGACTGCCGGACACTATTCCGCCCACCACCTGTGCCACCGTCAGCAGCATATTGGCAATAATGGCGAGCAGCAGTCGCCGGTCACCCATACTTTCAATATCGTGCTGGTGTACGTGATCGTGGCTCATGCCCGCGGCATGACCCGAAGTGAGATGTCCGGATGCAGGACAAGCGCGGTGCAATTCACCTTCATGGCAGGATAATAAACGTCGCTGCGATAAATTCCTATATGAATCGATGTGCTGGCAGGATATAAGCGCTTCACTAATCCGGAGGTTGTTTACTACCCCCCGGCGTTTATCGCGGAACGTTTACCGGGCCTGAATACCGCTTATTTTATTGTGCTCCGAACGAATGAGACGCACCTTGTCACTGCGCCTGAGTTTCTTGATCGCTGCTTCGCGCCGGCTGGCACTGCTGCGGTCGTGCCCCCCTTCCAGATACACCAGGTGTTGTGGCTCTCTGCCACGGAAGTAGCGTGCACCACGCTGGCTGGTATGCTGTTGAAAACGCCGCTCGGCGTTATTGCTGATCCCGGTGTACAACGAATTATCGCTGCACAAAATCATATAGACCTGCCAATTGCTCATGGTTCTTCTCTCACCAGTGCCTCGCCACACTGCCGACAGTGGTACCGTGCTTCGCCACGCTGTACACGATTATGACGACAACTGGTCAGCTGGTGTGTCTGGCAGGCACAGCGGTACGGGAAGCGACGTTGCCGACGGACCGGCAAACCGGTCAGGTCGTAGCGCGCCGTTACGTGAGGCTCAGCGCCGAGTGCACGCATCACTGAGCGCCATTCCGCACCATGTGCACGCACCCGGCGCAGACCCCAGAGCTGGTCAACCACAAAATGAGCCACTTCGTGCGGCACAGTCTCGTTAAGATTATCTTCAAAGTAACGCGCGAAGATCCAGGGGTTATAACGAATCGCAGCCTCGCCACGCAATACGCGGTATTGCCCTGCCGCACGACCGGATAAATCAAACTGCACTGGCGGCATGAAAAATTTCCGTTCAAACAGACTTGCCGCACGTACAATACAGTCCTGTGTGGCCTGACGTACCTGCGCCTGCTGTGGTGTATTGATCAACTCGAGAGACATGGCTGACATCATAACCAAAAACTGCCCTGACAGGGACCCGGGAATATTGCCACACCTGTATACTGTCATGCATGGGACGCTACCGACCACCACAACCCGAATCATCGCTGTATATCACCCGTACGGGCTATGACGGCCTGCAACAGGAACTCAGTGACATATGGAAACGTCGTGCTGAAGTCACCAAAGCCCTGTCTGCCGCCGCGGCCGAGGGCGACCGCTCCGAAAATGCCGAATACATTTACCGGAAAAAAGAACTGCGCGAAATAGATCGGCGAATCCGTTACCTGCAAAAGCGTCTTCCGGAACTGAACGTGGTTTCCGATCCCCCAAGTGACCAGACACGCATCTTTTTCGGTGCATGGGCGACACTGGAGAACGATGACGGTGAAGAAGTCACCTATCGTATTGTTGGCCCCGATGAATTCGACCCGCGCAAAGGCTGGATCAGTATGGACTCACCCATGGCGAGGGCGCTGATGAAAAAAGCCATAGATGATGAGGTTGAAGTACGTATCGGCGAGAGAGCATCAGATTACCGGGTACTGGATGTTCGCTACTCTGAACCAGGCAATGACCAGAGCACCGACAAAGACTCCCGAACCTGAAAGTATACAGCCAGGCCCCGGCTGGATACGAGAATGAATCAAGACCTGGACTAACGGACAGTTCTGCTCTTGTTCTTTCGACCCGTCCTGCCACGATTTCCGGACGCATCCGGCAACCCGGTGTGCTGGGTACGAAACGTTTTGCCCTTGACGGCTTTCCCGCGCCGGCCTTCCTGTGCCTCGCCGGTACCGCGTGGTTGCCAGGTGGGGATGAGATGATTTTTGCCGTTTCCGATCAGGTCAGCGCGACCCATACGCTTCAGGGCATCGCGCAGTAAAGGCCAGTTGTTGGCATCGTGATAACGCAGGAAAGCCTTGTGCAGGCGGCGCACGCGCAGGCCCTTGGGAATCGGCACGGTTTCACTGTTACGGCGTACACGGCGCAACGGGCTCTTGCCGGAGTGATACATGGCGGTAGCCGTAGCCATGGGGGATGGCAGGAACGTCTGCACCTGGTCGGCGCGAAAACCATTACGCTTCAGCCACAGGGCAAGATTCATCATATCTTCATCGGTAGTACCGGGGTGTGCCGCTATAAAATAGGGAATCAGGTACTGCTTTTTTCCCGCTTCCCGGGTGTACTTCTCGAACATTGCCTTGAAGACATCATAGGCACCCATGCCGGGCTTCATCATTTTCGACAACGGTGCGTCTTCGGTATGCTCGGGCGCGATCTTCAGGTAACCACCGACATGATGAGTGACCAGTTCCTTCACATACTCCGGGGACTTCACGGCCAGGTCGTAACGCAGCCCTGATGCGACCAGCACTTTCTTGATACCCGGCAATTCGCGCACCCGACGGTACAGCCGGACCAGTGGAGCATGGTCCGTTTCAAGATTGGAACAGATACCGGGATACACGCAGGAAGGCCTGCGACAGGCGGCCTCTATCTTCGGGCTCTTGCAAGCCAGCCGGTACATATTGGCAGTCGGACCACCGACATCCGAAATCACGCCCGTAAAACCGGGCACCGTGTCACGGATGGTCTCGATTTCCCGCACCACAGAGTCTTCTGAACGGTTCTGGATGATGCGCCCTTCGTGTTCGGTGATAGAACAGAAGGTGCAGCCGCCAAAACAACCGCGCATGATATTGACCGAAAAGCGGATCATCTCGTAGGCGGGAATACGTTCATCGTTGTACGACGCGTGAGGCTGTCGCGTGTAAGGCAACTCGAAAACCCGGTCGAGCTCCCGGGTCGTCAATGGAATGGGTGGCGGATTCAGCCATACATCACGCTTGCCGTGGCGCTGAACGATGACACGCGCATTTCCCGGGTTGGTTTCGAGGTGCATAACGCGCGAGGCATGCGCGTACATGACCGGGTCCTTTTTTACAGCTTCACAGGAAGGCATGCGAATATAGCTATGCTCACGATCAACCTTCACCCGGCGCAGGACAGGAACACTGATCTCTCCATCGACCGGCGCAGCAATGTCACAGGGTTTGCTTTCTTCCCGCGAGGCGTACGGATCGGGGTGTGGCTCAACCCTGCCGGGCGAATCGATCTCCTGTGAGTCAATCTCCGTCCAGCCTTCGGGGATGCCGTTGGTTACAAACCCCGTGCCGCGAATATCATGTAACTGATCGACCGGTTCACCCGCTGCCAGCCGGTGAGCAATCTCCACCACCTGACGTTCACCATTGCCGTACACCAGAAGATCGGCCCTGGCATCCAGCAGGATTGAACGGCGCACCTTGTCCGACCAGTAATCGTAATGCGCGATGCGTCGCAGGCTGGCTTCGATGCCACCGATAATCAGCGGCACATCGGAAAACGCCTCGCGGCAGCGCTGCGCATACACCAACACAGAGCGGTCCGGCCGGCTACCGCCCTTTCCGCCCGGCGTATAGGCATCGTCGGAACGCACCTTGCGGTCCGAGGTGTAACGGTTGACCATGGAATCCATGTTACCGGCGGTGACCCCCCAGAAAAGATTGGGGCGCCCCAGTCGCGCAAAGTCGTCGCTGCTGGTCCAGTCCGGCTGGGCAATGATGCCAACACGGAAACCCTGTGCCTCCAGTACCCGGCCGATTACCGCCATTCCGAAGCTGGGATGGTCGACATAGGCATCACCCGTCACAAGAATGATATCGCAGGAGTCCCAGCCGAGATCATCCATCTCCTCGCGCGTACACGGCAGCAATGGCGCCGTGCCGAAGCGCTTTGCCCAGTAGGGCCGGTATGAAAACAGGGCTTTAGGTGGTTGCATAATGTGTTGTTACGCGCGTGAGATGAATTCGCGCGTCTCGCTGTTCACTTTGATGACTTCACCCGGCGTCAGGTATTCCGGCACCTGTACAATCAGCCCGGTGGCAAGCGTCGCAGGTTTGGTGCGTGCGGAAGAAGACGCCGCTTTCATGCCCGGCGCACAGTCGGTAATTTCCAGTGCCACCGTGGCGGGCAGCTCGATAGCCAGCACAGCACCATCGGCAACCAGCGCAGTAATGCCCTCCAGCCCATCACTCAGGAAATCCAGCTCGTCCTCAAGCGCCTCGTCCGACAGGGTATACTGCTCGTAACTCTTGATATCCATGAAGGTGCAGCCATCACCGTCGCGGTACAGCATTTGCACTGCGCTTCGTGTCATATCCACCGGCTCGACCATCTCGTCACCCTTGAAGCTGCGCTCGAACTTCTGCCGCGATACCAGGTCCTGGCCACGCACCTTGTACAGCGTGCTGCCGCTACGCGATGACGGAGACTGTACCTGTACGTGTTTCACAAGGATGTTCTTCCCGTCAAGCTGGAACACCATGCCCTTCCTGATTTCATTGGCTTTCATCGGGTATTTCTCTGCTATTTCTTCAAGATGGGTGCATTCTAACCCGGATGCAGCGCGAGTGGGGGCCAACTGACAGTAAAGGGGGTTCCTGGCGAATGCTGCATACCCGGGTTATGAATTCTCACGGATATCCTCTACCATAGCGCCGCTCGTATATTTGAAGGATAGTCCGTGCAGGAATTTATACCCGGGCAACGCTGGATCAGCGTCGCCGAAACACAAATGGGCCTGGGAACCGTTTTATCGGTAGAGCACCGCACCGTCACCGTGCTGTTCATGGCTACCGGTGAAACCCGTACCTACGCCCGGGAAACTGCACCACTTACCCGCGTTCAGTTCGTCCCCGGCGACACTGTCATTGACGCTGACGGCAATGCTCTGGTCGTGGAAAGCATCGATGAACAAGACGGACTGTTCACCTATATCGGTCATGATGAAAACGGGCAGCCGGCGCGGATCTCCGAGTCTCAGCTGAACAATTTCATGCAACTCAACCGACCGACCGAGCGACTGTTCAATGGCCAGATCGATAAAAACAAATGGTTCGAACTGCGCCACGAAACCTTGCAGCACCTCAACCGGCTGACACATTCGGACCTGCGTGGACTGACCGGTTGCCGCACCAGCCTGATCCCTCACCAGTTGTATATTGCTCACGAAGTCTCAGGCCGCTATGCGCCACGCGTGCTGCTGGCCGATGAAGTGGGGCTGGGCAAGACGATTGAAGCAGGCCTGATCCTGCACCGCCAGCTACTTACCGAACGCGCACGGCGTGCACTCATCATCGTACCGGAAAGCCTGGTACACCAGTGGCTGGTGGAAATGTTAAGGCGTTTCAACCTGTTCTTCAGCGTATTTGATGCTGAGCGCTGCGAAGCTGTTGCCGAAGAAAATGACGCTGGCAACCCGTTCCACAGCGAACAACTGGTACTGTGCAGCCTGGAATTTCTGCGTGATAACCCGCAGTACGCCGAACAGGCCGTAGACGGCGAGTGGGACCTGCTGATTGTCGATGAAGCACACCACCTGCTCTGGTCGCCGGAGGTTTCCAGTCCTGAGTACCAACTGGTCGAGCAGCTTTCACGCAACACCCGTGGCGTGCTGTTGCTGACGGCCACGCCGGAACAACTTGGCAAGGCCGGTCACTTCGCGCGGTTGCGTCTGCTGGACCCGGACCGCTTCGCTGACTATGAAGCTTTCCTTGCTGAAGAAGCCGCCTATGAACCCGTTGCCCAGGCGGTAGAGAGCCTGCTCGAAGGTTCGACAATAGATGCCACTGCTCGCCAGACACTGGAAGCCCAGCTCGATGATGCCGACAGTCGCGCCCTGCTTGACCAGCTGACGTCCTTGCCTCCCGGTGTGCCCGAGCAGACTGAAATCCGGAATACGCTTGTCGAACAATTACTCGATCGCCACGGGACCGGGCGCGTCCTGTTTCGCAATACGCGTGCCGCAGTAAAAGGTTTTCCGGGACGAGAAGTGCATGCACATGCCCTGCCCTTGCCGGAACACTATATAGCCAGCCTGGCGCACGCCGAAATTCTGGAAGGCGAGGAAACCGGTCTGCTGCTCACGCCGGAACGCCTCTACCGGGCCACCTCCACCACCGACGCTGCAGCCTGGACGACATTTGACCCGCGCGTTCCCTGGCTGGTGGAACAGCTTGCTGCCATCCGGCCTGACAAAGTGCTGGTCATCACTGCCAGCGCCGAATCGGCACTGGAATTGGCCGACTATCTGAAACAGCGCAGCGGTATTCACGCCGCCGTGTTCCATGAGGGCCTGTCACTGATCGAACGTGATCGTGCAGCTGCCTTCTTTGCCGACCCTGTTGAAGGCACGCAAGTACTGGTGTGCTCGGAAATCGGCAGCGAGGGGCGCAACTTCCAGTTTGCGCACCACCTGGTGCTGTTCGACCTGCCACTCAACCCGGATCTTCTGGAACAGCGCATTGGCAGGCTGGATCGTATCGGTCAACAAGAGACTATCCGGATACAGGTACCCTACCTGCAGCAAAGTGCTCAGGCTGCACTGTTCCGGTGGATACATGAGGGGCTGGGCGCTTTCGAGCACACCTGTCCGGCCGGCCACGCGGTTTATACTCAGCTGCAGGAATCGCTGCTCGAGCACCTGAAACACCCTGACCGCGATATGACACCGCTCGTGGATGACACACGCACCCTGCATGAACAACTCAATGCCGAGCTGGCACGCGGGCGTGACCGCCTGCTGGAGCTCAACTCCTGCCGACCGGACATTGCCAACCACTTGCGTGAACGCGCACTTGCCGAAGACCGCCACAATCGGTTGCCAGCCTACATGGAACGCCTTTTCAACTGTCACGATGTCAACAGCGAGCTGCACCGCGAAGGCTGTTATTACATCAGCCCAGGCGAGCACATGCTCACCCGTTTCCCCGGCCTGCCGGATGACGGCATGACGATTACCTATGAACGGGATATTGCGCTGGCCAACGAGGATGTCCAGTTCCTGAGCTGGGACCACCCGCTGGTCAGCAGCGCCCTGGACATGGTGCAATCCAGCGAGCTGGGCAACACGGCACTATCTGCGGTGGCTTACCAGGGCGCACAACCCGGCACACTGATGCTGGAGGCCCTGTTTGTGCTGGAACCCGCTGCCGTCGAATCCCTGCAAACCGGCCGCTACCTGCCCCCTACCACAGTTCGTGTGGTACTGGACGAACGTGGCAAACGGCACGAGGAGCAGCTGGGTATCGACGATGTGTACAACCTTCGCAAGACCGTCAATGCTGAAACTGCCAACAGGATTGCCAAAGCCAAGGAGGCTGACCTGCGCCGCATGGTCGCGCAATGCGAGCAACTCGCCCATCAACAGGCACCGGAAATTCTTGAGCAGGCACATCAGCAGGCAACGCACACACTGGGGGCGGAAATTGACCGATTGAAAGCATTACAACATCAAAATCCCAACGTGCGCGACGAAGAGATTCACTACTTCGAGCAACAGCTGAACGAGATCAACCGGGTGATCGAAACCGCCCACCTGCGACTCGACGCATTGCGCGTTATTGTTTCCACCTGAATCTTAATAAGAATTTCCTAAAATATTGGGCCGCAAGGTGTATTTTTGTGAAAATGGTGTATAGTTATTGCCGTAATCCGGATATCGGGGGCTGCTGATCCGTCCCGAGACGGATTGCATTGAAAATCAAGTTGCACGTTCAAGGTCCATCAGAAGCTCCATTTAGGTAACTCCTGTACACCACACCATGATCGGCAATTGACTACACCTAATCTATACAAGAGGTAAATAGCAATGGTTACAGGTACCGTTAAATGGTTTAACGAATCCAAAGGTTTTGGCTTTATCGCACCGTCCGATGGCGGCGATGATGTGTTTGTACACTTCTCCGCAATCGAAGGCTCCGGCTTCAAGACGCTGAACGAAGGCCAGACGGTTGAGTTTGAAGTCGAGCAGGGCCCGAAGGGTCTGCAGGCTGCCAAGGTAATGCCGCAGTAAGCTGAAAAGTTTTCAGCTTATACCGGAAACCCCGCCTCGGCGGGGTTTTCTGTTTTCAGGGTAAGAGAAAATGTTACACGTATCGCGAAATATTATTATTCCTGATCACGACATCGAGATCAGTGCCATTCGTGCGCAGGGCGCTGGTGGCCAGAACGTCAACAAGGTATCCAGCGCGGTGCACCTGCGTTTCAATGTGAATACCGCCTCACTACCTGAGGATGTTCGCCAACGATTGCTGGCGCAGCGTGACAGCCGTCTCAGCAAGGACGGCATACTGGTGATCAAGGCGCAGCAACATCGCAGTCAGGAAAAGAACCGGCAGGACGCCCTGCAACGCCTTGCCGACTGGATCCGCGAAGCAACACGTGTACAAAAAACCCGCAAGCCCACCAGACCCAGCCGCAGCTCACAACGCAAGCGGCTGGACAGCAAGCGCAAGCACAGTCAGAACAAGGCGCTTCGTGGAAAGGTTTACTAGTCTTCGGGCACACCCTGCCAGAGCATTTCATAACCCAGTTCATACGTTTCGTCACAGAACTCGGCCAGCGCGGAGAATTTTTCCTTGAACACCTTGTCGGCATGGCTCTTCTCATGCTGCTCGAACGATTGCCAGTAGGTCACGATTGCCAGCTCACCCTGCTTGATCTTGGCGGCAACCTGGTCACTTTCCGGCGGCTCACCAACACTGCCCTCCTCGGAAACAAAGCCGGAGTACTTGAATACCTGGCCGGCTATAAAACCACCCTTGTCATCCCCGTAGGTATTTTTTACCACGTTACACATCTCGCCAAGCGCAAGCTCGACATCTGACGGGGTCACACCTTCCTTGAGATCTACTACATTGAACATCATGACGCAGCCGAACGGAATCTGAATAGGTTCAAACATTTTTTTCTCCTGATTACTTTAATGACAACTCATGGCCGGACTGTGTAAACCGGTCAGCCTTTTAACAGTGAACCGAGTATCCCGCGTACGATACGTCGGCCAAATGAACTACCGATTGTTCTGGCGACACTTTTTGCCATGGTCTCCATTATGCCCTGACGCTTTCTTCCCGAGGACCCTGAGCGGGACTTCCTTGCGGCGGCCTTCTGTTTCGGCACAGCCTCGCGTTCGGCCGCATCGGCGGCTTTTTCCGCGCGTTGCATCAGTAATTCGTAGGCTGACTTGCGGTCGACAGATGTGTCATACCGCTCACCAAGTTCACTTTGCTCGATAATCTCGCGACGCCTGGCGGCGGTTACCGGCTTCATCGCTGAAGACGGTGGCCGGATACGGGTGATCTGTACGACACCCGGCGCACCTTTTAGTGTCAGCGTCGATACGAGTGCCTCGCCAACCCCGAGGTTCTTGATGGCTTCCGCCGCTTTGAATTTCGGATTTGCCCGAAAAGTTTCTGCCGCTGCGCGCACCGCCTTCTGGTCTCTTGGCGTAAAGGCGCGCAAGGCGTGTTGCACCCGGTTACCCAGCTGCCCCAGGACTTTGTCGGGAATATCCAGAGGGCTCTGGGTGATGAAATAAATCCCCACGCCTTTTGAACGAATCAGCCGTACAACCTGCTCAACCTTGTCGACCAGCGATTTTGGCGCGCCGTCAAACAGCAGATGAGCTTCATCAAAAAAGAACACCAGCCGGGGCTTGTCCACGTCTCCGATTTCCGGCATTTCCTCAAACAGCTCCGACATCAGCCACAGCAGAAAGGTCGCATACAAACGGGGCTGCTGCATAAGTTTGTCTGCAGCCAGCAGATTGACGTAACCACGCCCATCATCAGTAGTACGCATAAAATCGCGGATATCCAGGGCCGGTTCACCGAGGAACTGCTTCCCACCCTGTTGTTGCAGCACCAGCAGGCGACGCTGAATTGCCCCGATCGATGCCTTGGTGATATTGCCGTACTCGCTCGAAAGACGCCTGGCATTTTCACCGACAAAATTCAGCATTGCCCGTAAATCCTTGAGATCAAGCAGTAGCATGCCCTCGTCGTCGGCAATCTGGAAGGTCGCATACAACACGCCCTCCTGGGTGTCGTTCAGATCAAGCATGCGGGCCAGCAACAAGGGGCCGATTTCCGAAACCGTCGACCGCAAGCGGTGCCCTTTCTTGCCGAACAGGTCCCAGAATGTGACCGGGCAGGCGCTGGGGGCATAGTCTTCAAGCCCGATTTCCTCGGCACGCTTTACAAACGGTTTTATCATTTCACCTGGCATGCACAGCCCGGACAGGTCGCCCTTTGCATCGGCGATAAACACCGGCACACCCCGTTCGGAAAAACCTTCTGCCATGACGCGTAGCGTTACCGTTTTACCGGTGCCCGTTGCACCGGCAATCAGGCCATGCCGGTTTGCCATCTTCATATTCAGACAAACAGGTTTGTCACCCTTGCCCAGGTAGAGCAACTGGTCAGTATTCATTTTATTTCCCGTTGTTACCTGGCAGGATCAGAAGAACTTCTTTGCCATGTCCATGGCGCCGCCAAGGCCGCCAACAGAATCCAGCAGTGAGCCGCCACTGCTTGCCTTGTCGACCATTTGAGGCAAAGCATCAGACAACCCCCCCAGCAGCGTTTGTTCATCGGTCCCGAGTTCACTTGCCGCCGCAGCCACCTTGTCACCGCCCAGTACCTCCTTGATCTGATTTGGCGAAATACCCTCATTGGCTCCGTCGCCGAGCCAGGAAGAAGCCATCGAGGCCAGTCCACCGGTCTGCAGACCTGACAGCAGACCTGCAATATCAAAGTCATTCCCGTTACCAACCAGCTTCTTCAATACAGCGGAAACCGCGTCATTTCCTGCACCGGCCTGGTTACCCAGCTTGCTTTTCAGTATGTCGGTTCCAATCTGAAGTATGTCCATTCGTCTATGCCCCTTGATTCAGGTTCCATTCACTATAAACTCTATGCATAGTCTGGTTTCAAACCGGAACCAGTGTAATACATTTCCGGATGAATGGAGAAGGCATCCGGAAATGCTGATTCAATAACCAGGAGACTGTCTGCATGTCATACAAGATACAGGAAATTGAGGGTATTGGGCCCGCCTACAGCGAAAAACTGTCTGCCGCAAACATCACCACCACAGAAGAATTACTGAAGCTGTGTTGTGACAAGAATGGCAGAAAGACAACCGCAGAAACTACAGGATTGCCCGAGAAACAACTGTTGAAATGGGCCAACATGGCTGACCTGATGCGTATTTCCGGAGTGGGTGGCGAATACTCTGAACTACTCGAAGCCGCCGGCGTCGATACAGTCAAGGAGCTACGCAATCGCAATGCGGAAAACCTGGCAGCCAAAATGGCAGAAATCAACGAAACCAAAAAACTGACGCGCACTGTCCCGTCAGAGAAAACAGTAGCCGGCTGGATCGAACAGGCTAAAGCCCTGGATCCGATGATTTCCCACTAGGCATCCGCAATGCACTGAAGTGGCCCTCTTGCAGGGCCACGCGCTTTACTGCAGGGTAATAACGAGCGGCCGGTTAGTCCGTAGCCCCCTGATTTTTTCGCGCTTTCTCAAGCAGTTCGCGCAATTTGTTCAATCCCAGCTCACGTGCATATGACACGTTCCGCTCCGGGATTCCCTCAGGGTCAGAGTGTCCGGCAATCGCTTTTTCCAGGCTGTCTTCACGTAACAGGTGCAACAGCGGATACGGAGAGCGGTTAGTGTAGTTGGCGGGGTCATCTTCCGCTGAGTCCGCAAAGCAATAGTCCGGGTGGAATGTTGCAAGCTGATAAACGCCTTCATACCCCTGCGCAACCAGCAGGTCTTCCGCCAGGGCGGCAAATTCAAGGTAGTCCTCGAACACTTCGAAGCCGACGGGATATATCAGCAAGGTTGTTTCAATTGCACCGTCTGCATCCAGCAGCAGGCATTCATCGATCAGCACTTCCAGCGCAGCGGCCAGCCTTGATTGCGGGCTGACCGTGTAGCGAATACTCCCGCGCTCCACTTCACGCCCGGCAAACGGACAAAAGCCGTGAGCGACAATAATATCCTCGACCCAGCGACGCGTGTGAAGAATACAGGCTTCTTCGTCCGCATCGATCACAGTCAGTTCGATCAGGCGCTGGCAGCCTTGTCAGACTGCTCCTGACTGCGCAGGTAGTCTTCGTAGGTACCCTGGTAATCAACCAGACCCTGCGGCGTCAGTTCGATAATGCGCGTTGCCAGTGATGACACGAATTCACGATCGTGGCTGACGAAGACCAGGGTACCGGGGTAGTGTTCCAGTGCAGTATTTAGCGACTCGATGGATTCCATGTCGAGGTGATTGGTCGGCTCGTCCATCATCATGATATTCGGCTTCTGCTGCATCAGTTTTCCGAACAGCATACGACCCTGCTCACCACCGGAAATCACCTTGACGGATTTCTTGATCTCGTCCTGCGAGAACAGCATACGTCCGAGTATGCCACGCACAGCCTGCTCGTCATCGCCCGCCTGTTTCCACTGGTCCATCCAGTCGAACAGGTTCGTGTCTTCGGCAAAGTCGTCCGCATGATCCTGCGCGAAGTAACCCAGCTCGGCATTCTCGGAAAGTTTCATCTCGCCATTGTCAGGTTCAAGATCGCCGGCCAGACAACGCAACAAGGTAGTCTTGCCGATACCGTTTGGACCGATAATAGCGATACGCTCGCCGACTTCGACCAGCAGGTTGAGCTCGCTAAACAGTGGCTTCTCTTCTTCCCAGCCGCGCGACAACCCTTCAACTTCCAGCGCCAGACGGTACAGCTTCTTGTCCTGCTCAAAACGGATATAGGGATTTACCCGACTCGAGGGTTTAATGTCATCAAGTTTGATTTTGTCCATCTGACGCGCTCTCGATGTCGCCTGCTTGGCCTTGGACGCATTGGCGGAGAAGCGACTGACGAATGCCTGTAATTCGGCGATTTTGGCCTTCTTGCGCGCATTGTCTGCCTGCTGTTGCTCACGTACCTGTGTCGCAGCCGTCATGTATTCGTCGTAGTTGCCCGGGTAAACGCGTAACTCACCGTAGTCAAGATCGGCCATGTGTGTGCATACGCTGTTGAGGAAATGGCGGTCATGCGAAATGATGACCATTGTGCTGCTGCGCTCGTTAAGCACGTCTTCCAGCCAGCGAATGGTATTGATATCGAGGTTGTTGGTCGGTTCGTCGAGCAGCATGATATCCGGATCGGCAAACAGTGCCTGTGCCAGCAATACGCGCAGTTTCCAGCCTGGTGCCACAGTGCTCATCAGGCCATTGTGCTGCTCAATCGGAATTTCCAGCCCGAGCAACAATTCACCGGCACGCGCCTCGGCGCTGTAACCATCCATTTCAGCGAACTGAACCTCGAGGTCTGCGACTTTCATACCGTCTTCCTCGCTCATCTCCGGCAGCGAGTAAATACGGTCGCGCTCCTGCTTGACGGCCCACAGATCAGCATGCCCCATGATGACCGTATCGATGACGGTATATTCTTCAAACGCGAACTGATCCTGGCGCAGCTTGCCGACCCGGATATTGGGTTCGACCATCACCGTACCGGCGGTGGCTTCGAGGTCACCACCGAGTATTTTCATCAGGGTGGACTTGCCGCAACCGTTGGCGCCGATGAGACCGTAGCGGTTGCCGTTGCCGAACTTGACGGAGATATTTTCAAACAGGGGCTTGGCCCCGAACTGCATGGTGATATTGGCTGTAGAAATCAAGATAATGTACCGAAGGTGCTGTTTTTGAAAGGCATGAAGCCGAAGCCGCCTATTATCGCACAAATCCGGCCCGCTGGCCCGCCCGCGCTCAATCCCGGGCCCCGCGTACGCCCGGCCTACTCCACCCGGCTGGCGGAAATCACCATCCAGCGCATCGGCACACGACAATCCCGCTCACCGAATGTCTTGCCAAGGCCCGAAGCCACGCCATCCACCACATCATCTACGGCGGTGTCGCCACGCTGTTCGATCTCAATGCGCAGCGGGGAACCGGTCACTATACCCAGTGCAGCGTGCCGGGGCCTGGAGAAAACACATTCGCCATCAAGGGTGGTGAATTCAATATCATCAAAACCGGCGTCTTCCATATCCTGCTGTATTTCCACCGGGTCGTAGTAGCTGAACGGCACATGCAGAAATGCCGGCGCATCACCATCAAAATAATTTGCAAGAATCTCGTTGGTCGTACGTGGCAACGGGTTGTGGGCAAGCGACCCCCAGACACTGAACTGCAGGCGCCCACCGGGGGTGAGCACACGGTGTGCTTCGCTAAAGGCCTGTATCTTGTCCGGGCAAAACATGATGCCAAACTGGCAAACCACCACGTCGAATTGTGCCTTCCCAAAGGGTAATTGCATGGCATCAGCGGGCTGAAAGCTGATGTTTTCGGCCGCTGAAAACTTCTGCTCGGCATGCCTGAGCATATCGGGGTTCAGATCACTGGCCACCAGTTGAACTTCGTCCGGCAGGAAGTCACGCAGCAGTCGTGTAGCGATACCAGTACCTGCCGCAATCTCCAGCACCTTCTGTGCCGGGTAACCTGAGACGCGTCCGGCAAGATCTTCGGCGCAGCAGTGGAAGAACATCGGCCCCAGATAGCGATCGTAGTTTTCCGGAATATTTCCCGTGAAGGCACTATTGATATTAACCATGGTAAAAGCCTTTTGTTTACGTATCACCGGCGTCCGCCCGCGCGAGCTTCATGCGGAAAATAACACCACTCTCATGAAAGGTTCGACGATGATGACAGGCTGAACTCTGTAATCGCATCGAGAAAATCCCTGCCATACTTTTCCAGCTTGGCCTGCCCGACACCGGAAATCGCGAGTAGCTGATCATTATCCAGCGGCTGTTGTGCGGCCATTTGTATGAGCGTGGCATCACCAAACACAATGTAGGGTGGAACACCCTGCTCGTCTGCCAGACGCTTTCGCAATTCGCGCAGATGCTCGAACAGTGCCTCGTCATACGGACCGGCATCGCGCGCTGCCGCCGGTTTTTTCTTCGCCTTCGCCTTGACGCGTGGCAGGGCCAGTTCCAGGTTCTCTTCACCACGTAACAATGGTCGTGCAGCATCAGTTAATTTCAGTACCGAGTAGGCCGCGATATCCTGTAGCAGGTAGCCATGGTGAATCAGCTGACGAATGATGGACATCCACACCTGTTCACTGTGGTGTGCGCCAATACCCCATGTCGAAAGTTGACTATGACCCAGACTGCGAATCCGTTCGGTATCAGCACCCCGAAGGACATCCACCACGTGCTTTACACCAAAGCGCTGCCCAACACGGTAGACGCAGGATAATGCCTTGCGGGCATCATCAGTGGCATCAAACCGTTCAGGCGGACTGAGGCAAACATCACAGTTACCGCAGCCTTGCTGCTGGCGCTCGCCGAAATACCCGAGCAGTACCCGCCGCCGACAGGTCAGACTTTCCGCAAAACCTGTCATGGCATTGAGTTTATGCAGTTCGATACGCCGCTGTTCCGGATTGGCATTTCCTTCCACCAGGCGCCGCGCAGTCACCACATCCTGCGCGCCGTACAGGAGTAGTGCCTCGGATGGCAGGCCATCACGGCCGGCTCGGCCGGTTTCCTGGTAATAACCTTCAATATGCTTTGGCATGTCGTAGTGCACGACAAAGCGCACGTTCGGCTTGTCGATGCCCATACCAAATGCCACAGTCGCAACCACGACCTGGAGGTCATCACGCAAAAAACGCTCCTGCACTTCGGCACGGTGCTGTGCCGGCAGGCCCGCATGGTAGGCATCCGCATTAATACCGGCTCCGAAGAGTTTTTCTGCAACGTCTTCCACACGCTTGCGTGACAGGGCATAGACAATACCCGATTCATCACGCCGCTCCTCAAGAAACCGCATCATCTGGTCAAAGGGTTTATGCTTGTCGAGTACGGTATAGCGAATATTTGGCCGGTCAAAACTGGCGACGTAACGCTGCGCACGCCCAAGTCTTAGCTGCTGGACAATATCCTCGCGCGTCTGGGGGTCAGCGGTCGCTGTCAATGCCACCAGTGGAATCCCCGGGAACCGGTGACGCAACTGGCCCAGTTGCACATACTCGGGCCGGAAATCGTGCCCCCACTGGGAAACACAGTGTGCCTCGTCGACAGCAAACAGGGCGATATCGACATCTTCCAGGCGTTTCAGGAAATCTCCGGATAGCAGGCGCTCCGGCGCGATATAGAGAAGGTCGAGCGTACCGGCGTGCAGTTTTGCCAGGACCTGCCTGGCATCTTCCGAGCCTAGTGAAGAATTATAGAAGGCGGCTTCGACGCCGTTGGCCCGCAACGCATCGACCTGGTCCTTCATGAGTGAAATTAGCGGCGAAACCACAATACCCACGCCACTGCGGTGTAATGCCGGCAGTTGGTAGCATAATGACTTGCCCCCACCGGTAGGCATCAGTACGAAAGCATCTTCACCACGGATCAATGCGTCGATGATTTCCTGCTGGTCGGCACGAAAACTGTTGTACCCGAAAACCCGCTGCAAGGTTTCCTGTGGCATCGCCACGCTGTACCCCCCGATTATTTCAGCCATCCCGGCCTCCCTGCCACTGGCTTATAACAGCTGCGCAGTATAGAGGTTTCTGGAGAAATCGGGAAACGCGCGGGGTCAGGTGTCCCTGACAGGTTGCTGCACAATACGGATATAGGGCTTCACCAGCATGGTCCAACCCTCTGGAAACAGGCGCCGCGCATGGGCATCGCTGAGTGTTGGCGCAATAATCACATCATCGCCGGGCCGCCAGTTGACCGGTGTTGCCACATCGAAATCTCCGGTCAGTTGCAGGGAGTCAATAAGCCGCAGTATTTCGTCGAAGTTACGCCCTGTGTTGACAGGATAGGTCAGTGATGCCTTGATGCATTTGTCAGGGCCGATAATAAAAACACTGCGCACCGTCAGCAGGCTGTCCGCATTGGGGTGAATCATGTCGTACAGCCGGGCGATTTCGGCCTTTGGATCAGCTATCAAGGGATAATTGAGCGGGAAGCCATGTGTATCCTCGATATCCCGTGCCCAGCGGTCATGCGATTCCAGTGAATCCACGCTGAGACTGATGACCTTGACGTGACGACGGTCAAACTCCGTGCGAATACTTGCGACATAACCCAGCTCGGTGGTACAGACAGGAGTGAAGTCCGCCGGGTGAGACATGAGCATGGCCCAGTCCTCCCCGATCCAGTCGTGAAAATGGATCGTCCCCTGTGTCGTAGCCGCAGTGAAATCCGGTGCAATATCCCCCAGTCTTATTGACAAGCCTGCCTCCTCCCGACGGTTGTGCTATTCATCAATCTTCCCTTTCATTAATGATCAGACATACCAATGCAGACGCCTGTCAATGGCCATGCATTCCATATCCCGCAATCTGACACAGGCTCTTGCCCCTAAGACTAGAACAAAATTCTGCTGTGTCCACCGGATAAATGTCCAATCTATCGGTGTATTGACCAAAACCTATGCCGCGCGGCACCCTTTGCTCTGGTATCATTCCCATTCGCACAGACACAACACGACTCGCAACACCTGAAATCATGGATTATGACTACCTGTTGATTGCTTCTCGCCTGCTGCTGGCATTCCTGGCTGGCGGCATAATCGGGCTGGAACGCGCCCTACACGGTCGCGAGGCCGGTTTTCGTACCCACGCACTGGTATGCGTCTCATCCAGCCTGCTCATGGTACTGATGGTCTACCAGTGGACGCTGGTGCCAGAGCAGTACATGGATACCATACGCGCCGACCCCACCCGCCTGGCACAGGGCATCATGACCGGCATCGGTTTCCTGGGCGCCGGGGTGATTATCAAGGAAGGTCTGTCGGTACGTGGCCTGACCACGGCGGCATCGATCTGGATGACCGCCTCGATCGGCATCGTTATCGGCATGGGTTTCTACTACCCGGCTTTTTTTGCCGCCGGCCTTACCATCATCACCCTTTCGGTTTTCCGCTGGATAGAAAACAAGCTGCCGGCACAAACCTATGCCCGCTTCCGCGTACGCTTCATCAGGGATAAAAAGACCTATGACGAAACCCTGCTGCGTGAACTGATTGCAGAACACCAGATCAAATCCTTCGATTCCAGCTACACACTGGACGGTGGCGGCAAATTTTTTGAATACGAAATGACAGTGCGCTCCCGCGACACCAAGAATTTCTTCAACCTTGCGGAAACCCTGACCAATATGGAACAGGTTAGCGAATTCAGCATTATCCCGACCTGAGTCCAGCCATGAGAATACTTATCCGGATGTTTTTTAAACTGGTGCGCGCCATAGTTGGCCCGTTTTTACTGCTATGGGAAAAAATCACCGCGCCAAAAGGCAAGCTGCGCACGGAGGCCGAGCAGCAACGCGTTGATGAAGCCACCCGTCACCTGGCGATCTACCAGTTTCGCACCTGTCCATTCTGTATCAAGACCCGGCAGGCCATGAGGCGACTTTCACTGAATATCGAGCTGCGTGATGCACAGAAAAATCCCCTGTACCGCCAGGAATTGCTGGAAGGTGGCGGTGAGGTCAAGGTTCCCTGCCTGAGAATATCCCGTGAAGACGGCCAGGTTTTA
Source organism: Thiogranum longum (assembly GCF_004339085.1). Classification (NCBI taxonomy): domain Bacteria; kingdom Pseudomonadati; phylum Pseudomonadota; class Gammaproteobacteria; order Chromatiales; family Ectothiorhodospiraceae; genus Thiogranum; species Thiogranum longum. The sequence goes on along the minus strand of NZ_SMFX01000001.1, from coordinate 1,156,323 downwards.
TGGCTGTATGAGTCTGACCGGATTATCGAATGGCTGGACCAGCACTTCGGCTGATCAGTTCGAACGGGTCGTCAGCGTAGCCAGTGTCATCACACTTCCCAGTACAAGTAATCCAACGGAAAATACCACCAGCGCCTCGGCCATGGTGATACCAAACAACAGCTCAGGGGTGTAACCACACGGTTCCATGACCTGGAATACGGAAGGGAACCACTTATCCAGTGCAAACCAGGCTGGCAGGCCCGATTCCATGGCACAACTACCCTCGATGGTGCCGCGTTCGGTGCCCAGCAACTTCAGGGAACGCTCCAGCATGCCGCCAGCCACCACCACGACCAGAAGATGCGCCAGCACCAGCATCCACCGCTGACGGCGCACCAGCAAGCCCAGCGCCCCGGCAACAACAAGCCCCAGCAGCCAGACGCGCACATGAATGCACAGGACACAGGGCCAGTACTCCAGCTTGTACTGGTAGAACAGTGCCACACCTTCCATCGCAAGGGCCAGCAGCGCAAGCGCAACCCAGTAAGGTGCACTACGGGCTATGCGGTACAGTCTGTCACGCATCGGTAACGCCTACTTGATAATCCGGTAACAGGGAACGTATTTCTTGCCGGGCAGCTTCATGCGGTGCTGGGCGACAAACGAGCTCAGCAATTCGTCCATAGGCTCCAGTATCTCCGTATCGCCACGAATCTCGAAATGACCATGTTCCTCGATGGAACGTATACCCTCGTCCTTGACATTACCGGCCACCACACCGGAAAACACCCGTCGCAGGTTGGCCGCCAGCTCGTGCGGCTGCTGGTTCTTGTGTAATGCCAGTGAGCGCATGTTCTCGTGTGTAGGCTCAAACGGCTGCTGGAACTCGGCATCGATCTTCAGCATCCAGTTGTAATAATAGGCGTCACCGTGCAACTTGCGGAACTCACGTACCTGGCGAATGCCTTCGGCCATTTCACGCGCCACACGCTCCGGATCATCAATAATAATCTTGTAGCGCTGTTGTGCCTCGATACCCAGCGTGTCGAGAATAAACTGATTGATACGCCGGAAATACTCTTCTGCGTGTTTGGGGCCGGTAAAGATCAGTGGAAATGGCATTTCTGCATTTTCCGGATGCAGCAGTATGCCGAGCAGATAGAGGATCTCTTCTGCGGTTCCTGCGCCACCGGGAAACACTACAATACCGTGCCCGGTGCGCACAAAAGCTTCCAGACGCTTCTCGATGTCCGGCATGATAACCAGGTTGTTAACGATAGGGTTCGGCGACTCCGCTGCAATAATTCCCGGCTCGGTAATGCCGAGGTAGACACCGGGACTGACGCGCTGCTTTGCATGACCGATGTTCGCACCCTTCATGGGACCTTTCATGGCACCCGGACCGCAACCGGTACAGATATCCAGACCTCGCAGGCCCATCTGGTAACCGATTTCCTTTGAATAGTCATACTCTTCGCGGCTGATGGAGTGTCCTCCCCAGCACACCACAAGATTGGGCTCGGCGCGTGGCACAAGGACACGCGCATTACGTAATATATGAAACACCGCGCTGGTCACACCATCCGGTGTGTCGAGATTGATTTTCGGATTGTCATCAATCTCGTCGCTGACGTAGATCACATCGCGAAGCACCGCAAACAGGTGCTCATTGATACCTTTTATCATCACACCGTCAACAAAGGCATGCGCCGGGGCACCTGTGACCTCCAGCTTGATACCGCGCTCCTGCTGGATGATACGAATGGCAAAATCCGGGTAACGCTCCAGTAATTCCTTGCCGTCATCCAGTGAGCTGCCACAGTTGAGCACGGCCAGCGAACAATTCCTGAACAGGCCGTACAGGCCACCCTGGCTGGTATCGAGCAGGCGGTTGACTTCAGATTTGGACAATACGTCCAGGCGTCCTTCCGGACTGATGCGGGCATCGACGACTTCGTAATCCATCAGCTTCTTTTTATCCTTTTAAACGAGGCATGCAGTATAGCGGCAATTCCTGGCGGGAATGTTGCCCCGCTGGCCGGACCACGGTTTTTTGCACCATGAAACTGCCTCGAAAAAAGCGCTTCCAGGCTTCGATATTTTCTGTCTCACCCCTTGACATCCGTGCCTGAACCATTCCAGCCAACACCGCTTATACACAGGTGTCATCAAACAGTAAGATAATCATTGCACGAACCTGCTTCCGGTTGATTCATAGTCGACAAACATCCCACAACTTTATGATTAATATAAATTATTATAAATTGGTTAAAAAATGCACGATTTAACATCGAAAGCGTATTTTCAGGCATTCGCTAGCCTTTGGCCGACTTAATCCACAAAGTTATCCACAGAAACTGTGGATAACCTGCAAGACAAAAATCCTTTTTATCTCCGCTTGATTTATCCTTGCGCACACACCATCTCTATAACCCGACACAGCCAATAAGAAAACTGACTATGGACAATCAGGAAAGCAACGATTACATCGATGAAAATGATGCAGGCGCCAGCGAGCTGATCCGCGCGCAGGATGCCCTGCCCACTACCATCCCTGTACTGCCACAGACCGAACGCCCGTTCTTTCCCGGCCAGGTAATCCCCCTGCTGATCGACCCTGACACCTGGGAAGCCACTGTTCGACTGGCACAGGAAAATTCTAACGGGGTGATCGGACTACTGCTGGCCAATACCGAGCGAGCTGAACAGGCCACGATAAAAGACTTCTACAAAATGGGTACGGTCGCACGTATACACCGTATCGGCCGTGTCGACGGACGCCTGCAGGTATTACTGGAGGGTGTGCAGCGTTTCCGTGTTACCGAATGGATCGGCAAGGAAATTCCTTTTACGGCGCAGGTTCGTTATTTCCCTGAACCGGCTTATGACGAAGACCCGGAAACCAAGGCCTACGCCATCGCCATCATCAACACCATCAAGGAACTGGTGCCACTGAACCCGCTGTATGGCGAGGAGTTCAAGCTGTTCCTGGATAATTTTCACCCAAATGACCCTTCACACCTGGCCGACTTTGCGGCCAGCCTGACAACCTCGGCCAGGCATGAGCAGCAGGAAGTGCTCGAGGCCGTCGATTTACTTGAACGACTGCAACGCGTTCATGCTCTGCTGATCAAGGAACTGGAAGTCGCAAAGACCCAGGCGCAGATCCGCAAGCAGGTCGAAGAAGACATGCAAGAGCACCAGCGCGAGCATATCCTGCGCGAACAAATGAAAGTGATCCAGAAAGAACTGGGTATATCCAAGGATGACCGCACGGCAGAAGTGGATAAATTCAGGGAAAGGCTGGCAGCACTGACACTGTCTGAAGCCGCAGAAAAACGCATCAAGGAAGAAATGGACAAGTTTGCGGTGCTGGAAACCGGCTCACCGGAGTACGCCACCACCCGGAACTACCTTGACTGGCTGACCAGCCTGCCCTGGGGCGTGCATACAAAAGACCAGCTGGATCTCACCGAGGCACGGCGCATCCTCGACGAGGACCACGATGGTCTGGAAGATATAAAGCAGCGTATTATGGAGTTTATCGGTGTCGGCATTATGAAGGGTGAGGTATCCGGCTCGATCATCCTGTTCGTCGGTCCACCCGGTGTCGGTAAAACTTCGCTGGGGCGCTCCATTGCCCGTGCGCTGGGGCGCAGGTTCTTCCGCTTCTCGCTGGGCGGCATGCGGGACGAGGCCGAGATCAAGGGTCACCGCCGCACCTATATAGGCGCCATGCCGGGCAAATTTATCCAGGCCATCAAGGACACGCAGTCCGCCAACCCGGTCATCATGCTGGACGAGATCGACAAGGTCGGTGCATCCTACCAGGGCGACCCCGCCTCTGCGCTGCTGGAAGTCCTCGACCCCGAGCAAAACAGCGATTTCCTGGATCATTACCTGGACGTCTCGTTTGACCTGTCCAAAACGCTGTTCATCTGTACTGCCAACCAGCTCGATACCATCCCCGGCCCGCTACTGGATCGCATGGAAATTATCCAGCTGTCCGGTTATCTCGCCAGCGAGAAAATGGATATTGCGCGCCACCACCTGCTGCCACGCCAGCTCGAACGCAATGGCCTGAAATCACGCGGGCAGCTTCGTATCGACAAGGCCGCACTGCGCAAGATTGTTGAAGACTATGCCCGTGAAGCCGGTGTTCGACGACTGGAAAAATACCTGGGCAAGATCGCCCGCAAGGCAGTCGTCAAGATACTCGAAGGTGAAAAAACACCCATTCATGTCCGCGCAAAAGACGTGGAAGATTACCTTGGCAAACCGATCTTCAGCCGTGAGAAACCCATGTCCGGCGTCGGCATCATTACCGGGCTGGCCTGGACTGCCATGGGCGGTGCCACGCTGAGTATCGAGGCGACACGCATTCACAGCTTTACGCGTGGTTTCAAACTGACCGGTCAACTGGGTGATGTGATGCGTGAGTCAGCAGAAATCGCCTATAGCCATATCCTCGCCAACGCCGAGCGATGGGGGGCATCAGCGGACTTTTTCGAAAAGTCGCTGATCCACCTGCACGTACCCGCTGGCGCCACCCCGAAGGACGGCCCCAGCGCCGGTATCACCATGGCATGTGCATTGTTGTCACTGGCAATGAACCGCCGCCCGCGCCGCAACCTGGCCATGACCGGCGAGCTGACACTGACGGGACAGGTATTGCCGGTGGGCGGCATACGTGAAAAAGTTATTGCTGCAAGGCGGGTGAATATCCGTGAACTGATATTGCCAGCCGCCAATCGCGGTGATTTCGAGGAAATCCCCGAACATATCCGCGAAGGAATCAAGGTCAATTTTGCCGAAAAGTTTGATGATGTGGTAGCGATCGTATTCAACAGGTGATCGTACTGTTCAACAAACCGTTCCAGGTGCTCTCGCAGTTCACCACAGAGGGCGGTGAGATGAATACCTCTCGGGGGCCCAGGGCTACACTGGCAGACTATATCGACATACCGGGTATCTACTGCGCCGGCCGTCTTGACTACGATAGTGAAGGGCTTCTGGTACTGACTGATGACGGCAAACTGCAGCAACGTATCGCCAACCCGAAGTACGGCAAGACCAAGGAATACTGGGTGCAGGTAGAAGGTGATCCAACTGATGACGACCTGCAGCCGTTACGTGAAGGCGTCACACTGAAAGACGGCCCTGCCCTGCCGGCACAGGTGGAATTGATGGATCCGCCTGACCTCTGGCCACGTAATCCGCCAATCCGGGAGCGCAAAGCCATCCCGACCCGCTGGATAAAACTTGTGCTGGGAGAAGGTCGCAACCGGCAGGTACGCCGCATGACGGCACACATCGGTTTTCCGACCTTGCGACTGGTGCGCTACCGGGTCGGAGAATGGACACTCGACGGAATCCCAAACGGTGAATTCAGCACCAGGTAACCACTACAATGCAAAATCTAGAATGCAATGGAAAGTTGTAGTGCGAACTGGTCATCATGGCTGAGCGTATTGCCAGCGTCATCGTTTGCGAAATTATGTTTGAAGCGACTATGCAGATAGTCAAGCGTCAGACTACCATATCGACCGGCCCTGAAACTGACGGAGGCGCCATAACGCAGTTCCGGTGCATCTTCGAGTTCATCACTCCCCTCCAGACGTAACGCCCAGTCAAAATTGGGGTTAAGAAAATTGGTAACCTCAAGGTTCCAGGCCAGCGGCTGATTCCTGTCAGCCTGGAGTTCACGGAACGAGCGTAAGGCACCGAGAAACTCGGCCGTCACCTCAAAATGGTCAGAGGTCCAGAGCATGTAACCACTCAGGCCGGATACCCTTCGCGTATAGCGGTGGCGCGTATCGCTCAATAGGTCACTGGCAGCATCGGCCAGATCGGACTGGTAACTGACGCCAAACGATACTGACTCGCCAAGCCAGGTCTCCATACCCAGCGCCCAGTCCAGCCTTGAACCTTTGCCATTGATTCCCTGACCCTGCCCTTGATAGGCCGCTACGGACAGTTCTGCACGGTCCTGGAAATCATAGGTCAGGGTTGTGGCTATATCACGCGTTTCGCCGAATTCCAGCAGTGGCCCGCTGGCGAAATGACTGAAGTACACACCAAAAGGCAGGTATTGATGCCCGTAGGTCAGTTCCCAGGCATTGCGTTCCAGAGAGAGGACAGCCTCGTCAACTTCCAGCCGGTCGGTATCCGTATCATAGTCCAGAACGAACTCACCCTTTGCAAAGGACCAGGGTGTGACACTCGCGTTCACCTGGATATTAGCCGACGTTTCATTGCTGGACCGGTTTGACTGGCGATTGCTAAAACCGAACTTGTCGGAATCCCACTCGAATTCCGCCAGTATGTAAACACACGTCCGGCCAGATTCCTGTTATATGGATTGTTCACCATGACCCGGACCTTCTGACACAAGGCCAGAAATAATCGGGTATCCTGGTAGGGGGAAAGTGTATAAAACAGACATTGCCCCGGGCTTTCCTGAACATTACCGATCGGTAATGTTCAGGAAAGCCCGTCTGGAAACCAGCTATCAAATCAAGACAGGAGAGAAAAAGGAATTGCGAACGGCACATTTATCATGCGCTGATCTACTCTGATATAACTCAGCCGCTGAAACGACTCACTGAATCTCAAAGTTTGAAGTGAGAAACCATTTGCTGTAGCTGCGAGGCCAGGCGTGCCAGTTCATCGCTGGCACTGGCTGTCTGTGTGGCTCCATCGGCTGTCGTGTTAGCAATCTGGTGTATATTGGTGACATTCCTGTCCACCTCGACAGCAACGGCACTTTGCTCCTCGGCAGCGGCTGCAATCTGTGTGTTCATGTTATTGATAACATCCACGGCCCTGGTGATCCGTTCCAGCGCACTACCTGCCTCGCTGGCCATTTCCACACTTTCGTTGGCCAGGTCACGGCCTTTCGACATGACTTCGACAGCATCGACCGCACCCGTCTGCAGCTGTTCTATCATGGCCTGGATTTCCTGGGTCGATTCCTGGGTCCGGTTCGCCAGCGAACGGACCTCGTCTGCGACCACGGCAAAACCGCGCCCCTGCTCACCGGCGCGCGCTGCTTCGATTGCGGCATTCAGCGCCAGCAGATTTGTCTGTTCAGCGATACCGCGTATGACATCCAGGATCCGACTGATATGCTCACTGTCACTTTCAAGCTTGCGTATAACCACTGAAGCATTATCTACTTCCCCGGACAGTAACTTGATCGCAGCCGTGGTCTTTGAGACAACCTGTTTACCCTGCAAGGCTTCTTCATCAGCCGCGCGGGCCTCATCTGCCGCGTTGGTGGCACTTTGCGCGACCTCCTGAACTGCAGCTGTCATCTCACTCATGGCATTGGCGGCATGTTCTGTCTCTGATCGTTGCTGTTTCACGGCATCGCCGGTTTCTGATGTGATAGCTGACAGTTCTTCTGCGGCACTGGCAAGCTGCGTGGAACTGCTGAAGATTTCACTCACATCCTTGCGCAGATTATTCACCAGCTCTATCAGTGCCTCACCCAGTACATGGCACTCCTTCAACCCCTTGCTATCTACCTGGACTGTCAGGTCACCCGTTGAGCACCGCTGCATGTTGTCGACCAGACCACGGATCGGTAAAAACAGGTGGCGTCTCAGTAAATACAGGGCAACACCCAGCCCCACCACAATCAAGGTTGCAAATGACAGGATGACCGTCCATCCAGTCTGGTTAACATCGGCATAAAGCTGTTCCAGGTTCTCGAGCAGGGAAATTTCCAGTAACGGCGCTCCATCGTCTGCCGGGAGCAGATAATCCACCTGTATGTAACCTGCCTTCTCATCGTCCCACGCATCACTTTTATAACGCGTTTCACCGCCATATACTGCAATGCTGAGCGGTGCCAGTATCATATCCTCGATTGCCTGCAGGTTATGCGATGGGTCAACGATCACTTCCAGATATCCCATCAGGCGCAAACCACCAACCGGAACAAGGACTGAGTAGGCCGGTCCGGCAGGCGAACTCCAGAGTATCGGCAACGCCTTCAGGCGCTCTGCGCCACTGCGACTGGCAGCCTTGTCAAGCAGGGCTGGCGTCATGCCGCTGGAAACAAGTTTCGGGCTGCCGCCGGTACTGGCAACAACCGGGTTAAAACTTGTGTCATACACACGCAACTGCAACAAATCTACAAGGTTTGCTGTGACGTAGCGCTGCCTGAACTGTCCATTTAGCATCTCGATGAGAGACGCCCGGGTTGCAGCATCATCCGGATTTTTTGCAAGACGCCTGAATGATGAGCGGAATGTCTTGTCTTTCTGGCTGTCGCGACCGAGCTCAACCGCCAGTTCCTCCAGATCAAACAGACTTTGACGCGCAGAAATTTCCAGTACCCGGGAAAGTGTTCGGGATTCGGAGGTGATAGCAGCGTCCCTGTACTGAGGAATCGACAATGCAGAGAGCAACATGGTGCTTGCACCCAGAAACAGCAGGATGCCAATCGTTAAACCCTTGATAGAAAGCTTCTCAATGCTCATCACTTCATCCCTGCTTCACGATACGACAATATTTTTACAGGAAGACAGGTACCAGGATATCCGTCCCCCTGGCGTTCTTCATTTGGCTACGGGATAACCCTTTTCCATCCACTCAGCCCAGCCACCACGGAACCAGTAAACATTCTTGTAACCCAGGGCAACTGCCATTTTTGCAGACTTGACACTACGACCACACTTCTCACCATTACAGTAAAAAAGGATTGCGCTATCCCTGGAGGGGATGTGGGAAGCAAGAGAAGCTTCAGTCGTTTCAGTATCCGGCAGCCCGATAGAACCTTCGATAAACCCCTTTTCTCGGTCACTGGATTTACGTGCGTCGATGATAACCACATCAGGGTTACTGGAAACCAGTTCAATGACATCCTCTGCGATTACACGTGTCGTTCCATCAATGCTTTCCGGAACTGACTCTGCCAGCAGCGGCGAAGCCAGTGAAATCAGCCAGCCACCTATAAGAAAAACTGCAATTTTTCTGAACATTGTTGTACCCCATCGCCATAACAGGTTGTTTAACACGACCCAACATAAACCATAGTATTATTAATGATTTAATCAGGTGTGAATCTGTTTGGTAATTACGGCTTCCATGCACCAAACTTGAGCAACAGCAGGGGTACTTTATTTATTCAGACCATTCCCGGTAGCCGATCGCCCGAAAGAATAGTGTCACCAGATAGTCCGTAAGTTCATTGAGGTCCAGTTCCTGGTAACGCGGCGTGTGAAAGATACACTTGGCATACAGTGCCTCACGCAACATGCCCTGGAACATCAGTGCCGCAATACGGCCGTCAGTATGCTGCACTTTTCCGGTTGGCTGTAATTCACGGATGGTAACTTCAATATAGTCAGTAAACGGCCTCCAGCGATGCTCGAAAAACTGCCGGGTAGCCACACTGCCTTCCAGTGCACTTTGTAATTCCATGCGCAAATAGTCAGGGTCACGTGACACACTTTCGACATAGCGTCGAGTTATCATACGCAACACTTCACTGAAACTGCCGTCGCTTTGCACCACGGCTTCGACATAGCTTTCACGCTTGCAGGCAGTCTGGTTCAGCACCTCCTCGTACAGCGACTCCTTGGACGGGAAATGGCGATACAGAATGGCAGGGCTGACACCGACCCGGCGCGCTATCTCATCCACCGACACACCGTGGTAGCCCTTGTCGGAAAACAATACCTTTGCAACCGCCAGTATGGCCGCCTTGCGTTCAGAGGCCTTGAGTCGTTTGGTCAAGCTACTTCCTTCGGTTGAATAACGGAACCTCACCAGGCAGCATGAGGTTCCGCTCTATCACTACCCTTTGCGGATGTTAAAGGAGTACTCTCCACCATCCTGAACGGTATCCATCAGTTCGTTCCCGGTCTGTTTACAGAACGCCTCAAAATCCTTCACGGAACCTGGATCTGTGGCAACAATACGCAATACCTGGCCAGATGCCAGTGTCTGAATGCTCTTCTTTGCCCTCAGGATCGGTAAAGGGCAATTCAGTCCACGTGCGTCGAGTTCAAGGTCAAAAGCAGTCATAACGTACACCTCATTTAGTTAGTGAACGTTCACTTTTTATTACATACCAGACAGTTTGTCAACCCATCGAGACTAAACGGCCTTTTTTTACCGGGAATACTGTCTGACAAATTGTGACCCGCCCGCCTGAAATACGCATTTAACCCCGCGGTGCCCGCTCTATGATCAGCAGGCTGACGGCGTACTTTTTCCCCATACGCGTTATTTTTCTGCGCTGATCATTGCGATCCAGCCGGGATCGGCTTCGCCGTGTTCGGCGGGCACAAAATCACCGTCCGGTTCGTCATCCTCGTCCCAACCCTGCAGATAAATGGTGACATTGGAGAAACCGGCATCGAGCAGGATTTCTTTCAGTTCAGGCAGGCCGTACAGACGCCATTCATAATGGAACGCCTTCTCCATTTTTGAACCATCCTTGAATGTAAAATGAATATTGCACACCATGTGTCCGGTCACCGGATCATAACTTTCCTGCTCCCAGATATAATTGAACCCATCGTGTTTGGTTTTTTCCTCGAGCTCCTGGTAGGCCTCGTAACCGCCGAATGCATCCATAAACAATACGCCGTCATCCACCAGGCTGTTTCGCACAGACGTGAAATAGTCGACCAGGACCTTGCGCTCTTCAAAGATCTGCCAACTGAAATTCATCGCCAGCACGATATCAACCGGGTCTGTCTTCACCGAACGTACATCACTCTGCAACAGCGTAACGCGGGCACGCTGTTCGGGCTCCAGACCGGCAATGTGGTTGTTACGACTCCACTCCAGCACCTCAGGATCAAAGTCCACGCCAACCGCCTGATTGTCGGGACGGCCCCGGACCCATTCACTGCACATTTTCGCCGTGCCGCAGAAATCCTCGCGCAGCAGTTTTGCAGTACGCCCGCGAATGCGGGTAAAGTTGGTGTCGATAAACTCGTATTCAAAATCCGTGGCCTGTACTGACTTCTCATAGAGGACATATTTGTCCTCGGTTTCGGCCTTGCGCGGCTTGCTGCTCTTCTGCGCTTTTGCTGATTTACCGCTCTTTTTGTGCCGGGTTTTCTTTATGCCCATGAGTATCCTTTGTGCGACAATATCTACAGACTACAGATCATAGCAACTCGATGCCCTCAGGTAATCCATGAATTCACCAGACCTGTCACGCCTGACCACTATTATCCGGGAAATATCCGACCGGGAACTTCCCCCACGCTTCTGTTGCCATTCTGGCTCACGCAAGCCGGATGGCAGCCTTGTGACCGAGGCCGATGTGGTTATGCAGGATGCCCTGGCGCAGGCGTTGAACGCCGAATGGCCTGAATTTGATTTACTGGGTGAAGAAATGCCCGAGCCTGAGCAACAGCGCGCGTTACAACACAGTGACAGTGGCGTCTGGTGCATCGATCCACTCGATGGTACCAGTAATTTTTCAGCCGGCGTACCCTACTACGCCGTTTCCGTTGCGCTTATCCACAACGGCCGGGTAGAAGCAGGTGTCGTCTACGACCCCAGCCGCAAGGAGTGTTTTTCTGCTGTGCGCGGTGAAGGCGCATGGATGAACGATCAACGGCTGAAGCCACAGCGGCTGGCAAGCCCGCTGTCCGAAGGCATGGCGCTCATAGACCTGAAGCGCCTGGCACCTGAACTGGCGAGCCGGCTGGCAGCCAGCCCGCCCTATAAATCACAACGCAGCTTCGGTGCAGTAGCGCTTGACTGGTGCTGGCTGGCCGCAGGCCGCTGCCACGTTTACCTGCACGGCCAACAGAAACTATGGGATTATGCGGCAGGCCTTCTGATTCTTGAGGAAGCAGGTGGCTCGGCACTTACGCTTGAGGGCGAACCGGTGTTCAGTGCAACACTCACGCCACGCTCCGCGGCAGCGGCCCTGGATCCCGATATTTTCAGGCAGTGGATAGAATGGCTGGGTGTTACTTCTCAGCGCAATTGAGCAACACCATTGCCTGTTATAGAATGCTTCGAGTAAAAATAATCAGGTTCATGCATTCTCAAAAACCATAACAACAAGGACACACCTAATGCCAAAGATCATCTTTATCCTGTGCTTTTCTGTTCTGATAACAGGTTGTGCCACACTTTTCTCACCATCCAGTGATACGGTCAGTTTCGAATCTGAGCAATCAGGCATTGAGGCCTTCGTCGAAGGCAAGAAAGTCGGCGAAGTTCCTTTCTCGATAGACCTGGATCGCGAAGTGTTTAAACACAAGTTCATCACCTTCAAAAAGCCTGGCTACAAGACCATGCAAATGCGGGTAAAGAAGTCTCTCAATAAAACCTCCCTTTTCAACCTGACCTCATGGCCATCCTGGTTGACCGATGCAATGTCCGGTAACATGATGGAGTACTCACCCGGCCATTATATTATCGAGCTCGAACCCAAAGAGCCTGCAACCCAGAGCCAGCAAGACGCCATCCTGAAGCGGTTTGTGTGGTCGCAGTTCATAAATATCAGGCGTGATGTCGCCCGTGGCCATGGAGATTACCGGGATACACTGGATAAACTGGCCCAGGAAAATTTCCAGCGTCTGCCCGCATGGTCAAACCAGGCATTGGCACTGGCAGTCACGAGCAGCCAGAACCCGGCCCAGCTTTACCGGCGAGTAACAGAGTGGCTTCGAAATCCACAGCCATCGCTATAGACAATCGCAATCAACCAATATAAATTCCACCTATGCCTTGGGGGACATACAGGCCACGTAACCCGGAGCATAAAATAATTACAGCACCACCCGTTTTAGCACTAAAATCCAACCAGAGACAAGGAGTATGCACAGGATGAAGAAAACAATACTGGCAATGACAATTTTGGCGGGTTCCAGCACAGCATTTGCTGCAAATGACAACGGTTCGGGTTGTGGCGTTGGCGCCATGATCTTCGAGGGACAAAGCGGTGTTGCACCTCACGTACTGGCGGCAACTACCAATGGCACTTTCGGAAACCAGACCTTTGGTATGACATCTGGCACACTGGGTTGTGAAGTAGATCAGCCGATATCTGTTGCTGCAGCTGATTTCCTTGACAACAACATGGATAAGGTTGCACGTGATATGGCAACTGGTACAGGTGAAGCACTCGACACTCTGGCCAACCTGATGGGTATTTCTGCTGAGGACAGCAGTCACTTCAAGACTGTCTCTCATGCACAATTCGCTACTATCTTCAGCAGCGACAGCGTGCACAGCAGTGACGTCATCAGTGCCCTGAACCAGGTTATGAAACAGGATGAAATGCTGGCAAAATACGCCAGTTAACCTCTACCGCCTGCTGTTATAGTAGACGGCAGGCGGTTTTACACCAATGATATACTCTTGCAGCTGCGCTGTTACTGCAGTTGGACGGGCACAGCCCCCCACCTTTGTCTGACCTTTCACAGATGACCAATAACCTGCCCATATACCATGCGGCACTTGCAGTGCTGCTTGCCATGCTACTCTCCTTTGGCACTGTCATCGCAGCCACACCGACGCCAGCAGAAAGCGCTGTGGCCAGGGCCGGGCAGCAAAAGCTTTCACAGGACGACTATTGGCTTAAACTGGTTCATTACAAGAAAAAGCATCCTGGTTACCAGAGCCAGGCCGACGACACAGAGTTCTTTAATGCCCTGAATGGCAAAACTTCCCCCGAAGCCGAGCTGACTGCAACCCTGCAGGCTTTTTATCAGCCGGGCGACAGTGATGATCACCCCCAGTGCCGTTTTCCTGCCCGCCTGTACTGGCTTGACCGGAAACTCGACCTCACTGCACTCGGCCTTCCTGCTGTACACTGCAATACCCTGTCGAAATGGCGCCAAACACTGAGCGCAGAACATGCAACACTCGTGTTCCCTGCGGCTTACCTCAACAGCCCTTCCTCCATGTTCGGGCACACCCTGCTGCGACTGACACCTTCCGATTACCGGAAATCGACCCCGCTGGCCGCCTATGCACTTAACTATGCAGCCAATGCTGACGAAAATGATGGCGGACTCGCATACAGCTTCAAGGGATTGTTCGGGGGTTACCCCGGCCTTTTTTCCATCGTCCCCTACTACGAGAAAATAAAACAGTACAGCGACATTGAAAGCCGGGATATCTGGGAATACGACCTGAATCTGGACCAGGCTGAAATTGACCAACTAATGCGACATGCCTGGGAAGTCAGACACATAAACTTTGACTATTATTTCCTTACCGAAAACTGTTCATATCATGTTCTGTCGCTGCTGGAAGTGGCACGGCAGGGAAGCCAGCTCACAGGTGATTTCTCTGTCAAGGCCATACCATCCGATACGGTACGTGCAGTTGTAGATGCCGGCATGGCTGACAGGGCAGTCTACAGACCCGCAACGACAACCCTGATACGACAACACCTCGACTCGCTTGACCCGTCTGCAAAAGAGTTGGTTGAACATCTTTCTACCGACACAGATCCCGCCAGCGAAAAACGACTTGGAACAGTCGATAACAAGGTTACACGCTCACGCATCCTCGAACTGGCCTATGACTATAACCGCTACCAGCTGCTGCACCGAAACGGGTCCGCCACCAGTGCTTCACAAAGCTATCGTTTACTGGCAGAACGAAGTCGTTTGCCAGCTGGTAATGTATGGCCACCGGTACAACAGCCTGCATACCAACCTGAACAGGGGCACCGGACTACACGACTGGCTGTCGGTGGTGGATCACGGAATGGCGACAGTTTCCTGAGCCTGCGATTCAGACCGGCATATCATGACATTCTTGACCCTCTGGCCGGCTACTCACGTGGCTCCCAGATAAACTTTCTGGATTTCAGGGCACGCTACACCCCGACTGACAATAGCCTGCAACTGGATCGCTTCACCATTATCGACATTCTGTCTCTGTCACCCCGCGACAACTTCTTCAAGCCGGTATCGTGGGGCATTGACACCGGCATTGAGCGTATGATGACCAATAGCGGGCGTGCGACCGGCATACAGGTCGGCGGAAGTAGTGGCCTCAGCTATCGCATGGGAGACCAACACCTGTTTTACCTGCTCCTCAGGGGGCGCCTCAAAGTGGCAAAGGCATTTCAGGACAATTATTCCCTGGGCGGCGGCCTGTCCACCGGCTCGTTGTTTTTCTTTAAACACTCTACAGCCGAACTATCGCTGACAGGCGTCCGGTTTGCAGCAGGGGAATCAGACACAACACTGGCAGCCCGTTGGCGCCAAAGCTTCCCGATTGGAGCACAGCGCGCCTTCCGCTACCGGCTCGAACATCGCCATGAACGCGGTAACCGTATCAACGAATTCGAGGCCATGCTGAATTGGTATTTCTGAAATCCGTAGCAAGTGTATTTCTGGCCGTTGTGCTGATCTTTACCAGCGCCTGCACCAACGTCATTTTCCAGCCCAGCCATGAACAATTTATCGACCCGGGGCAAATCGGAGTACCCGTCGATGAGCTGTTCATAAAAAGTGGTGATGCCGTACTGCATGGCTGGCACCTGCCAGCCAGTGCACCCATCCGGGGTACAGTGCTTTTTTTACACGGCAACGGTCAAAATGTCAGCGCCCACCTGGGAGCCACCTACTGGCTACCCAAACATGGATTTGAAGTCTATATGTTCGACTATCGTGGCTACGGGCAGTCCACAGGAACGCCTGATATTGACGGTGTACAGAAGGACGCCGGCAATATGCTTGCATGGACCGCCAGAGAAAGCTGTTTGCACGGACACAAGCTCACCGTGCTGGGCCATAGCTTCGGTGCCAGTCTCGCCATCTATGCCACTGCCAGCTACCCGCAAAAACAGAGGCTCAACGGTCTGATAAGCGTCAGTGCTTTCAGCGACTACCGGGAAATCAGTCGGGATGCACTATCACGCCACTGGTTCACTCGCCTGTTCAAGTGGCCATTATCCCTTACTATCAGCAACCGTTATCGCCCGGCTGCATTCATAAGCGAAATCTCTCCACTACCCGTCTATATCCTCCACAGTCCAGACGATACTATTGTCCCCGCTTATCATGTCGACAAACTTTTCGCCGCCGCCCTGCCACCCAAATATCGCGTGGATCTCGTTGGTGATCACAATGATGCCTTTAACCCGGAAAGCAATCGGCGCAAACTGCTGGACATTCTCCACACCCTGGGTAAAAGAACCGGAGCCTGTACATGAAGCCCTATTCCGAATCCTGTGACCAGAACCGGGAATCCATCCTCGAGGTATTGAAGCAGGAAATATACGGGCGTAGGCACCTGCTTGAAATCGGCAGTGGCACAGGCCAGCACGCTGTCTATCTTGCAGGTGAGTTCCCGGACCTGGTCTGGCAAACCAGTGAAGTGCCAGCCATGCACGAAGGTATTCACGCATGGCTGGCCGAAGATACTGCGCCACCCAATATCCTGGCACCTGTCTGTCTCGACGTCTGCAAGGACGCCTGGCCAGAGACAAAGTACGATGCCGTATTCAGCGCCAACACCGCGCACATCATTTCCTGGCCGCAGGTACAGTGCCTGTTCTCCGGCGCGGGGGAAGTACTGGAGCAAGGCGGCGTGTTCTGTCTCTATGGTCCGTTCAACTACAACGGACGCTATACCAGTGAAAGTAATGCGCGCTTTGATCAATGGCTGAAACAGCGTGACCCGCTGAGTGCCGTAAGGGATTTCGAGGCGTTAAACGAACTGGCCGGAACGGCCGGACTGGAACTGAAAAGGGATTATGAAATGCCAGCCAATAACCGGATCCTGACGTGGCTGAAGGCGGATTGACTCAAGAAATGAAACCCGCCATTACTAACGTCGCAATGACGGGTTTCCGGGTTTTATTCCAGATGGCCTGACAGCCAGGGTTTGAGCATCAAGGCCACACCAAAAGCCACCACATAGTCCATCGACTGACCGGCACTGGCCAGGGACTCGAGAGAGGGTCCGGCAATGACGGTAACGGCGGCAATCACTAATAAAATATACTGCAACATGGTCTTTCTCCTGATCCTTTGGGTACAACGCTATTTGACGATTGCAGTATGGAAGGACAAAAGAGAAATTTCTGTGAACGGATCATGCTGTGAACAGGACACACATCACAATTCCGGGCATACGGGTATATTCTTCAGGCTGCCGGGACTGGCGGCTCGACTTTTCGTTCATCCTCGCCACTCGCTTCCTCAGCCTGACGGCGAATGACTTCCTGTACAGAAGGCCGGCTGAGAAAGCTCTCCAACGTGATACTGTCCAGGAATGTATAAATCTTTTTCGACAGGCCGCACCAAAGCTCGTGTGTCAGACAGGTCTGTTCTTCGTCGCAATGACTCTCGCCGCCACAGGTCGCATCGACCTTTTCATCAACTGCCGCGATGATTTCAGCAATTGTGATCTCGTTTGCCGGGCGAGCCAGACGGTAACCGCCCCCCGGGCCTCGTACGCCACACACCAGACTCTGTTTGCGCAACTTGGCAAACAACTGTTCCAGGTACGACAGTGAAATGCTCTGGCAATGGGAAATATCGGCCAATGTAACCGGCCCTTCCGGGTCATGAATCGCGATATCCATCATTGCAGTGACGGCATAACGGCCCTTGGTGGAAAGTCTCATGGGTAATCCTGCGACAGGCGCTGCTGATAACAGCTGCCAACATAAATAAACCCAGCAATTTAGTCAAGTATTACTTGGTAATCAGGACTCGAGGCTTTCAATCTGGTCTGTTTCAAGGGTTTGCAGCGCCTGCTCGAATTGCTCGCGGGCCGGAGAAAAGCTGTGCCCGTGACGCAGGCAAAACCCCAGCCATTTTTGCAGAAAGCGATTGACCCGCCAACGTGCCTCGATGGGGTAGTCGTGGTGAAAGCGGTCAAAACCGGGAGCATTCGGGCTGCGGCCCTTGCCGCGTGAAATAACCTCGGCCACCTGGGCGTCATGGTACAGGCGCACTACGATATCCGGGGCAAGTGTACTGCTCTCATCACCTTCGAAGCGATAACTGAGATGTAGTGTGGTGGTGTATTTACAGCGTTCGCGGACAGTCAGGTACAGGTCCAGCGCCCCGTTTACCCTTGACACTACGCGGTCCTGTACCAGGTCAACATCGGGGATCAACTGACGTAACTGAATATAATTCAGCTCATACAGTTCCATAAGCGCGGGCAGATCGCGTGCACGCACACCGGGATGGACAACCTGTTTACCTGAATAGCGCATAGCCGCATGTTAGCATAGTAGAATGATCCTTCGATCATTGACTTGTTGATGTTTATCCATGGGATACATCGGCGCCATCAGGGTTTTCTTGACGCGCACAGATTGTTGACAGATACACGAAAACACGCTACCGCTTACCGACAAGGTTAATAATTACGTGAACACTATCGTTAAAAACACAACGCCCTTCCCCGACCAGAAACCCGGCACCTCCGGCCTGCGCAAAAAGGTCAACGTATTTCAACAGGCCGGGTATCTCGAAAACTTTGTCCAGTCGATCTTCGACAGCCTCGATGATTTTTCCGGCAAGACACTGGTACTGGGTGGTGATGGACGTTTTTATAACCGGCACGCCGCACAGGTTATCCTGCGCATGGCAGCCGCCAACGGTTTTGGCAAGGTGCTGGTCGGACGCGGCGGCCTGCTGTCTACCCCGGCGGCGTCCTGTGTGATACGCAAGCACCAGGCCTTTGGCGGCATCATTCTTTCCGCCAGCCACAACCCGGCCGGGCCCGACGGGGACTTCGGCATCAAGTACAACACCGGTAATGGCGGCCCCGCGCCGGAGAAGATCACCGATGCCATCTACGCCAAAAGCCTGTCCATCTCCCGCTACCGGACGCTGGATACCCAGGACATCGACCTGGACCTGATCGGCGAAACCCGCCTCGGTGACATGCGTGTCGAAATTATCGACCCGGTTGCCGACTACACAGAACTGATGCAGGAACTGTTCGACTTCGATCGCATTCATGCCCTGATCAACTCCGGCCTGTTCAACATGTGCTTTGACGCCATGCACGCTATTACCGGACCTTACGCGGTTGAAATTTTCGAGCAACGCCTGGGGGTGACACCCGATGCATTGATTAACGCAGAACCGAAAGAAGATTTTGGCGGCGGACACCCTGACCCTAACCTGGTGTATGCAAAACAACTGGTGGACATCATGTTTGCCAGCAATGGACCGGACTTTGGAGCGGCATCTGACGGTGACGGTGACCGCAACATGATTCTCGGACACCAGTGCTTCATCACCCCCAGCGACAGCCTGGCCGTCCTGGCTGCCAATGCGCACCTGACACCTGGCTATAAACAGGGGCTTGCCGGTATTGCCCGTTCGATGCCGACTTCGCAGGCCGCGGACCGTGTCGCAGAACGGCTCGGCATCGAGATGTTTGAAACCCCGACCGGCTGGAAGTTCTTCGGTAATCTGCTGGATGCCGGACGTGCCACCCTGTGCGGTGAAGAAAGTTTTGGCTCCGGTTCCAGTCACATACGTGAAAAGGATGGCCTGTGGGCGGTGCTGTTCTGGCTCAACCTGCTCGCGGTACACAAGCTGTCGGTGCGTGACATCATTACCCGGCACTGGGCCAGCTTCGGTCGAAACTATTACTCTCGCCATGACTACGAAGGCGTTAATGCCGATGGCGCGGGCGAGTTGATGGAAAAGCTGCGTAACCTCACTGGCAACCTCAAGGGTAAACGCTATGGCGATTACGAAGTCGCATTCAGCGACGACTTTTCCTATACCGACCCCATCGATCATTCTGTCAGCGAACACCAGGGTATCCGTATCGGTTTTACCGATGGTTCGCGTATGGTATTCCGCCTGTCCGGCACCGGTACTGAAGGTGCAACACTGCGTGTCTACCTGGAACGATACGAAGGCGATACCGCCAAACAATTGCTGGACGCACAGGACGCCCTCGCCGACCTGATACGGATCGCCGATGACATTGCACAAGTCCGCCATTACACCGGGCGTGATGCGCCAACGGTCATTACCTGATACGGATTTATTCCATGGATCGCAATACATTCATCGCCGGACTATCTGACCTGCCGGCCCGCTGCATCCTGAAGGATGAAGCCGAACTGCGCCCCTACGAATGTGACGGACTGTCCGCCTACCGGCGTCTGCCGTGGCTGGTGTTACTCCCGGAAACAATCGAGCAGGTGCAATTCATTCTGGCTTATTGTCATACACATAATGTCCCGGTCGTGGCACGCGGCGCCGGTACCGGCCTGAGTGGTGGTGCACTGCCACTGGACAACGGTGTACTGCTGGGCCTGGCAAAGTTCAGCCGGATTATCGATATCGACCTGCCCAACCGGCTGGCACGTGTTCAACCCGGCGTACGCAACCTGGCGATCACACAGGCCGTTGCAGAACACGGGCTGTATTACGCGCCAGACCCGTCGTCACAGATCGCCTGTTCCATCGGCGGTAACGTCGCCGAGAATGCCGGCGGTGTGCACTGCCTCAAATACGGCCTGACCGTGCATAACATTGCCGAACTGAAGCTGATCACTATCGAAGGCGAATTACTCACCATCGGCAGCCCTTCGCTGGACAGCGCCGGCTACGACCTGCTCGCCCTGCTGACCGGCTCAGAAGGACTGCTTGGTGTCATCGTTGAAGTTACTGTGCGATTACTGCCCGCACCGGAACAGGCACAGGTTGTACTGGCAGCTTTCGATTCAGTCGCGGCCGCTGGTCAGGCAGTGGCCGATATTATTTCACAGGGCATATTACCTGCCGGGCTGGAACTGATGGATACACTGGCAGTACGCGCCGCCGAAGACTTTGTTCATGCCGGCTATCCGACCGATGCCGCAGCCATACTGCTTTGTGAACTCGATGGCGAACAGCACGAAGTCGAGGTACAGATCGATAAAGTCACGCAACTGCTGCAGGCAAGTGGCGCAAACGAAGTCCGCCGTGCACGCGATGAGGCCGAACGCCTGCGCTTCTGGGCCGGTCGCAAGGCGGCTTTCCCGGCTGTCGGCCGACTGTCACCGGATTACTACTGCATGGATGGTACCATTCCACGCAAGCATCTCGGCCAGGTACTGTCCACCATTGCGCAGTGGTCGAAAGCATACGGTTTGCCCGTAGCCAATGTATTCCATGCCGGCGATGGCAACCTGCATCCGCTGATACTCTACGATGCCAATAAACCCGGTGAACTGGAACGCACCGAGGAATTTGGTGCGCGCATACTCGAACTCTGTATCGCCGTGGGCGGCACCATCACCGGTGAACACGGCGTGGGTATGGAAAAGATCGACCAGATGTGTGTACAGTTCAACGAGGCCGAGCTGCAACAGTTCCATGCCATCAAACAGGCCTTCGATGCCAATGGCCTGCTCAACCCCGGTAAAGCGGTTCCCACACTGGCGCGCTGCGCCGAGTTTGGCAGCATGCATGTACATCATGGTGAACTCCCCTTCCCCGAACTGGAACGTTTCTGACTGTGACCAATACTGACCTGACCGAAACATTCTGCGAGCAGATTCGCGATGCCGAAGAAAAAGGCACCCCACTGGCCATCACAGGTGGTGGCAGCAAAATGTTTTACGGGCGTCGGCCGGACATCAATGCCATATCACTCGACACGACGAGGCACTGCGGCATCATCAGCTACGAACCCTCCGAACTGGTTATCCAGGCACGCAGCGGTACCCCGTTACGGGACATCGAAACACGGCTGTCTGACAACAACCAGATGCTGGCCTTCGAACCACCACACTTCAGTGAAAACGCTACACTGGGCGGTACCATTGCATGCGGGCTGTCCGGGCCGCGCCGACCGTATCACGGTGCAGCGCGTGACTTCGTGCTGGGCACCCGGGTCATCAATGGCAAAGGTGAACCCCTGCATTTCGGCGGGCAGGTCATGAAAAATGTCGCCGGTTATGATGTTTCCCGCCTGATGGCCGGTTCACTCGGCACGCTGGGCCTGATCGCCGAGGTTTCGCTCAAGGTGCTGCCACGCCCGGCGTGCGAATATACGTTAAAACAGGTGTGCAACCAGGCAGAAGCCCTGCGACGTTTCGCCGACTGGAGTGGTCGCCCGCTGCCCCTGTCCGCAGCCTGCTGGTACGAGGACCACCTGTACCTGCGCCTGTCCGGTAACGAGGACGGCCTGCGCCATGCGCAACACCGGCTCGGCGACAGCCTTCTGGAAAGCCTGCCCGACTGGTGGGACAACCTGCGCGACCACAAGCACCCGTTCTTCAACCGCCCGGACCCGCTGTGGCGACTCTCGGTGCCGCCGGCAACCCCGCCACTGGCCGTCAAAGGTGACTGGTTCATCGACTGGGGCGGCGCACAGCGCTGGCTGTACAGTAACGACAACCCCGAACAAATTCGTCGCCTGGTCACCAGTATTGGTGGCCACGCCACCCTGTTCCGCAACGCAACGGAGCGTATCGAGGTTTTCCATCCACTGCCAACGCCACTGCTGAAACTGCAACAACGCATCAAGCGCGCCATGGATCCTGCCGGTATCCTCAACCCCGGCCGCCTGTATCCTGAACTCTGATTATGCAGACGCGACTCAGCCCGACACTACTTGCAACGCCTCTCGGTAAAACCGCCGACCAGGTGATCCGAAGTTGCGTGCATTGCGGTTTCTGCAACGCCACCTGCCCGACCTACCAACTGCTTGGTGACGAACTCGATGGCCCGCGCGGCCGCATCTACCAGATCAAGCAGGTCCTGGAAGGCGCACCCGCCACTGCCACCCTGCAGCAACACCTGGACCGTTGCCTGACCTGCCGCGCCTGTGAAACCACCTGCCCGTCCGGGGTCGAATACCACAAGCTGCTCGACATAGGCCGTGAACGGGTAGAACAACAGGTGCCTCGCCCGCTGCCTCAACGCCTGCAGCGCCGGCTGATCCAGTTTATGTTTTCCGAAACCGCACGCATCAGACCCTTGCTGTCGCTGGGTCGGCTGGTACGCCCCCTGCTGCCACGCTCACTGAAAAAACGCATCCCGCCACGACATAAACTGCCGCACTTCACGCCAGGCCAGCACGAGCGAACCATGCTGCTGCTGGATGGCTGTGTACAACCCGCCGCCGCACCTCATATCAATGCCCTGGCCATCCGGCTGTTTGACCGACTGGGAATCGATCTCAGCATTCCATCCGGCAGTGGTTGTTGCGGCGCACTGCACTTCCACCTTGGCGACACAGAACGTGCGCGGCAAAGTGCACGCCGGAATATCGATGCCTGGTGGCCGGCCATCGAACTGGGTGCCGAGGCGATTGTCAGCACGGCAACCGGGTGCACGCCCATGTTAAAGGAATACGCGCAGTTACTCGCCGATGACCCGGACTATGCACAACGCGCCGCACGCATGGTCGACATGACCCGGGATCTCAGCGAGGTTGTTCGTGATGAGAATCCAGATGCCCTCGGCCCGGTGAAAGGTCGTCGTATCGCCTTTCATTCACCCTGCTCACTGCAACACGCCCAACAACTGGATGGTATTGTCGAAGACATCCTGACCCGGGCCGGTTACACCCTGACTCCCGTGCGCGACAAACACCTGTGCTGTGGCTCCGCGGGCACCTACTCTATCCTGCAACCGAAACTGTCAAAGCAGCTCGCACGCAATAAAATCGATGCGCTGCAGGAAAAACAGCCGGAACTCATTGCCACTGCAAATATCGGGTGTCTGCTGCAACTGCAAGCTGGCGCGGATAAAGAGGTCGTACACTGGGTTGAGTTACTGGCTGACCTGGCTCCTGAATAAGCACGAAGACTAGACATAGGTTCACACCAACGCAGGGCAGAAGCCCGCCAGGCCCATCTGACGCTATAATATTACCGTATGACCGAACCTCTCCTGCCCCTCATTACTGAACCCGAACAACTCGAAGCCGCCCTCGGTGGCGATAAACTGGTGGTGGTGCATATTTCCAAACCGGTACGCTATGCCGAGTTTCATGTACCGGGCGCCATCTACATGCAGGGCTCACAGTTCGTGCGTGTGGAAAAACCCGTCATGGGCCTGTTGCCGCACCTGAATGATCTTCAGCAACTGCTGGAAGCCAGCGGTGTCAGTCCTGACACCCACGTAGTGGCTTATGATGACGAAGGCGGCGGCTGGGCCAGCCGCCTGCTGTGGACACTGGACTGCATTGGCCACAAGCACTTCTCACTGCTGAATGGCGGACTGGTGAGCTGGATCAGCGAAGGCTTCCCGGCAAGTCGTGACAATGTTCAACCCGGTACGGGCCATTACCCGGTGTTTTACCAGGACGGGCCGGTGGCAGACGCCGAGTATATCCTCGGTCGCCTCGGTGACGCAGACTTCGTTCCACTGGACAGCCGTACACCACAGGAATTCAACGGTGAGAAAAAGCTGGCCGCGCGTGGTGGTCATATACCCGGCGCACAATTGCTGAACTGGGTAGACACCATGGACCAGAGTCGTAACCTGCGCTTCAAACCGGAAGCCGAACTACGCACCATGCTCGAAACACGTGGCATTACACCTGACAAGGAAGTGTTGTGCTATTGCCAGTCACACCATCGTTCATCGCATGCCTGCATCATGCTCAAATCGCTGGGCTACCCACACGTGAAAGGCTACCCTGGCGCCTGGTCTGACTGGGGAAACCGACCTGATACGCCGGTCGATTAAACTCAGTCAAAACTCCGGAACAGGTGCTCCCGGTAATACCTGAGTTCATTGATGGAATCACGGGTATCATCCATCGCCAGATGTGCAGAGTCTTTTTTGAACCCGGCCGTCACCTCGGGCGCCCAGCGCTTGCCCAGTTCCTTGAGCGTACTGACATCCAGGTTACGGTAATGGAAGAAGGCTTCCAGTTCCGGCATCAACCGCGCCATAAAGCGACGATCCTGACAGATAGAATTGCCACACATCGGTGAAGCGCCCTTGTCGACGTGCTGTTGCAGAAACTCCAGGGTCATGCGCTCGACATCCTGCACGCTCAGGGCACTGTCCTTGACACGCTGTGTGAGGCCGGATTTGCCGTGCTGGTTGGTATTCCATTCATCCATGGCACCCATGATCTCATCCGGCTGGTGCACCGCCAGCATGGGGCCTTCGGCGAGTATTTCCAGCTGTGAATCGGTTACGATGGTGGCGATTTCGATGATCCGGTCATTAAAAGTGTCCAGCCCGGTCATTTCCAGGTCGATCCAGATGAGATTGGTTTTTCTGTCTGACATTCCTGATACTCCCTGAGGTTGTGCTGCATTGTAGCAAAGGCTAACCTTTGATGATTCCCGAATCATGACGAATCTATACCCATGAATACATTCAGCTGGATTTTTGTTATTGCCCTCGCCCTTTCACTGGGCGTAAAACTATGGCTTGCTCAACGCCAGATTCGCGCCGTCAGCCTCAATCGCAACAGGGTGCCGGATGCCTTTGCCGACAAGATTCCGCTCGATGCCCACAAGAAAGCAGCCGACTACACGCTGGCCAACACCCGCCTTGGCCGCCTTGAGTTACTCTGGAGCAACCTGCTGTTACTTGGCTGGACACTGGGTGGGGGACTGCAATGGCTAAGTGACCTGTGGCAGGGTTTTGGCTGGCAACCGGTTCCGACCGGGGTGGCACTGATGATCAGTGCATTCATGATTATGGCTGTGCTGGATCTGCCGTTCTCGCTTTACCACACCTTTGTGCTTGAAGAGCGCTTCGGCTTCAACAAGACCACCTTAGGCACCTGGCTTGGAGACATGTTGAAGCAAACACTGCTCATGCTGGCTCTCGGTGTCCCGCTGGCCTGGGCTGCACTGTGGCTGATGCAGGAATCCGGCAGCCTGTGGTGGCTTTGGTTGTGGTTGTTGTGGACAGGCTTCAGCCTGTTGATGCTATGGGCCTACCCCGCAGTAATCGCACCGCTGTTCAACAAGTTCACCCTGCTCGACGACGACAAATTGCAACAACGCATCCAGTCCCTGCTCGACCGTTGCGGATTCAAAAGCAAGGGGATCTACGTTATGGATGGCTCGCGCCGCTCCGGTCACGGCAATGCCTATTTCACCGGAATGGGCCAGAACAAGCGTATTGTATTCTTCGATACACTGCTTGAAACGCTTGATGCTGATGAAATCGAAGCCGTGCTGGCCCACGAACTGGGGCACTTCAAACGCAAGCATGTACAAAAACGCATTTTTACCATGATGTTGATGAGCCTGGCGGGACTCGCGCTGCTGGGCTGGCTGAGTCAGCAACCCTGGTTCTACCAGGGACTGGGCGTACAGACCCAATCAAACGCGCTGGCGCTTCTGTTATTCATGATGGTGTCACCGGTGTTCACAATCTTTCTGCAACCCCTGTCGTCCTGGTTCTCGCGCAAGCATGAGTTCGAGGCAGACGATTACGCTGCACAACAGGCCAGCGCCAGTGACCTGATTCACGCGCTGGTTAAAATGTACAAGGAAAATGCCAGCACCCTCACGCCGGATCCCTTGTATTCGGCATTCTACGACTCACATCCACCGGCACCGGTGCGTGTCGCGCACCTGTCCGGAAAAACGCGATAAGGAGAGGCATCATGAAGATTATTCTGACAGCAGGAATTGTTCTGGCACTGGCCAGCGGTATCGCATGGGCGGATATCGACAACGGCAAGAAACTGCACGATAAGCAATGCACGGAATGCCACGACACCAGTGTCTATACCCGGCCAGACCGGTTTGTCACCAGCCGCGAAGCACTGATGAAACAGGTCAACCGCTGCGAGCTGAATGTTGGAGCACAGTGGTTCAAGGAAGACATTGACGATGTGGTGCAATACCTGGACGAAACCTTCTACAAGTTCAAGTAGGTGAACCTGTGACACAGGCACTGGAAGAGAGGCACTGCCAGCGTGAAACCCGAAGGCTTGAAAACGATGAGGCCGCCGCGCTCATGGCGCAGATCAACACTGATTGGTCGATGAGCGATGACGGCCTTGCAATCCGGCGCAGCTTTCGCTTCGACAACTATTACCGGACGGTTGCTTTCGTCAATGCCGTGGCCTGGGTAGTGCACCGTGAAGATCACCACCCGGACCTTGAAGTCGGCTACAACCGTTGCATGGTCAGCTTCACTACACATTCAGTAGCGGGGTTGTCCGAAAATGACTTCATTTGTGCTGCCCGTATCGATGCACTGAACCCCGACAACTGACCGCACACTTGGCCAGTCGTCGACCCAAACCACGCGCATCTGTAAAAACGCCTGAAATGCAGGGCCAGCCTGGCGTGGTACTTGCCCACTACGGGCAGGCCAGCCTGGTGGAATCCGCATCAGGCGATATTATCCGCTGTACCACACGCAGGAATCTGCCGCGTACGGTGTGCGGCGACCGGGTGCTATGGGCCAGCAGCAATCCGCGTGAAGGCACTATCACCCGGATACTGGATCGCAAAAGCACGCTGGTGCGGCCAGACCATAACAACCGGCCTCGTCCGGTCGCTGCCAACATCGACCAGATCGTGGTCGTGATCGCCAGTAAGCCCAGTTTTGAATACGGCATGCTCGATCGCTACCTGGCAGCTGCAGAATTACTTGATGTCTCGCCAGCCATCGTTGTGAACAAGTGCGACCTGCTGGACGCGGAAAGCCGGGAACGACTGGAGCAGCGTCTGTCGTTATACCGTGATATTGGTTACCCCCTGCTTTTTACCAGTACGCAGACCACAGACGGGATGAAAGACCTGTACTCGGCGCTGAAAATGCATACGAGCATCCTGGTAGGCCAGTCAGGGGTAGGAAAATCGTCACTGGTGCAAACGTTACTGCCCGACCTCGATATACGCGTTGGTAATCTTTCCCAGGTAACGGGGCTTGGCCGTCACACCACCACGGTAGCGATGCTCTATCATCTGCAGGATGGGGGTGACCTGATCGACTCCCCGGGGGTACGGGATTTCACCCTGTGCCATGTCAATCCGGAAGACCTGGCGCACGGGTTCCGTGAGTTCACCCCCTTCATTGGTCAATGCCGCTTTCACAACTGCCGGCACCTCAGCGAACCAGGCTGCGCTGTGGCCGATGCAGCGCGGCGTGGCGAGATCCACCCGCAGCGACTGGAAAACTATCGGTCCCTGGTCAAGGCCATGAATGCCTCTGCCTGAAAAATCTGCAGAAACCGGCGCATGCCTCGCACGCCGGACATGCTAGAATCTGCGTCTTTTACCGGCGCAGGACAGTCATACCCATGGCACTGATCAACGGCCTTCATTTCAACAATCTTCGTGGCGACATCTATGGCGGCCTGACCGCGGCTGTGGTTGCCCTCCCGTTGGCGATGGCCATGGGCGTGGCAGCCGGCACAGGTCCCGTAGCAGGTTTGTACGGCGCTATATTTGTTGGTCTTTTCGCTGCCCTGTTTGGCGGCACGCCGGCACAGGTCTCAGGCCCAACGGGTCCAATGACCGTTGTCATGGCGGCCATCTTCCTGCAATACACGGCGATGTTCCCGGATGACCCGGCGCGTGGCGCCGCACTGGCTTTCACCGTCGTCATGCTTGGTGGGCTGTTCCAGATCCTGCTCGGGCTGTTACGCTGGGGCAAGTACATCGAGCTGGTGCCACACCCGGTGGTGTCCGGGTTTATGAGTGGCATCGGCGTCATTATCATCCTGTTGCAACTGGGCCCGATACTCGGCCATGACGGCGCATCGAAACCGCTGACTGCCGCACAGACCTTTCCCGAATACCTGGCCGACGTCAACACGGTAGCACTGATGCTGGGACTGGTTACGCTGGTGATCGTATACGGCGTGCCGTCACTGCTGCCACGCCTCAATCGCCTGGTTCCCTCGCCGTTACTGGCGCTGGTGGTTGGTACAGCGGGTTATGTCCTGTTTGTGGAACCGGGCAGTACACCCATCATTGGTGACATACCAACTGCCTTTCCGGAGTTCCAGAGACCGGTGTTCGAGATGTCGCTGGCACTCAAGATGGTTGCATCAGGGTTTACGCTGGCAGGTCTTGGTGCCATCGATTCACTGCTGACATCACTGGTAGCAGACAACATTACACGGACCCAGCACAAGTCCAACCGGGAACTGATTGGTCAGGGCATCGGCAATACCATCGCAGGTATGTTCGGTGGACTGCCCGGTGCCGGCGCCACCATGCGCACCATGGTCAATGTCAAAGCCGGTGGACGCACACCGATTTCCGGTGCACTGCATGCACTGGTGCTGCTCGCCATCGTTCTCGGCGCCGGCCCGCTGGCCAGCAGTATTCCCAAGGCCGTACTGGCGGGCATTCTTATCAAGGTCGGCACTGACATCATCGACTGGGACTATCTCAAGCGGCTGCACAATGTCCCCAGGGCAGGTGCTGCCATTATGCTGGTGGTGTTCATCGTTACCGTAACCATAGACCTGCTGCTGGCAGTCGGTATCGGTATGGTCATGGCCAGCTTCCTGTTCATGCAACGCATGACGGATCTGCAGGTCCGCGGCATGTCCGCCATCACCCGCCCGGAAGGCGAGACGCCGCTATCAGAAGAAGAAACCGAAATCATGAAGCAGGCCGACGGGCGTATCCTGCTGTTTCATCTCAGCGGCCCGATGAGCTTTTCGTCAGCCAAGGCTATGGTACGGCTGCACGCCGAAGTCAGCAACTATGACGTCATGCTGCTGGATCTGAGTGACACGACATCCGTCGACTACACGACGTCGCGCGCCATTGATGACATCATTATGGATTCTCTCGATGCAGGTCGCCCGGTATTCCTGGTCGGCGTAAGGAAAGAGGTGCTCAACCTGCTGGAACGACAGGGCGTCACCCGGCACTTTGACGAAAAGTATATCTGTCGCAACCGCATCGATGCATTACGTGATGCCCTCAAGCACGTGCAGACACATCACTGATACAGCCACTCAGCCCGGTGGCCAGTGCATGGGGCGCCCGCCCAGCAGGTGCAGGTGGAGATGGAACACCGTCTGGCCACCATCGGCATTACAGTTCATGACCGTCCGGTAACCCTGCTGGTCAAAGCCTTCCTGCCTTGCAATAGCCGCTGCCGCCAGCATCATCTTTCCCACCAGATGTGCATTACTGTCATCCAGATCATTCAGGGTTGATACATGTTGCTTCGGGATAACCAGCACATGCGTCGGCGCCTGCGGATTGATGTCACGAAACGCCAGCACATCATCATCTTCGTAGACCGTGTCCGGGTTTATCTCGCCCTTGACCATTTTGCAAAACAGACAGTCCGTCATGAATATTTCCTCACCCGTGTTTTATGCAAGCGTAACGCTCGCCGGCAAGACGATCAATGCGTGTAGCGCAGACTTATACGAAGTAGTTGACGCTGCGACCCTGTGTCAGGTCTGAAAGGGATTCCGGGCGGATGTTATTGGCGTACTGGAATAACGCAGAACGTGACTTGAGTGAAGAAATGCCGGACTGGTCAGCAGGGCGTGAATGATCCAGGTTGTGTTCATTGACGAAAGCACGGGTGGACTGGTAGCTGCTCCGATGACGCTCAAGCAGCTCCCCCTGCACAACACGGGCAGGCCTCTCGTTATCGACCCGGTTGCTTTCGTTCGCCACGCCCACAGGCTCGACCACGCTGGTGAAACCCGCGTGTGCGCCTGCACTGGCTGGAGATGTTACCGGGCGCGTGTATGACGCTGACGGTAACCGGGTGACGTCCATAATGGCTTCCTGTCCGTTACGATTCAGCCTGCACAATCGGCAGGTCAGTGGTATAAGTTTATACCAATATTTCAGATGGGTCTGCTGTCAGAAAACCGTCGGAATTCACCACGAAACGAAACTATTATTATTTTATTTACAATAAGTTATAAGTGTTTTTTAAATCAGCGCTAAAGATATAATTTTTACTTTGCTCAGGTCAGGTCCCGACGCCCGGAGAATGCATGAGACAATGTGCCGCTGTCGATATATTCCAGCTCGCCTCCCATTGGCACACCGTGCGCAATACGCGTGGTTCGGATACCCTTCTCGCGTGCCATGTCGCTGATGTATTGCGCTGTGGCCTCACCTTCAACCGTCGGGTTTGTCGCAAGGATGACTTCCTGTAATGCGCTGTTCGCGAAACGTTCTCCCAGCCCGTCCAGGCCAAGCTCTTCCGGCCCGATACCGTCCAGTGGCGACAGGTGCCCCATAAGCACAAAGTATCGGCCACGAAAGTCCGTGGCCTGCTCCAGTGCTTCAACATCCATGGGGTTTTCCACCACACACAGCACCGTGTCATCGCGACTGTTGCCGGCACAAAGGGAGCACGTCTCCGTTTCGCACAGCGTACGGCAATCACTGCAACGTCCGATGCCATCCATCGCTTTCTGCAGCATCAGTGACAATTGCCGGCCACCTTCGCGGTCGCGCTCGAGCAGATGGTAGGCCATACGCTGCGCTGTCTTGTTGCCCACGCCGGGCAGACATCGGAAAGCCTCCATCAACTGCTGGATAAGGGGGGATGCAGCCATTCAGGTCAGAACGGCAGTTTCATGCCCGCAGGCAGATTCAGGCCGGCAGTCATACCTGCCATATGCTCCTGGGTCATGTTGTCGACCTTGTGCGTGGCATCATTGATGGCAGCGGCAATCAGGTCTTCAAGCATTTCCTTGTCGTCGCCGATCAGGCTGTCGTCGATCTCTACACGGCGCGCCTCGTGGCGCCCTGTCAGTGTCACCTTGACCAGCCCACCGCCGGATTCACCGGTGGCTTCCATTTTTGCCACCTCTTCCTGGGCTTTCTGTACATTGGCCTGCATCTCCTGGGCCTGCTTCATCAGGTTTCCGAGTCCGCCTTTCATACGTATCGTTCCTCAATCATGTGTCGTGTTCAAGTGTCCCGGGGACGTATCGTTTCATCGTGCAAGGTGGCACCGAAGCTTTTCTGGAAGGCCTTGACGTTCGGGTCAGAGGTAATTGCCTCAACAGCACCGGCCTGGCGCTGTTCCGCTTCACGCTGACGCTTTTGTGCGGGCGTGTCTGAACTGGCACCTTCGATACCGATATCCAGTTTAATGTCTTTTCCCATGCATTCGCCAAGCCTTTCTTCCAGCTGCTGCTGACGCGTCTTGCTCAATAACTGCTGGTGCTCACTGTCCAGCATCAACTTCCAGTGGCCGCCATCCCTTGTCTCGACCGCGCAATTCATCGCCAGTTCCCGCAGCATACCCTTGAGCTGCATGCAGTCGACAAGCGCTGACCAGTCAGCATCCTCTGACAAGCGAGGCTGCGGGGCTGCCGAAGTCGCAGGCGCTGCCACCGGTTTGCCGGAAGTATTCGCCTGGTTTGACGGGGCCGTCGCAGATGCTCCGGCCTTACGCGACGGAAGCGGACGCGCAGCAACTTGTGGCTGCTCACCTGTCACCGGACGAAACGCCAGCATACGTAACAGGATCATCTCCATGCCGCCACGCGGATCGGGGGACAGTGGCAGGTCACGCCGACCGACCAGGCCGATCTGGTAATATAACTGTACATCTTCCGGATCCATGCGCTGTGCCAGTTCCAGCAATGTCTCGCGTGCTTCGATATCGGCATCGACCGCTTCAGCCGCCACCTGGGCAATTGCGATCTGCTGTAAATCAGTCAACAACTCTGCCAGCAGCCCTTCATAGTCTGGCGCCTGCTGTGAAAGCTGTTCGATCACAGCCAACAGGGCCGGGGCATCTGCATCCGCCAGTGCGCGCAGGATAGCGGTGACATGACCACGCTCGATGGTGCCGAGCATGCTGCGTACATCGGCTTCACTCACTCCGCCGTCACCAAACGCAATGGCCTGGTCCAGCAAACTGAGGGCATCGCGCATGCTGCCATCGGCCGCGCGTGCAAGCAGTTGTAATGCAGATACCTCAGCAGTAACAGACTCGGCCTTTAACAGGGTTTCCAGGTGACCACTGATCAACGGCATTGGCAAACGCTTCAGGTTGAACTGCAGGCAGCGCGACAATACCGTGGCCGGCAGCTTTTGCGGATCAGTGGTAGCAAGCAGGAATTTGACGTGGGGTGGTGGTTCCTCAAGGGTTTTCAGCAACGCATTGAAGCTGTGCGCCGAGAGCATGTGCACCTCATCGATCAGGTACACCTTGTAACGGCCACGGGTCGGTGCGTACTGCACATTATCAAGTAACTCGCGGGTATCCTCGACCTTGGTGCGCGAGGCCGCATCGACCTCTATCAGGTCCACAAAGCGACCCTCATCGATTTCCACGCAGGCAGAACACTCGCCGCAGGGCTCTGCGCTTACGCCCGACTCGCAGTTGAGCGACTTGGCGAAAATACGCGCCACGGTGGTCTTGCCCACACCGCGCGTACCGGTAAACAGGTACGCATGGTGCAACCGGTCATTGTCCAGCGCGTTGATCAGCGCACGCAGCACATGCTCCTGCCCCACCATCTCGGCAAACTTTCGTGGCCGCCATTTGCGTGCCAGAACCTGATAACTCATTGAAGATCCGAAAGACATCCAGAAACACGGCTCATTATACAGAAGCCGGGCCGGGAGATTGCGGAAGAATGGGTGGCGACCCGTACCAGCCACACCCCGGCGCCCAGGTCCACTGCTGCGGCTGCTCCCTTCCAGGCCTGACCGGGTTCACAGTTTACTGTCGCGAGGGGACCGGTACAGATCACCATAACGCGTTGTCCGAACTGCCGGCACATGGCCGGAGGACGCGGCATTGTACCAACTGCTCTGTATTTTGCACCTGTCATTCGCTCACCTTACCAGACCCGGAAATACCCCAACCATCCATAAGCATTTCAACAAATAG
This sequence comes from Thiogranum longum, assembly GCF_004339085.1. Lineage (NCBI taxonomy): Bacteria > Pseudomonadati > Pseudomonadota > Gammaproteobacteria > Chromatiales > Ectothiorhodospiraceae > Thiogranum > Thiogranum longum. Next base: position 1,122,619 of record NZ_SMFX01000001.1, on the reverse strand, counting down.
TAATTATTGACAATACCTGATAAAATTAGTCAACTATTAAACCTGAAATGCTACATGAAATTGGCAAGGAGCATTGAACGATGCAAGCAGAAGTAAACGGTAAAATCATTGAACTCAGCGAAGCGGGCTGGCTGAACAACCTGGATGAGTGGAGTCCGGAACTGGCAGAGGTAATCGCCAAAAACGAAAAAATTCCGGAACTCACCCAGGAACACTGGGATATCATCAATCTGGCGCGCGAGTACTTCCATGATAACGGTACCGTTTGTGAACCACGTCAGTTCTCCAAACTGATGAAGAAAAAATACGGCAAGGATCGCAGTGACCAGAAATACATCTACTCGCTGTTCCCGACCGGACTGATCAAGTGCGCCAACAAGGTCGCCGGCCTGCCACGGCCCAAGGGCTGCAGCTAAACTGCCCCCCTGCGGTTTTAAAGGCCCCTTAGCGGGGCCTTTTTTATATCGGGACTCCCGCCTTTTAACCTGCGTGGCTGTTTTTTCAGCGGACGCTATAATCATCACTATCAATCTTCCTTTTGCCAGCCGGACTTAAAATGGAATCTGCTGCAAACAAGCCTTCCGACCGAACAGTCCTGGTAGTCGATGACGAAGAAGATATACGGGAACTCTACGCGCTCATACTGGAAAAACTGGGGTATACAACCCTTCTGTCAAGTACCAGCGACGAGGCAATCCGCCTCTACCGACATTCACTGGAAAGCGGTACCCCGATTAACATTGTCATCCTCGACCTCAACATCCCCGCGGACAGGGGCGGGAAAGAAATCGCAACTATACTGCGCGAACTGGACCCCCAGGCCAGGCTGATTGTCTCAAGTGGAGATACGACGGCAGTGGAAATGACCCATTATGCGGAACACGGGTTCAATGGAGCACTGGAGAAAACATTCGACCGGGAAAATATCAAGCGAACGCTCGAACAGACTCTGGCATAGCGCCAGAGTCCGGAATTATACTCAGCTACTGTGTTCGCCAGCCCGCTGGACTTCGGGATACAAAGGCGCCAGCCCTTCAGACCCTTTAGTCTCATGCTTCTGGCGGGGAGATAACCCTGTTTTCAGTGCGTTCCATAACGCTTCACCCTGCCATGCCTCTGCCCCGTCACCGTAAAGAATATTGTCGAGCCGGCGGACTTCTTCACTGCCGGATGCCAGTCGTTGTGCGAGTGCGCCAAGGTTGCGCGGCGGCTGTTCCGGCCACTCCAGTGCTGCCCATTCAAGCAGGGCCTTTGCAGCCACATGCGGATTATTGGCCTCGCACGCTGCTTTAAGCGCTGCGCGCAATTCACGGCTACGGGTACGGGGGTGCTGCTGCCTGCCCTGGGCGCCTGCCACGGCAGACCCGTGGTTACGGGTAAAATGCCGCTGATTTCTCCACCAAACAATGACAACAAGCAGCACCAACACAGCCACGGCGGCGAGCAGGATATTCCGATACCCCATCCATTGCTTCCACCAGCCTTGTATACCGGCAGGTAGTGCTGACCCGGTGTCATGCACTGCGGTGTCGGGTGTTGTATCAGAAGCAGGCGGCGATTGCGGTGTCGAAGTACCGCCGGCTGCCGGTAATACGGCTATCTCTCTGGCCGGTAATTGCGCACTACGCTGCTGGTGCTTTGCCGTGTCCCACCAGTCGATTCGCACAGCAGGCAGGGTGATCTTGCCGGCCGTGGATGGCACGTAGGCAACAGTTTGCTTGCTGACGCCAAAGATCCAGTCACCATCCGTAAGATTTTCACTGACCGGCTGTTCCGGGTATACCCGCACTCCCTGTACCGACGGGAAATCAATGACCGGCAACTGTGAAGATTCAAGCCCTTTGGCTTTCAGTGTTACCGTCCTCGTCACCGGTTCGCCAACATGAAACTCAGGCGACGGGTCCTGCCAGCTGTCCTGCAGCGTCAGCGCCTGACTGGGTAACCAGAACTTCCCCGTATAGGAAGCCGGCCGGGGTTTTACTTCCAGTGTCAACGCCTCGCTACGAACACGAAACCGTTTCCCGGGGTCTCCCGCCATGCCGCCGAAGAAAGGATCGTCAAACGGGTTGCGCCCGAAGAAACGTTTGATGAGCAGATCTGACGACATGGGTGATGAGCGTCTTGATGATATCGAAGCCGTACGCCCGGTGAAAGTAATCGCCGGGAGCAGCAGATCACCGCTTTTCTCGGGAAAGATTGCATAGTGCCGTTCTACAACCTGGTAATCCTTACCCTTGATCGTGGTCTTGAAATGGCGGTCCTCGCCGAGGCGTTCAACGACAGCATCGTCAGGCTGAGGATCCTGGAAATCGCCTTCCAGCAGAGGCACGCGGTAGTACAGGCGTACTACGTAAAGGATCTGCTGCTGGACATAGACATCCATTGAACCTGTGCTCGCCTCGGTACGCATGAACACCGGCCGGTCACCGGCTACCGCACTGACTGCTGACTGCTCCATCACCTTCAGGGCGAGCGGTTTTGTCTTTGAACGGCCGACACTCAATGCGGGGATATCCAGGGAACCGGTCTTTTTGGGTTCCAGTTCCACTTGCCATTGCCGGCTGTCAGATCGCCGCCCGTTGATAATCTGGATACGCTGGCTGGTGCTGGTACCCAATACGGCAAAGTCCTTTGACAGGGGTGACAAGTCCGGCTCACCCGACTCATCCTTGCCGGTTGCCTCGATCATCAGGGTGACCGTTTCCCCGTCATAGACCGTCGAGCGATCCAGGGTTGCTTGCACATCCGCCCAAACGTTAGACGTCAGTGCCAACATCATCAGGAGAAACAAGGCTCGACCGTAATATGTGAACCCGGTGTGTTCTGCTTTAGTCTGTATTCCTGTCATTGTTGATCGCTGTACTGTCGTCACCATGCCTGCCTTCCATCTGTCGGCGGGGTTGCCCGCTGTTGATACTGGTAAAGAAATTTTCGCCGCAGTAACCCACCCGGGTCATCGGGGATACGTTTCAACCATTGCTCTGCGGCCAGTTGCTGTTCTGTACTCAGGGGCGTGGCCTGTGAGCCACCGGGCTCGCTCTGTTTTCCCTGCTTACCGGCAGGTCCTTGTGCGTTCTGCCCTTTATCTGCCTGGCTCCCGGTTTTCTGTTGTTGTGATACCTGGCCAGCAGATTGCTCATCAGCCTGTGTGCCACCCGATGACTTTGCTTCTGCGCCGGCATCCTGCTTTTCCCCAGCACCGGAAGTCTCGCCCGTCTGACCTTCAGCAGCAGCGTTCTGACCCTGCTGACCCTGCTGACCCTGCTGACCCTGCTGACCCTGCTGACCCTGCTGACCCTGCTGACCCTGCTGACCCTGCTGACCCTGCTGACCCTGCTGTTTTTGCTGCTCTGCCTGTTGCTGGCGCAGCAGCTTCTCGACTTCGTCACGATTATGCTTTGCATCCGCCATGTCAGGCCGCAGGCTCAATGCCTTCTCATAAGCCTTGATAGCAGCTTCATACTGCCCCAGTTTTGCCAGTGCATTACCTTCGTTGTATAAGGCATCAGCACTTTCCTCACCGGAAAACGATTGCATAGCCTGTTCGTATTTGCCGGCACGGTAGGCAGCCGTGCCGCGTTGCAGTTTATCTTCTGCAAGCGTTAGTGCCTTTTCCGGCTTCCCCGACGCCAGGGCTTTTTGTGCCTGCTGATCGCGACGCAACCATAAGTCATCCCAGCCTGATGCCATAACCGGCTGTGGGGTAAACAGGCTGTTGCCAATCATGAACACCATGACCACCAGCCAGCCGCGTCGGAATGCCAAAGCCGCCAGCGGCAACAGCAGCAACACCAGCCACGGACCCCGCGACAGCCAGCTATCGGTCTTTAAATCTGTAGCCTTGATATCATCACCCAGAGGGCTGTTGCCGGTTTTCAGCAGAGCGTCAATATCCGAGTTATCGCCGCTCAGCAACCGGTATTTCCCGCCACCCGCTTTCGCCAGTCGCTGCAGGGCATCACGGTCCAGTCCTGGCACCACCAGGTTGCCCTTGTCATCGCGCAAAAAACCACCGCTTCCATCCGGTACCGGTGCACCTTTCGCTGTGCCGACACCCAGTACGGACACCGTGTAACCCTTGCGGTGCAACTCCTTTGCAACCTTGAGCGCACGTGCATCGTCATAACCATCGGTGATCAGCAGAATATTTCCCCGTGCGATACCGGCCTGTTCCAGTAATTTACCTGCCAGCGCCAGGCCACGGTCAACCCGGCTGCCCTGTACCGGCATCAGTGATGGCGACAAAGGGTTGAGCAGTGCCAGTATGGTGTCGGCATCGTTGGTCAACGGTGATACCGTAAAGGCATCACCGGCAAACACCACGAGACCGATCTGGCCTTCTTCACTGCGTTGAAGAATATCCGCCACCTTGTAACGGGCGCGTGCCAGACGCGATGGCGGCAGATCAGGCGCCAGCATGGATCGCGACAGGTCCAGCACCACAACCACGGATTGCTGACTGCGATAGACCGGCTGCGGCTGTTTCTCCCACACCGGGTCTGCCAGTGCAAGTACCGCAATCACCCAGCCTGCGGCGAGCAGCCACACGGGCAGATGACTACCGCGATGGTCCTCGCCGTTCAGCAACCAGGGCAGCAGCTGACGGTCACACACTGAAGCCCACGGGTTGTTCATGCTGCCATGACGACGCATAAACCACAGCAACAGCGCCAGTGGCAGCAATGCCCACAGCCAATGGGGATAAAGAAAATGGAATGCTTCAGGCATGGGGCACCCCGACCGGTTTCAGCCGCTGTAACAGGTTCAGCTGACCCAGCACCATCAACAGACTGATCAGTAAGGCAGCCGCCAGTGGCCAGATATACAGCTCGTGCCTTGGCCGAAACACTTCCTCGTCCTGGCTGGCCGGTTCGAGTTTATCCAGTAGCCGGTAGACCTGCTCGAGGCCCTGTAAATCGCGCGCGCGGAAATAGCGCCCACCGGTTTTATCAGCAATGGCCTTGAGCGTGGCTTCGTCGAGTTCAGTGTTGGCGATACGCTGACGACCAAACAAGCCCTGCACGACCATCTCGTCGGCGCCAACGCCGATGGTGTAGATTTTCACTCCCTCCTGCGCGGCGATGTCTGCCGCCTTGAGCGGGGCAATACTGCCCGCTGTATTGGCACCATCCGTGAGCAGGATCAGTACCCGGTTTCCTTCCGGTTGTTCGCGCAAACGTTTGATAGCAAGGCCGATCGCATCACCGATCGCGGTGCGCTTGCCCGCCAGTCCTATCGCGGCTTCCAGCAACTGGGTGTTGACGGTTTTACGATCAAAGGTCAGCGGAGTTTGCAGGTAGGCCTGGTCACCGAACAGGATCAGTCCGATGCGATCACCCTTGCGTCGTTCGATAAAGTCACTGGCAACGCGTTTGACCGCAATCAGCCGTGACGTCACGCGACCGCCCATAACCATATCTTCGGTTTCCATACTGCCGGAGATATCAACCGCCAGCAGCAGGTCGCGGCCGGATATCGGCAGGTGCACGGGTTCACCCAGGTACTGCGGTCGAGCAGCGGCAATCACCAGCAACGCCCAGACCAGTATGGCCAGCCACAAGCGTATCCGCGAAGGTGTGGACTGCCTGACAACAGATGATGCCGTCAACGCCTGGTAAAAAGGCAAGCGCAGGGCTGCGCCGGTATTCTCTGCCGCGCGCGGCAGCAGCCAGGCCATCAGTAGTGGCAGTGGCAGTGCGGCAAATACCCAGGGCCAGATAAATTCAATACTCATGCGTTGCCTCTGCGAACTTTTCGTATCCAGTGCCGTGCCAGTACCAGCAACGGTTCAGCCGGAATAGCGTCTGGCTCCGGGACATAGGCGGCATCGGCGAGCACCTGGCCAATGCCCTGTGAGAACTCACCTTCGCCCCCGGTTTCATCCAGAAACTGTAACCAGGCTTCCCCGCTCAGGGGTGCCACGCGCTGTCGATCAAACCGTTGCAACGCAACGCGCCGCAACAGGGTCGACAAGCCGGTGGCAAATGCTGCCGGATCATCATTGGCCAAGGCTGCCAGTCGATCGAGTTCCGCCTCGATACGTTGCCACTCGCGATGGCGCCGGTAGCGACGGTACAACCACATACCGACAACGGTCACCAGGACAAGGATCAATACAGCCACCAGCCACCACCCAGGGGCTGGTGGCCAGAAAGGCGGCGCTGGCGCAGCATGTATGTCGCGCAGGTCCAGTGCAGGTGCTGCCGGGTTCATGCGGCACTCTCCCCGACTGCCGGCGTAACCGCCCGGCCGGAGTTCGCCAGGCCGTTACGCAGACTATCCGCCACATTATCCGTCGTACTGATGCGTAACAGGGGAATGGCACACTGCTGCATCAGCTCACGTACAGCATGATGGTGATGCGCGAAGTAGCGGGCATAACGCTCGCGTTGTTCGCGCTGGCTGACATCCAGTATCGACGTCTGTTCACCATTGGTTACCGGGTAACGACCAGGCGGTGGTGGCTCTGTTTCCAGCACATCAAAAATCTGGCAGGCAACAACATCGTTATGCTTGCGCAACTCTTTAAGGTGTCGATGCGTATCATTATTGATGGCATAGAAATCGCTCAGAATAAATACCAGGCTGCCGGGTCGGGCCACGCGGCGCAGACGCTCAAGGGCACCATTGAGATGATTGTCATCGTTATGAGTCAAGACCATGCCCCGGGAAGGATCTGTCGCCGGCACCAGTGCGCGAATCAGTCGCAGCACACCGCGCTGCCCCCCCATCGGGCGCAACTCGTGGTGTCCGCCATTAAACAGCAAGGCACCGCAACGGTCGCCATGACGGACCGTGGCCCATCCGATCAGCGCTGCTGCACGGGCGGCCACAACCGATTTGAACGCGCCACGTGTGGCGAAAAACATACCGGGCGAGAGGTCAACCAGGCTGACGACCGGGCGCTCCCGTTCTTCCTCGTAGACCTTGACGTGAGGGTGACCGGAGCGTGCTGTTACCCGCCAGTCCATATTGCGAATATCGTCACCAGGCTGATAGCCGCGCGATTCGAGATAATCCATGCCGCGACCGCGGAAACGTGAGCGATGCGCACCCGCCAGCACACTGCGCGCCGGCTTGCTGCTGTCGAGCGTCAGGTTACGTGCTGCCAGACGTAGCTGGATCAGTTCGTTTGTATCCGCCTGTACAACATTTGATGTACGGGTATCCACAGCGCCCGAAGCGGGTTCTTGCGGCATTTCCCGACTGAACAGGTGTGACAACATCAGGCAACAGGTACCCGCTGAATCAGTTCACGAATCACGTCATCAGACGTGACACCCTCAGCTTCGGCCTCGAAAGAGACAAGGATACGGTGACGCAAGGTATCAAATGCCACCGTCTGAACGTCTTCGGGAGACACATAGTTGCGACCATTCAGCCAGGCGCGGGCGCGGGCGCAGCGATCCAGTGCAATTGTGCCGCGCGGACTCGCACCCCAGCTTATCCAGCGGGCCAGATCCTCGCCGTAAGGCGAAGGATTTCGTGACGCCAGCAGCAACTGGACAATATACTCCTCGACCGCCGGAGACACGTGCAGGTTCAGCACTGCCTGCTGGGAATCGAACAGCTGTTGCTGGGCCAGTAAAACAGACGGTTCGGCTGCCGCATTGTTTGTCTCGCGTGCCTGGCTACGCGCCAGTTCCAGTATCTGTTTCTCGGCACTCACATCCGGGTAATCGATACGGATATGCATCAGGAAACGGTCGAGCTGCGCTTCCGGCAAGGGATAAGTGCCTTCCTGCTCAATCGGGTTTTGTGTTGCCATGACCAGGAACAGGCGCGGCAAGGTATAAGTCTCCTGGCCAACGGTAATCTGTTGCTCGCCCATGGCCTCCAGCAGGGCTGACTGCACCTTGGCGGGTGCACGGTTGATTTCATCGGCCAGTACCAGGTTGTGAAAAATGGGACCGCGCTGGAATTCGAAGCTGCCGGTCTGCGGCCGGAACACCTCGGTACCGGTCAGGTCACCGGGTAACAGATCCGGTGTGAACTGAACACGGTGGAAATCACCGTCGATGCGTTTGGCCAGCTCCTTGATTGCCGTGGTCTTGGCAAGCCCGGGCGCGCCTTCGACCAGCAGGTGCCCATCAGCAAGCAAGGCGATCAGCAGGTGCTCGACCAGCATCTGCTGACCAATCACGCACTGTTCCATCTCGCGGCGCAATTGCCGGAATGCAGCCTGGTTCGGGTCATTCTGTGTTTCGCCCGGTTGTGGGGCCGTCTGTGTTGTCATTACCAGTACCTCGGTCAGCTTTGAGTCCTTTAAATGGGGTGTTAAAACGGAAATTTCAACTCGCGCTGTGAGACGCCTGCCAAACGGCGAAGTTCCCGCAAAAACAAAAGGCCCCTTACGGGGCCTTGCTGGCAGGTATACGGGAAAGCGGAACTACAGCCAGTCGGTCAGCTTGATACCGATACCAAGCTTGTTAACCTTGTGGTTGTAGTCGATCAGGCTCTCCCCATAACCGTAGTAGTACTGGACGTAACCGTTCAGGCGGTCTGTCACTGGAAAGCTCCAGCCAAGCTGTAAGGCACCACGGTAGTCGTCCCTAAGAGAATTGCGAAAAAAGAGTTCGAACAGCTGCTTGCGATGCTTGTATACACCCTGAAACTCGAAGTTACCCAGGTAGTCTTCGATATCCCGGTTATCGTCTTCCTTCTTGCGTTCCGGGATGCGGTACCAGGGCTTGATGGCAAATGCAGCATTGCCACGTTCCATAACGAAGCGCATATACACACGGTTCCAGCTACGCGATAACACGCCACCCTGTCCATTGGACTGGTGAACCACCCCGAGGTCGAAAGCCCGGTTCGTCAGCCCGAGTATTTTCCAGTCGGTATACCAGGATAGCCAGGCTTCAGGCTCGTGATTGGTTTCACGGAAAGGCGATGAGTCGCTGCTGTCGAATATCTGCCAGAAGGAGCGATTGGAATAGGCAAACATCAGGCTGGAACGGGTATTCAGTACCTGTTTGATGACCGGAAACTTGAAGCTGATCTGGAAGTCGACCTCTCCCCCGCTGAAACCGACATCCTCGCCGAACTGCTGCTCGAAAGTATCATCGTCATAGCCGTTGAAGTTGTAGGAGTAGATCAAATAGTTCGGCTTGTGCGGTGTGATAACAAAGCGCACCAGGTCGGTAGCATCCTCAATAGCAAAACGGCGTGTCACTGCCCCGCTGGTAGCGGACAGCTCCAGGTTTGTTTCCTCAGTCACCCCATCATCATCCACCAGGCCGGACAGGGCCTCGCAATGCTGACGAATTTCACCGGCAGACAGGGATTCGGGGGCAATCGCAACCTGCTCCAGTACACAGGCTTCATACTTCGCGTCCCGGGCGGCATGTAATACAGCGGGAAACAGGAGTCCCGGTGCAAGGAGACCGGTCAACAGCGACTTCATTCCTGTGCGGCCCGTTTTCACAGCTTGTGTCATGATCATTCGGAAAACGTATCGCAGCGCTGCATATCACCGCTGTCGAAACCTGTCCGGAACCATTTGACACGCTGCGATGAACTGCCGTGTGTAAACGAATCGGGGGTAACATAGCCTCGCGACTGTTTCTGGATGTTATCGTCCCCGATTGCACTGGCCGCACGCAGACCTTCCTCAAGATCACCGTCCTCCAGCATCTGACGCTGATTATGTGCATAGTAGGCCCATACACCGGCCAGACAATCTGCCTGTAATTCCTGTTTGACAGACAGCCTGTTAGCTTCCACCTCTCCCAGTTTCCTGCGTTCCGCCTGCACCCTGCCAGAGATGCCGGTCAAGGTCTGGATATGATGGCCAATCTCGTGAGCAATCACATAGGCCTGGGCAAAGTCACCTGGCGCCTTGAAGCGGTTTTTCAACTCATCGTAGAAACCAAGGTCTATATAAACTTTCTGGTCGGCCGGACAGTAAAAAGGTCCCATGGCTGACTGGGCCGTCCCACAAGCAGATTTGACAGCACCCCGGAACAGCACCAGCCCGGGCTCTCTGTATTGCATTCCACGCTTGCTGAATAGCCCACGCCAGGTATCTTCCGTATCCGCCAGGATGACCGAGACAAAGTTCACCAGTTCTTTTTCTTCCGCCGTTTGTTTTACCGGCTGTGACGATGAACCGGGGGCAACCGGCTGCTGCAAACCGAGGGCAGACAACATCGTGCCAAGGTTACCTGTCAACAACCCGTAGCCGATAATCCCCACTGCCACCACTGCGGTGCCCTTGAACCCGAGAAAACGCAAGACCACTGGCAAAAAGCGCAGCAAACCACCCCCTGCCCTGCCCATGGCGGGCGCACGCATGCTGCGGCGATCATCAATATTCGAACTTGTTCTCTTTCCACGCCAACGCATAGGCCAACCTGTTTTTCCTGGTCCGGGTGAAGATTACTTTTACAAGAGAATGCCCGCACCATCAAGCACAGGCAGGTAAACAGACGTTCAGCGAATACCCAGATCGAGATGGAAACAGGTGCCCTGGTCCACTTTGCTGTCGATCTGGACTTTCCAGCCATAGTTCTGGCAAATACGCCATACCAGTGACAGGCCGATGCCCTCTCCGCCCTGCGCACTGTAGAATGGCTTGAACACCTCATCAATCTCATCGGGTGAAATACCTTCTCCCGTATCCATGACCGATATCCCTGTTTTGTTTAATGTGATATGCACCCGTCCTTCGCGGGTATAGGAGAATGCATTCCGTATCAGGTTGGCCAGTACAATGCGTAACAGCGCACACTGAATCGGCAAATGCGGGCGCGACAGAATTTCCAGCTCGACGCTCACTTCACTTCGTTCCAGCAGGTGCTGGTGGCTATCGATAATTTCTCCCAGCAGGGCCGCCACATCACAGTCCCCCGACACCTGCTCCTGGCGTCGTTCCCGCGCAAGCTCCAGCAGCGCGGCTGTCACCTCGCCCATTTCACGTGCTGCACGTGCAATACGTTTGATACGTGTGCGTTGCGCCTCGTCGAGCCCTGTGTCTTCCTGCAACACCTCTGCCGCACCTTCTATAACTGCCAGTGGTGTGCGTAGCTCGTGGCTCACATCCGCTGTGAAATTCTGCTCCCGTTCGATAAAGGCACGCAGACGTTTTTGATAGGCATCGAATTCGGAGGCGAGGAACCCGACTTCATCAGGCGGAAAATCCCGGCCCAGTTCACGCGGATCACCCTCCGGCTCGAGCCTGCGCACACGGCGACCAAGCTCGCTGACCGGGGACAGAACACGTCCGGCAAGCCAAAACCCCAGCGCGGCGGATAACAGGATCATCACAATCACTGCTATTACCAGGAAAACCTGGTACTGGGATTCCCGGTGACGTATCTGGGAATCGTCGTACAGTGCAACGAAATGCTGCTCACCGGAAAGACGCACCTCGGCATAGTAACTTCTGTCTTCCAGGTCGACCTGGTGCAGGCCGGTGTCCAGATTGCGCAATACAGCGGGAACTGCATCACGTTCATGCCCGTTCATCACCCGGATCTGCATCAGGGTACTTGACGGTGGTATCAGCGAAGGGTCCTGTCGGTAACGTCCAATAAAGTCTTCCAGTTCAGCTGACAGGGTCTCCTCGATCAGCCGCTCTTCCATGTTAATGGTCAGCCAGTAGAGCGCTGTAGCAAGTGCAAAACTGACTGTTCCGCCAATCAGCGCGAAGGCGAAGGTAATCCGGTAGCGAAGACTAGTCCTGAATTTCATCCGGCGCCGCCAGCTGATATCCCATACCATGAATCGTTCTCAGCAGGTGCGTCTCGAATGGCTTGTCGATTGCGGATCGCAGGACGTGCAGGTGGGTACGCAGCGAATCACTGTCCGGCCTCTCATTACCCCAGATACGCCGCTCAAGCTCACGTCGTGGCACGACGCGTGGTGACTGGCGTATCAGCAATGCAAGTATTTTCAGCGGAATCGGCGGCAAGGTGATAGGCTGACCGGCACGCCGCACCGACAGTGTCTCGGGATCAAATACCAGGTCCGCCACACTCAACGCTTCATGCTCATGATCGCAACGCGCACGACGAATCAGTGCGCGCAAGCGCGCTTCCAGCTCCTGCAGCGCGAATGGCTTGACCAGGTAATCATCGGCACCCGCAGAAAAGCCTTCCAGCTTGGCATCCAGTGTGTCACGCGCTGTCAGCATCAACACCGGCGTGTTACTGCCGGAGTCACGTAACTGCCGGCACAGTTCAAGGCCATCAAGCCCTGGTAACGTCAGATCCAGCACTATGGCGTCAAAACTTTTGTCGCTGGCAAACTGCAATCCGGTACGCGCATCATAGGCCGCATCCAGCACATAACCCTTTGGTTCCAGGTAATCGTAAAGATTCGCTACCAGATCCGGGTTGTCTTCAATGACCAGTATGTACATGGCGTTTTATCAAGCTTCCTTTTTTGGAGCAGGTTCAACCGATGCACATTCACGGAAGATACGCTTGTCACAGGTACGACAGATATCCTTGTCCAGTTTCTGGAAGATACCGGTTATTGCCGCCGACTTCGACTGGAAGACATTGTTGGGGCCGATTTCATCCAGGCAGCCACAGGAATCGAGTGATTCCCACAACCCTTTTTTGACCTTGATCAGATAGAACCCGCCACCACGTGCCTTGCGCTTGCGTGCCTCCTCGACCAGGGCGGCACCACCGGCAATATCGACAAAATTGATACCCTGCGCCACAACGGCGAGGTGTTTCTGTTCCGGGTGTTTTTCTTCCAGTTCCGCAAACGCTTCCTGGATGTGACTGACGGAACCGAAGAATATCGAGCCATCGATACGCAAAATATGCAGCTGCGGGCACTGCGGCAGATTGTCACCCGTGTTGAACTTCCGCTTGGGCATGTTCGGATCCGGTACCCGGGTAACGATACGGGGTTTTGACACACGCATCAGGTACAACACCAGTGATAGCAAAACACCCGCAAAAATGGCCAGTTCCAGTTCCAGGAACAGGGCACCAAAGAAAGTGACTGCCATGATGCCAGTCTCACGACGGCTGGCTTTAAGCACATGTCGAATCTCGTGGAAATCAATCAACCCCCAGGCAACCATGAACAGGATGCCGGCCATCGCGGCATTGGGCAGGTAGGCCGCGAACGGAGCAACCAGCAGCACGATGATCATCAGCAAAAGACCGGCAAACATTGCCGCCAGCGGTGTACGCGCACCCGCCTGGAAATTCAGCCCGCTACGATTAAAGGAACCGGTCGACACATAACCGGAAAAGAAACTACCGGCCATGTTAGACAGACCCTGGCCAATAAATTCCTGGTTCCCGTCAATACGCTGCCCACTGCGCGCGCCCAGCGAACGGCCAATCGATACGGCCTCGGTGAGGGCCAGCAGGGTCACCGCCAGTGCCGGGGTCGCCAGGTGCTTGATCGTATCCAGCGTAAAATCCGGCGATGACAACGGTGGCAGCGTCTGCGGCAAAGCGCCGACCGTCGTGATACCTGTCACGTCAACGCCAAAACGCTGGTTCAACCAGACACCCACCACGCTGCCCAGTATCATGGCAATGATCAGGTAAGGCAGTTTTGGCCAGAAACGTTTGACGATAATACCCGACAACAGGGTCACGACGGCCACCAGTGTGACATAGCCGTTAATGTTGGGTATCTGGTGCCAGAACTGCACCAGTACATCGTTCAGGTGTCCACCACGCTCGATGGGCACACCAAAGAAATTTTTCAGTTGCTTGCCGGCGATCAGGATCGCTGCACCTGCGGTAAAGCCGACAATGACGGAATGCGAGATAAAGTTGACCAGTGCGCCCATACGCGCCAGGCCCAGTGCTATCTCAATAACCCCCACCATAAAGGTCAGGGTAAGCGCCAGCTTGACGTAATCCATTGAACCCGGCTCGGCCAGTGCGCTGAGTGCGGAAAACAGTACGATCGATGCGGCAGTCGTTGGTCCCGATACAAGGTGCCATGACGAGCCAAACAGGGCCGCGATGATGGCCGGCACCATGCCCGCATACAAACCATACTCCGGCGGCATGCCTGCGATGGTCGCAAACGCCACACCCTGCGGCAGCACAACAATCGCACCGGTCAGCCCGGCAAAGAAATCCGTCCGGATGGTATCCCTGGTGAGCTTCGGCATCCACACAAGGAAAGGGAAAAACTGTTTATACCGCCCCAGAAAACCCTGCTGATTCATTACATCTCCTGATTTAATAAAGTCAAAAAACGTCGTCTATTCCAGCCAGAACTTCGGGCTCAACAACACCAGTAGTGTGAAGATCTCCAGTCGTCCCAGCAGCATGGCAACCACTGCCAGCAATTTGACCGGGTCGCTCACTGTGGAAAAGGTATAAGCCACCTCTCCTAGCCCCGGCCCGAGATTATTAATGCTGGTGGCCACCGCAGAAAATGCACTGACCTGATCCAGCCCTGCCGCCATCATCGACAATGTCAGAATGACGAACACAAACAAATATACTGAAAAAAAGCCCCACACCGATTGAATGGTGCGGTTGTTCACCACGCGCCCGCCAATCTTGATCGGCCGGATGGCATGCGGGTGCATCAGGTTCGTTGCCTCTCGTGCGCCCTGCTTGAACAGCAGCACGATACGCAATACCTTGATGCCGCCGGCCGTAGACCCGCCACAGCCACCGATAAAACTGGTAAAAATCAGTAACAGTGGCAGAAACAGCGGCCACTTCGAAAAGTCCGCCTCGCCAAACCCGGTACTGGTTATCACCGATACCACTTCAAAGCCGGCATCCATCACCGCATGGCCAAAACTCCTGTACACACCCGTCAGGGCCAGCGTCGAAAAAATCACCAGCATCAGTGCCAGGACAATCAGAAAGTAACTGCGCACTTCCGTATCCTGGAAATAGTGCAGTGGATTGTGGTCCCTCAGCACCACGTAATGCACCGCAAAATTGATCCCGCCGAGCAACATAAACAGTGTAGCAACCAGCTCAATCGCTGCACTGTCGAAGTAGCCGAGGCTCGCATCGTGGGTCGAAAAGCCACCCGTCGATACGGTCGAAAAACTGTGCGCCACTGCCTCGAACAGGGGCATGCCCGCCAGCCAGTAGGCCAGCACACACAGCAGTGTCAGCCCGACATAGATCATCCACAACGCCCGTGCACCCTGCACCAGGCGAGGTGTGATCTTTTCATCCTTGCCAGGGCCGGGTGTTTCCGCCCGGTACAACTGTGAACCACCGATTCCGAGTATCGGCAGCACGGCAATGGCCAGCACCACCAGCCCCATACCGCCCAGCCACTGCAACTGTTGCCGGTAATACAGGACCGAGGGCGGCAGACCATCCAGTCCGACAATGACCGTCGAACCCGTGGTGGTAAACCCCGATACCGCCTCAAACAGGGCATCGACAAACGATAGATGAGTACCGAGCATCAGCGGGATCGCACCCAGCATACTGAGCACCACCCAGAAAAATACCACTACAATAAAGCCATCCCGGCGGCGCAGATTCTTGCCAGCACCGCGCCGGCCTGAAACCAGCAAGATCAATAAACCAGCCGCAGCGATCGCCAGCAGCGCTGTGCCAAAATGCCTGACTTCACCGTCGTTGTACCACAGTGACAGCAGCGCCGGCGGCAACATACTGGCGCTGTAGGCAAGTACCAGGATTCCGACAATCCGCATGGAACGAAATAGACCCATCTCACCCTGCCCTGAACCCGGGAATGCTTTAAACCTGTCACCCGCTATATAAGGCGCAGCTAAACTAGCATGACATACTTCAAGATTTTGTTAATTCCTTACCGGCTATGGTGTCCGACAGGTGACAGTCCTGTCCAGCACAAATCGGTTACACTTACGAAAACTTACCCTACAGGCAACAGGTTATGGCTCCAGAAAAAAAACGTATCGCCCGGGTTGTGATCCTGCTCATCGTGATCGCAGCGGCCTCGACGGCCGGGTACCGGTACTGGAAAAACAGTAACACGGCCACTGACACGCTGACCCTTTACGGGAATGTGGACATGCGCGAGGTGCAACTGGCGTTTATGGTTCAGGATCGGATTGCCGAACTGGATGTAAACGAAGGCGAACACGTCAGCCAGGGGCAGCAGCTGGGGCGCCTCGAAACCACACGTTTTGAGAGTGTCGTTCAGGAACTGGAAGCACGCCTGGAACAGGCCCGCCAGCAGCTCGAGGAGCTGGAAACCGGTAGCCGTCCACAGGAAATCCGCAAGGCCAGGGCTGATGTCGCCGCAGCGAAAGCCAGCCTGCTCGACACCGAGCAGCGCTATCGCCGCACCAAAGAGCTGGTACGCAAAAAAGTTTCGCCACAGCAAAGTCTCGATGATGCCCGCAGTCAACTGGATGTTGCCAAAGCGAAACTGAAGGCCGCGGAGGAAGCCCTGTCGCTGGTACTGGAAGGTCCACGCAAGGAAACCATTGCTGCTGCGCGCGCCAATGTCGCGCAAATCGAAGCGTTACTGAAACGTGCCCGCAAAGATCTTGATGACACGAAACTGTTTGCCCCTGCCAACGGCGTAGTCCGTTCTCGCATCCTGGAACCGGGTGACATCGCCACACCCTCCCGCCCGGTGTTTACCCTGGCAAAGCTCGAACCGGTGTGGATTCGAACCTACGTTCCGGAAACACACCTGGGCAATGTCGTGCCGGGTATGCAGGCGAAAATCAGCACTGACAGTACACCGGGCTCAAGCTATAAAGGCTGGGTTGGCTATATATCGCCGAGTGCAGAGTTCACACCCAAGAACGTCGAAACACCTGCGCTGCGCACCCGGCTGGTGTACCAGGTATGGATCTATGCCTGCAACCCGGACAACAAACTGCGCCTGGGCATGCCCGCTACCGTTGAGCTGGATACCCGTTCCACGCAGGCCGACCCTGATGCGTCCGCGTGCAGCGGCGCGCAATGACCGGTACCGCATCACCTGCCATCACGCTGAAAGATCTCGGCAAAACCTTTGCCGGTGCGCAGCCGGTGCGCGCGCTGGATAAACTCAACCTGCAGGTCCGGCGTGGCATCGTCACTGGCCTGATCGGTCCGGATGGTGCCGGCAAAACCACACTCATGCGGC